>DHZF01000075.1:0-10025 GCA_002414505.1 Hyphomonas sp. UBA5111 | reverse complement strand
GGGAGGCTGCAATCTCCGCCCACCCGCGCCTTGGGAGGGGCTAAGGGCGAGCGGAGCCATGGGCGGCTGGGTGCAGTTGATGGGTACCGCCCATTAGGGTTCGGTGTGCTGCAGGTATTACAGGTTCTGCAGACCCGGGGGGGCGTGGCGCGAATCCGGGAGAGGGGTGTGTATTCGCGTCACGGGTGAATTATGCGCCACAGGTGTGAAAGCCGCGTTTCCGAAATGGGCGCAATTGCCGGTATGCCGGAAAGCGCGCGCTAACCTTGATTCATCATTTACGATTAAGGCGCGGCCTGTAGCTCCAGCAACAGGGCCGGGTCGATATAGAAATCGCCATCCCGGCTGCTCGCTTCCGGGTTGCGCCACTTCACGGCCCAATGCAGATGCGGGCCCGTCGTGCGGCCGGAATTCCCGGTCTTCGCCAGCAGGTCGCCGGTGTCCACTTCATCGCCCGCCGCAACATCGACGGCGGAAAGGTGCATGAACACCGAGACGAGGCCATGCCCATGGTCGAGGAAGACGGTGCCGCCTTCATAATAGAGATCCGGATCGGCCAGGATCACCACGCCCGGCGCGGGTGCGCGGACTTCGGTGCCGATCGGCGCGGCCATGTCATAGCCGCGATGCACCGAGGTGCTCTCGCACGACTCGCCGGTGACTTTCGAGACGCCGCTATATTTCCGGGTCGGCCCGAAGGGCGACGAGGCGGGGGCGTCGGCAGGCTTCACGAACCCCTCCAGCGCGCCGGGGCCGGGATTGAAGCTGGCAAACGCATCCTGCTTCTTCACCCAGCTGCGCGAGGCATGGGCTTTCTGCTCCGGCGAGCGGGCATCCACCTTGTCGCAATCGAGCCCCGTCAGCTCGCGATATTCATCCTGGCGCTCGGCAATCTGCAGGTCGCCAAAGGCGCCGCTGTCATGCGTCCAGCCGACCACGCTCGGCGCGCGTGTGCTGAGCCCGAACTGCGCCGTGCCCGTTTCGCTGACGGTCAGCCTGGTGCCGGCCACCGTGAAATGGCTGCCCGGCTCGGCCGAACAGATCACCAGCCCGCCCTGCACCAGGACGCCGCCACAGTCCGGCGCAGCCGATTCGGCAGGCGCCTCGGCAATGGGCGCGGGGGCAGGTTTTGGTGTGGGCCCGGTTTCCGGAATGGGCGCAGGCGTGGGGGCCGGAGACTCGGCCGCAGCGCACGCCACGACAAACGCCGACAGGCCGACCAGGATTGCGCGCCGCATCAGCTGCCGGCCTTGGCCATGCGCTGGCTCGCCGCGTCGGCATCCCAATAGGCTTCCTGCAGGTCCACGCTCCAATAGCGCAGGCCCTGCAGCGGAATCTTCCGGCTGGTCACGGCGCAGGTGACATAGTCTCCCGGCGTGATCATTTCGATGTCGGCGTCGAGATAGCGAAGGCGGGCTTCGCCGGCGGGGCGGCTGGATCGGTCAAGCATGGGCGGGATCATGCCTGAAACGCAGCGAAAAGAAAAGATGTAGCGCGCAGGAAGTTTCCCCTTTGTTCCGCAGAACAAATATGGTACATCGTGCTCAGCAACGGCAAACGGGGGCCTTGCCAAATGCGGCCCCATGGTAGACCTAAGGAGACGACTCATGGCCAAAGCGGCGCTACAACTCGTGGACAAGGAATCAGGCGTGGACAAGCAGAAAGCTCTTGAAACAGCTTTGGGCAATATTGAGCGGTCCTTTGGCAAGGGCTCGGTCATGCGCCTGGGCGACAAGAAGGTCATGGATGTCGAGGCGGTGCCCACCGGCTCGCTCGGTCTCGACATTGCGCTCGGCATTGGCGGCCTGCCCAAGGGCCGCATCATCGAAATCTACGGCCCGGAAAGCTCGGGCAAGACGACCCTGGCCCTGCACAGCGTGGCAGAGGCCCAGAAGAATGGCGGCGTTTGTGCCTTCATCGACGCCGAACATGCGCTGGACCCGCTCTATGCCGGCAAGCTGGGCGTTGATCTTGATGATCTGCTGATCTCCCAGCCGGACACGGGCGAGCAGGCGCTTGAAATCGCCGACACGCTGGTACGCTCCGGCGCGGTCGACCTGCTCGTCATCGACTCGGTGGCGGCCCTCACGCCGCGCGCCGAACTTGAAGGCGAGATGGGCGATTCCCTGCCGGGCCTGCAGGCCCGCCTGATGAGCCAGGCGCTGCGCAAGCTGACCGGTTCGATCTCCAAGTCCAAATGCATGGTGATCTTCATCAACCAGATCCGGATGAAGATCGGCGTCATGTTCGGCAGCCCCGAGACCACGACCGGCGGGAACGCGCTGAAATTCTACGCCTCCGTCCGCCTGGACATCCGCCGCATCGGCGCGATCAAGGACCGGGATGAAGTCATCGGCAACCAGACGCGCGTCAAAGTCGTCAAGAACAAGGTCGCGCCGCCCTTCCGTCAGGTCGAATTCGACATTCTGTATGGCGAAGGCATTTCCAAGACCGGTGAGCTCATTGATCTCGGCGTGAAGGCCGAAGTCGTCGAGAAGGCCGGCTCCTGGTACTCCTACAAGGGAGAGCGCATGGGTCAGGGCCGCGAGAAGACCCGGAATTTCCTGAAGGAAAACCCGGCCATTGCCGACGAGATCGAAGATGCGATCCGGCGCAATGCGGGCCTCCTGGCGGACGAATTGCTGAATGCCGGCATGGAATCCGAACAGGATGACGATCTGCCGGACGCCGCCGAAGGCTGATCGCCCAAACCTTCCCCAGATCTCGATCTGATCATGATCCGGCCCCGAAACGCAGGTTTCAGGGCCGGAAATCCCATCTCTCTCTCAAGAGAACTGTCCCTTTGTGGCGCACCCCGCTTGGCGTGCCGCAAAGGGACCTTTATATCGCCGGTGTAATATTCGTGCCGATCGACTCGGCCGTAACACTGATCGCAAGGACACAGAGCTGCCCATGACCGGCGTAAACGAGATTCGCGAGACCTTCCTCTCCTTCTTCGAGAAGCGGGGGCATTTGCGTCAGGCGTCCGCGCCATTGATCCCGCAGAACGACCCGACCCTGCTGTTCGTGAATGCCGGCATGGTGCCGTTCAAGAACATCTTCACCGGCGCCGAGACCCCGCCGGCCCCGCGCGCCACCACGTCTCAGAAATGTGTCCGCGCCGGCGGCAAGCACAATGACCTCGACAATGTCGGCTACACGGCCCGCCACCATACCTTCTTTGAAATGCTGGGGAATTTCTCCTTCGGCGACTATTTCAAGGAAGAGGCCATCGAATTCGGCTGGGAGCTGTGCACAAAGGAATTCGCGCTCGATCCGAAAAAGCTGCTCGTCACGGTCTATGCCGAAGACGATGAAGCCGCAGCGCTGTGGAAAAAGATCGCCGGCCTCGACGATTCCCGGATCATCCGGATCGGCACGTCGGACAATTTCTGGTCCATGGGCGATACCGGCCCGTGCGGGCCCTGCTCGGAAATCTTCTACGATCATGGCGAAAGCGTTCCCGGAGGCCCTCCCGGCAGCCCGGACGAGGATGGCGACCGGTTCATCGAAATCTGGAACCTCGTTTTCATGCAGTTCGACCAGCAGGCCGACGGCACGCGCAAGAATCTCCCCAAGCCTTCCATTGATACCGGCATGGGGCTGGAGCGGATTTCGGCCGTCCTGCAGGGCGTCCACAACAATTACGACATCGATTTGTTCAAATCACTGGTCGCCGCCGAGGAAGACCTCTATGGCGCGAAGGCCGCAGGCGACCAGCTCGCCTCCTTCCGCGTCATTGCCGACCATCTCCGGACGTCGGCCTTCCTGATTGCCGATGGGGTCCTGCCGTCGAATGAAGGCCGCGGCTATGTCCTGCGCCGCATCATGCGCCGCGCGATGCGCCACGGGCACCTGCTCGGCGCGCGTGAGCCGCTGATGTACAAGCTGGCCCCGGCACTGATTTCGGAAATGGGCAAGGCCTATCCGGAACTGGGCCGCGCCAAGGCCGCCATCGAATCCGCGCTCGAACAGGAAGAGGGCCGCTTCCAGCGCACGCTGGGCAATGGCCTGTCATTGCTCGACAAGGAAACCGCCGCCATGAAAGCGGGCGATGCACTGCCCGGCGATGTCGCGTTCAAATTGGCGGACACGTATGGCTTCCCGCTTGACCTGACGCAGGACATCCTGCGCGGTCGTGACATGAGCGTCGATGTCGAGGGCTTCGAAACGGCCCTTGAGCAACAGCGCCAGGACAGCCGCGCTGCCGGCTTCTCATCCGGCGATCAGGCAACGGACGATATCTGGTTTCGCGTGCGCGATGATGCAGGCGCCACGAAATTCACCGGCTATGACGGCACTGAAGGCAAGGGCAAGCTGGTCGCCATCGCGTCCGGTGGGGCGCGCGTCGATACGCTGTCGGCCGGTCCGGCCGAACTCGTCTTCGATATGACGCCCTTCTATGCCGAATCCGGCGGTCAGGCTGGCGACCATGGCGAGATCGTCTTCGATGGCGGCGCACGCTTCATCGTGCGCGACGTCCAGAAACGCGCCGGCGACCTGCATGTCCATATCGGTGAACTCGTCTCCGGCGAGGTGAAGCTTGGCGACACGGCCAGCCTGCATGTCGATGCCGGCCGCCGCCGCGCCATCATGGCCAATCATTCGGCCACCCACATCATGCATGCGGCGCTGCGCAAGGTGCTCGGCGAGCACGTCACGCAGAAGGGCTCGCTGGTCGAGGCCGACCGGTTCCGCTTTGACTTCTCTCATAACGGCCCGATGACGCAGGCCGAACTCGAAGCCGTCGAGGATGAGGTCAACGCCCAGATCCGCGAGAACCACCCGACCGGCATTCAGGTCACCTCGCCCGACAAGGCCATCGAGGCGGGCGCCCTGGCCCTGTTCGGTGAGAAATATGGTGACGAAGTCCGTGTGCTGTCCATGGGCGCGGGCGATGGGCGCCGGTATTCGGTCGAGCTGTGTGGTGGCACGCATGTCGAGCGCGCCGGCGATATCGGGGTCTTCGTGATCACGTCCGAAGGCGGCGTGTCCGCCGGGGTCCGCCGCATCGAGGCGGCCACAGGCGCCGAGGCGTTGGCCTATCTCAAGGGCCGCGCCCAGATCGCCGCAGACCTTGCCGAAAGCCTGAAAGTTCCGCTCAAGGATGTTCCGCGCCGTGTGGCGGCGCTCGGCGAAGAACGCCGGTCTCTGGAAAAGGAACTGGCCGATGCCAAGCGCAAGCTCGCCATGGGCGGGGGCGGCGCAGCAGCCGCCGGCCCGGAAGAGATCAATGGCGTGAAGCTGATGGCGCGCATTGCCGAAGGCGTGGGCGGCAAGGAATTGCGCACGCTGGTCGATGAGGCCAAGGCCCAGATCGGGTCCGGCATCGTGGCCTTTGTCGGCGTGGCCGATGGCAAGGCCGGGGTCGCCGTGGGCGTCACCAAGGACCTCACCGACACCTATTCGGCGGTCGATCTCGTCAAGGCGGCCAGCGAAGCGCTGGGCGGCAAGGGCGGTGGTGGCCGGCCGGACATGGCCCAGGCGGGCGGCCCGGATACCGACAAGGCCGAAGAGGCGCTCGCCGCGGTCCGCGCCGCGATCGCGGGCTGACCTCCGGGCATCGGACAATTGACTCACGCTGCGGGGCGCCTATGTAGGAGCCCCGTGGTGATTTGGTCGGTCGGCTTGCAGCCACGTTAAACAACTTGCTAAAAGGCTGCGCGGGAAATCCGAACACGCTCACAGCAAGATTCCGACTGGCCGAAACTGGTAGCGGAGTAGAGCCTATGCCCATTCGAATTCCTGACGGATTGCCTGCGCGCGAACTGCTCGTGCGTGAAGGCGTGCAGGTACTCGATGAATCCATCGCGACGCGCCAGGATATCCGCCCCATGCGGATCGCATTGCTCAATCTGATGCCCAACAAGATCGAGACCGAGTCCCAGATCGCGCGGCTCGTCGGTGCGACGCCGCTACAGGTCGAGCTGACGCTGGTCCGCATCGGCAGCCATGTGGCGCGCAACACGCCGGAAGACCATCTGATCTCGTTCTACCATACCTGGGACGAGGTGAAGGACCGCAAGTTTGATGGCTTCATCATCACCGGCGCGCCGGTCGAGAAACTACCCTATGAAGACGTCTCCTATTGGGAAGAGCTGAAGGAGATTCTCGACTGGACCGAGACCCACGTCCATTCCAGCTTCTTCATCTGCTGGGGCGCGATGGCGGCCATCCGGCATTTCCATGGCGTGCCCAAGCACATTCTCGACGAGAAGGCCTTCGGCGTCTATCGCCATCACAATCGCAAGCCGGACTCGCCTTTCCTGACCGGGTTCTCGGACGATTTCTCGATTTCGGTGTCGCGCTGGACGGAAGTGCGCCGCGAGGATCTGCCGGACGGCAGCGGGCTCAACGTGTTGATGGAGAGCGACGAGACCGGGCTCTGCCTGTTGCAGGAGGCGCGCGGCAACCGGCTCTATATCTTCAATCACATCGAATATGATTCCACCTCGCTGGAGGCCGAATATCGCCGCGATGTGGCCGCCGGGCGAAAGATCGCCGTGCCGGCCAATTACTTTCCCGAGGATGACCCCAGCCGCACGCCGAAGAACCGCTGGCGGTCCCACGCCTTCCTCCTGTTCGGAAACTGGATCAACCAGATGTACCAGACCACGCCTTTTGATCTGGAAAATATCGGGACGGAGCGTGCGGGGGATAGCAAGGTCCGGTAATTCGCTACGAGCAGGAGGGGCAAAAGCTCTTGCTTACGCGGCGAGCATTTCTTTGTGTTTTTTGATCCACTGGACCAAAAATTCCGGCGAAGCCGGACGACAAAGAAATGGTCGGAGTGAGAGGATTCGAACCTCCGGCCCCTGCCTCCCGAAGACAGTGCTCTACCAGGCTGAGCTACACTCCGCGCCGAAGAACGGGGCTTTTACGCCCGCGCGCAGAATTTTCAAGAGGGGGATCTGAAGGTCGTGGCATCACGCCGCAGCGGGCAGAAATGGCTCGTCTTCGCCCGGTGCCCATTGCGGATATTTCGCCATCACACCTGTGAACAAGGCGCTCTGCTTGTGGCCGTCCAGCCAGGCCTGAAGCGCCGGCAGATCCTGCGCCTGGAACCACTCCATATCGGTGTGGGCGAACTGGCGGATGAAGGGAAAGAGGGCGATATCGGCAAGGCTCCGTGTCGGCCGTACCAGCTGGCCACCCTGCGCCTCGATGCGCGCATTCAAATCCTGAAGTATCTCCAGCCCCGCCGCCCGCGCCGCGCCGGGCGCGAGGTCTTCGTCGGAATAGCGATTGGGGTATTTATAGCGGTCCAGCGCGCGTTTGAACGGGCCGTCATTGCGGGAGATCAGCATGTCCGTGGTTTCCGGGTCGGCCGTCATCCAGCCTTCGGGATCATTCTGTGCCAGCGCCCAGCGCAGCACGTCGAGACTTTCGTCCACGATTTCGCCAGAGGAGGTCACCAGAACGGGCACGGTGCCTTTTGGGCTCGCGGCCAGCATGTCGGCAGGCTTGTCGCGCAACACGACTTCGCGGAGGCGGACTGGAAGTCCGGCCATCGACAGGCCCATCCGGCCCCGCATGGCATAGGGGCAGCGCCGGAATGTGTAGAGCAGATGTTCGGGCGTGCTCACGCGTCTTCGCTCCGGCGTGCCTCCGGGCCCATATGTTCGGCGCCGCGCTGGCGGGCGAGGTCGATCTGCTTCTGGCGCTCGGCAAAGCGGGCGCGCTGTTCGTCGCTCATCTCGTCGATGCAATGCGGGCAGGAGACGCCGGGCACATAGGTGGACCTGGCCTTGTCCTCATCGGTGATCGGCCGCTTGCAGGCATGGCACATGTCATAATTGCCGGGAGAGAGATCGTGCTTCACCGAGACGCGCTCGTCGAAGACGAAACATTCGCCGCGCCATTTGCTCTCGGTTTCCGGCACGGTCTCAAGATATTTCAGGATGCCGCCCTTCAGGTGGAACACGTCCTTGATGCCTTCGGCCTTCACGAAGCTCGTGGCTTTCTCGCAGCGGATACCGCCGGTGCAGAACATGGCGACCTTGGGCGTGCGGCCTTCGGCGGCCAGTCTCTCGCGGAATTCGCGGAACCAGTCCGGGAATTCACGGAACGTCTTCGTTTCCGGGTCGATCGCGCCTTCGAACGTGCCGATGGAATATTCATAATCATTGCGCGTATCGATCAGCACGGTGTCCGGGTCGCTGATGAGGTCGTTCCACTCGGTCGGCTCGACATAGGTGCCGACCAGCGCATTCGGGTCGGTGCCCGGTATGCCCATGGTCACGATTTCCTTTTTCAGGCGCACTTTCAGACGCAGGAAAGGCATCTCGTCGGTTTCGGAGAACTTGGCTTCCAAGTCCGCCGCGCCCGGCAGGGAGCGCAAAGTGGCCAGCGCCGTCTCGATGCCCTCGGCTGTCCCGGCAATCGTGCCGTTCACGCCTTCAGAGGCGAGCAGCACCGTGCCCTTTACGCCCGCGCCGCACAGCGTCTCCGCCAGCGCAGCCCGGCGGGCCTCAAAGTCCGGAAAGGAAAAGAATTTGTAGAAGGCGGCAACAGTGTAGGTCATGCCGCGCCTTATGCCAGATCACGCGGTTTCATACCAGTTTCGACACCAGCATGACGGCCACGGGCCTGCCGCATTACCGGGCGCGGTTTGATCCAGGCCAAGGCACGTTCGCGCAAAGCCATGAACGCTAAGGGTGAAGTCTGACCAAAGGAGGCCTGTATGGGCAGGATCATTTATTATGCGCCGCGTGTGCTGGGCATTCTCGGCATCCTCTACCTGTCTCTGTTCGCTCTGGACGTGTTCAGTATGGACGCGCCCTGGCACCAGCTATTGCTCGGCTTCCTGATCCACATGATTCCGAACTTCGTGCTGATCGGATTGCTCGTGTTGGCATGGCATTTTGAGCGGATTGGCGGGTCGCTGTTCGTGGCAGCGGGGCTGATGCCCATTTTCCTGCTCAGCAATCCGCTCTGGGTCAATCTGATGCTGGGCGGGCCATTTATCCTGACAGGGCTGCTGTTCTGGCTGAGCTTCTGGTGGAAGCACAGGCCGGTCAGGGCCTGACCCGCTTACTCCGCAAGAATGCGCGGCAGTTTGAACGTCACGGTCTCACGTGCCGTTTCCACGCGCTCGAGCGATACGTCGTATTTTTCGCTGCAGGCATCGATCACGCCCTGCACCAGATCTTCCGGCGCGCTCGCCCCAGCCGTCAGTCCCAGCGTCGAGACGCCGTCGAGCCAGGACCAGTCGATATTCTCGGCGCTGGCGATCAGTTCGGCGCGGGCGGCGCCAGCCCGCTTGGCGACTTCGACCAGGCGGACGGAGTTGGAACTCGTCTTGGCGCCAATGACGAGGACAAGATCCGCGCCGGGCGCCAGCGACTTCACGGCGTCCTGACGGTTCGTGGTCGCGTAGCAGATGTCTTCCTTGTGCGGGCTGGAAATGCCCGGAAACCGCGCCTGCAGCGCCGCGACAATGTCAGCCGTATCATCCACCGACAGCGTGGTCTGGGTGACGAAGGCGACATTGCCAGGATCCTTCGGTTCGAAGGTCGCGACATCTTCCACTGTCTCGATTAGCGTGATCGTATCGCCCGGCAGCTGGCCCATCGTGCCAATCACTTCAGGGTGTCCGGCATGGCCGATCAGCACGATTTCGCGGCCTTCACGGTGATGGCGCTCGGCTTCGACATGGACCTTGGAGACGAGCGGGCAGGTGGCATCGACGAAGATCATGTTGCGACGCTGGGCCTCGGCAGGCACCAATTTCGGCACGCCATGGGCCGAGAAAATGACCGGACGGTCTTCCGGGCACTCGTCCAGTTCCTCGACAAAGATGGCGCCAAGCGCCTCAAGCCGACTGACCACATGCGCATTGTGAACGATTTCGTGGCGCACATAGACCGGCGCGCCCCACTTTTCGAGCGCTTCCTCGACGATCTGGATTGCCCGATCGACGCCGGCGCAGAACCCGCGCGGCGCGGCAAGTCGGATCACAAGAGGCTGGCTGTCGTTCATTTCATCCTACTTCCTGCCTGTGGGCGTTGCGCCGAGACGTCTGG
>DHZF01000152.1 GCA_002414505.1 Hyphomonas sp. UBA5111 | reverse complement strand
AAGGGCGGCCTTTTTGTGTCTGGTGTCCGGAAAGCCTGGAGGCGAGGCTCAGCTTTTGGAAAAGACCCAGTATTTGTTGATCAGGTAGTTCAGGGTGAAGGACACCCCGGCCCCGGCGACGAAATAGGCCGAGGCGCTCAGCACGCCGGGCGTGTGCAGCCATTCGAGCAAGCCGATCACGCCAATCCGTGCGCTGAAGGACGTGCCAAGGGAGGTGAGATTCTTTACCAGCCGCTTGGTCGAAACCGCTGAAGTTTCGTGCCGGAAGGTCCAGAATTCATGGATGAAATAGAACACGACGCCGGTCACGATGAAGGCAAGGGCCGCAGACAGGGTCAGGCTGAGCCCCCCGCCGAAGCGCAGCGTCATGGTCAGGATAAAATCCATCACCAATGCGAGGATGGAGGCGAGGCCATACCGTACAGCCGGCTTGCTCATGAGGCTTGCGAGGGGACTATCCATGAACGCTATTGCCGCGACAATACGTGATCTCGAAGCTGGCTGATCGGCCGGTACAGGCCCAAGAGACAGAGCGGGACAATCCAGATGAGGCGCGCCTGATAGCGGTCGTGGACGCCGGACGCGACGCCGCAGACAAAGGCATTGGCCAACAGGAGAAGAAAGATCGTCCAGGCCATGAGCAGGAAGTGATCCTGTCCGGCCAGGCCCGCCCCGGAGGGCGACACCCGATACCAGCTCCACGCCCCGAGGATGACCATGAAGCCGACAAGGGCGGCGAGGTCGGCTGTATAGACCAGACCATTCCAGGCGGTGTTGAAGAGATTGGCTTCGGTGCAGCTGTCGGGCAATTGCAGGCAGGGACGGAAGCCGGGCGTGTAGGCGAGGGCCTGCGGACTGTCGCCGAGATAATTGTGCAGGATATGGACTGCGCCCTCATCTATTTCTTGTATCGACACGTCGAAGAATTGCGCAACCATATTCTCCAGAGACGCCCCGATTTGCTGAAGGGGATATGCGGAGATGGAATCGAGGACAAAGCGCCTCTGTTCTTCCAGCAGGGCGCGCTTCAGGTCTGCCGGGCTGTCAATGAAACTGGGTTTCCCGGTTTGGCCGGCTCCCCAGATGAATTCATTGTGGTTTTCATAGTCGACCCCCGCAAACGCACAGAGCGCGTAGGCGTCCGGATCCCTGGCGCAGGCCGCTTCAAGATGCAGCTTGCCGGGACCATCATCCATCACGCGGGCGGTGAGGTAGGGCGGAGACCGCAACGGCTCCCCGGTAAGCTTTTCGGCCGCAAACCCGTAGACCGATTGTACCGCAATCGACAGGAACACCGCGCCGAGAAGGCAGGCGGGCGCAAGCCGGCGCACATGCCGGCGGCTCCAGGCCGGGATGAGGTAAGCCACCGACAAGGCCAGGAACAGCAGGCCCAGTAACAGGATCGTCGTGTGCATGAGGGCCGACACGCAGATCAGGGCGGTCAGGGCCAGGGTTTCCAGACGGCTCATCTCCGTCCTGAAGATGAGCAGGATCGCGCTGATCGACAGGAAGGCCGCATAGATATCCGGCATGGTGAGATTGGCGTGGAATCCGAGCGCGGTGAAGAAGGTCAGCCCCGCGACCCCTCCGAGGACAAGATAAGGTCGCCGCTCTCCCACAGTGAAATCGAGGAACCGGATGATCAGCCAGGCGGCAATGCCTGTCTGCATCAGGCAGAGCAGCCACATGGAAAGCTTTGCGGAGAGGAGATAGGCGATCAGGGCGTAGAACGGGGATCTCCCCCCGGCGATGGTAGAGAAATACCCGTCAGTGTCTGTCGCTTGCGGGGAGGGTTCCGCCTGATCCGGTGCGGCCTCGCCAGCAGACGGCAGGCTTCCGGCTTGTGGCAACGGCGCGGAATCTTCAGGCGCGCCGATCACGCGCTCGGTGATGATTTCGCCTATCGAGAAATACTGATTGAAATCCACGAAGTGAAACGGGCGGCCATTGAGGAGCGCCGGGATCATCATGATGATCGCGCAAACCAGCGTCAGGCTCAGGGTCCGCCGGAAATCCGTCTGGCCAAACGCGGAAAGGGCAGGCAGGCGAAGCGTCTTCAATTGCTGAGTCATGATTCCCCGCTGAACATGTCCGGCTGGCTGGTGCGCTCGTGATCAGGCGGTTTCGGGGCAGTCAGCCCGTAATGCCAGATAGGCAAGCCGACGTTGCTCAATCCGCACCCGCGACAGGGTATCCAGAATAAGGCCCGCGGCGAAAGACAGGATTGAAATGCTGCCCAGCCCCATCGCGGCGATAAGGGTTGGAAAGCGCGGCACGAGCCCGGTCTGCATGTAGGTGATGAGAACCGGCACGGCGAGGATGGTCGCAAGCAGGGCGATCAGCGTGCCAAGCGCGCTGAAGAATTCCAATGGCTTTTCATCGCGTACCAGCCGCACGATCATGCGGAGGATGCGGAAGCCGTCACGAAACGTATGGAGCTTGCTGACGGACCCGTCGGGCCGGGCATAATAAGGCGTCTCGATTTCTGCGCAGGGCAGGCGCAGGCGGAGCGCGTGGACGGTCAGTTCGGTTTCAATCTCGAATCCGTCTGACAGGGCCGGGAAGCTTTTCACGAATCGCCGGCTCATGATCCGGTATCCCGAGAGCATGTCCTTGAACCGGTCCCCGAAGAACAGGCGCACAAGGCCGGTCAGCATCAGGTTTCCAAATTTGTGTCCCTGTCGGAAGGCGCCATCGCCTTCATAATTGCGCGCGCCATTGATCATGGCGAGGCGGCGCTCCCGCAGGGCTTCGACGAGATGGGGCGCGCTGGCGGCGTCATAGGTCCCGTCTCCGTCGGCCATGATGTAGATATCGGCCTCGACATCGGAGAACAGGCGGCGGACCGCGTTTCCCTTGCCCTGATAGGATTCGAAGAGGACTTCGGCCCCGGCCTCCCGGGCCACATCAGATGTCTCGTCGCTGGAATTGTTGTCGCAGACATAGATCGCCGCGTCCGGCAGGACCTGTTTGAAGCTGCGCACGACCTCGCCGATTGTCTTGGCTTCATTGTAGCAGGGGAGGATGACCGCAATGCGCTCCCGAGTCGGGGCGGGCCGGGGCCAGTCCGGACTGGTGATATGGGAAACCTGGCTCATGATCGCACCCGTCTGTAAAACCCGAACTGCCCCGGATCGCGGATTGAAGGATTCAATCTGCCGATCGAAGTAAAATGAAGCGTCAGCACGTGTTCTGTCATGAGGGCCCCCTCTGAATATGACCTCGGATAAAGAATTCGAGGACCTAAATTCAGAACAAGCCCCCACAGCATTTCGTGCACGCCTTTGGCTTTAAACCTTTGCGAGAGATGCTTAAACCACATTTACTACAATTATTTGATCGACCGACCCGTTTGTCATTTGCTGTGGACAGGCTGGGTCGGCCTGCTCAAAAACGAGGCGAAATTCACACCCCGGGGAAGGGGGAGGCGGTCTGGAACCGGCGGGCCGGATCGCGGCTTGTGCATTCCACCAAAGATTCCTCACATAGGATAGTTGACGGGCGGTCGCCGATCCCATAAACCCCCGACTTCGCCGGGATGGCAGCGCTTTATAGAGCGAACGCTCCCTCGAAACAGACAATTTAATCCCACGTAACGCCCTGGCGCACTTTTGCGCCACGTTGGGGCTAACGTGTTTTGTGCGGACGGACCGAACGATGGAACGACAAAATATCCGGATCAGGCTCAAGGCCTTCGATCACCGC
>DHZF01000065.1 GCA_002414505.1 Hyphomonas sp. UBA5111 | reverse complement strand
GAAGCCTTCCATGACCATCACCACGACCAGCCCATCAGCGCGCTGCACCGTCCGCGTCGCGGCGTCTGGAACCGGATTGTCGACTATAACGGCACGATCCTGCTCGCGATGGAAAAGATCGGCTGGGTCCGCAACCTGAAAATCGCGCCGCAATTTGCGTGAGGGTGAGGGCTGCCAGCCATCCCGCTCATGCCTTGATGTTGCTCAGCATGAGAGCTGAGAACGTTCGGCGCGGAATGCGACTATCCTGAGCGAACCAGAAGGAACAGTTGGCGAGACGCCCCATCTGACCTCTGCTGGAGTTCGGTCCCAAGTCAGAAACTCGCCAGTTGCCGTCAGTGTGGAAGGCAGGCAATACTGATCGATAAGATTGCCGACGGCACCAGCCTAAGGACGGAGAATGGGTGGGGGATGACTCTCGGGGATATCGGATCAATCGCAAACTTGCTGTCAGCGGTCGCTGTTCTCGCAACGTTGATTTATCTTGCCATTCAGGTGGAACAGTCGAACCGTATGGCCCGGTCCCAGTCGCGCCAACGAATGATAGAGCAAACCCAGCAGGAGCTCTATCAATGGATGGCTAATCCCGATTTGTGTGAGGCGTTCCTGAGCACAACCACGCCATCCGGCGTGACGCAGGCAAAAATGCACTTCTTCCTGTTGTCCGCAATGCGGCAGCGGGAATGGGAATGGTTCCAGTACAAGGATGGCGTCATCAGCAAGGAGGTTTATATAGCCTACCATGGCGTGATTGCCCTCCATCTGGGCATTCCCCGAACGCGGAATTGGTGGCGAACGGTCGGGCGGATGGGTTTCAATGCGACATTCGTGTCTGAGGTGGACGCGTTTCTTCGGGAGCAGCCGTTGACCGAAAAATACTATGAAGACATCCGATGTTTTGATGCGCCCGCGCCGGTAGATGAGACTGCCTTAGTCGCAAAGTGATTGATGACCCCTCTGGTTTGTGACATCCCGCGCCGGAGCTGCGCAACACGACAAATTGCGCCGAGCCGCTCCACGCGCCCCTTGATCACGGGAAACTGACCCCCATCTCCGCGCAAGGCCGGGGGGCCAGCGACGGAAGTGCCCCCATGTCTACAGCAAACGTACATTCCTACATTCTTCTCGACCGCACAGGCTCCATGTCCTCGATCTGGGACGAGGCCCTGTCTTCAGTGAACGCCTATGCCGGCAATGTCGCCAACACGGAGGGCGATATCGTCCCGGAACTGACATTGGCGGTGTTCGATGCCCATGACGGGCTGCAGTTCGATGTGCTGCGCCGGTCCATCCCGGCGAAGAACTGGACGGATGTGACGAATAATGAGGCAAGCCCGCGCGGCATGACGCCCCTGTTCGATGCGGTCGCCCGGATCATCGCCATGGCCGAAGCCGACACTCCGGAAAAAGCCGTCATCGTCATCATGACCGATGGCGCGGAAAACGCCTCGCGCGAAGTCACCAAAGACGGCGTGAAGGCGGCGCTGGACCGCGTCGGGACACGCGGCTGGGAAGTCGTGTTCCTTGGGGCGGAGTTTGCCAATTTCTCTGATGCCGACGCCGTAGGCATTGGTGCGGGAAAATCGATGGCGATGAGCGTCGGCCACATGACAGAATCCATGGAACGCCTCGCCCGCAAGACACAGGCCTATTACGCCAATGCCGAGATGGAAGTTGCCTTTGACGAGGCTGACCGCGCAGCAGCGGGCGAAGCCGATGTGCAAAAACGCCAGGGCGACAGCCTGTTCAATCGGAAAAAATGATCGAACCTGAATGCCTGTTCAGACTGGAAGGCCTGCCGGACGCCCGGCAGGCCTTTTTCCTTTCTAACAACGCGTTAATGCCACATGTGCGCCCGATTTCGCCCGGAGATTAACATGCATCAGGCCGGGTGGCCCGATGTAGATTTCTGGACAGGGACGCACGCATGAAAAAGCTCATCACAACATTCGCCGCCGGCGCAGCCGCCATCGCCCTGATGGGGCAGGCCTCCGCCAAGATACCTGCACCGGAGCCGGATGATGATCCGGGGGCGGTGCATTCCTACATCCTGCTCGACCGCACCGGCTCGATGAGCAGCATCTGGGACGAAGCCCTCACTTCGGTGAATGCCTACGCAGCCAGCGTCGGTGAGGCCGATGAAGGGGAGATCGAGGGCAGCGACATCGAAACCGATGTCACGCTCGCCATTTTCGATTTTCAGGACGGAATGCAATTCGATGTCCTGCGCGAAAAGGTCATCGCCGAGGACTGGACCGACGTCACCAATGAGGAAGCCAATCCGCGCGGCATGACGCCGCTCTTCGATGCGATCGGGCGCATGGTGTCGCTGGCGGAAGCCGACGATCCGGAAAAGGCTGTCATCGTCATCATGACGGACGGGCTGGAAAACTCCTCTCGCGAATTGACCCGGGACGGTGCCAAGGCCGCGCTCGACCGCGCCGAAGCCAAGGGCTGGGAAGTCGTTTTTCTCGGGGCCGAGTTTGCCCGCTTTGACGATGCCGAAGCCGTTGGCGTCTCCGCCTCGAAGACCATGGCCGTCGGCCAGGGCTCGATGCAGGATTCCATGTCGGCGCTGGCCAAGAAATCCCGCGCCTATGGCAAGGGCGAGGAAGCAGAAATCATCTTCAATGACGAAGATCGCGCGATTGCTGACGAGGAAGGCGTAAAACAACGCCAGGGACAGTAAAGGGGACGACCGGGAGCTGGGCTCCCTGTCATCCTCGTAGCCCGCTTCCATTAAAAAAAGGCCCGCCCCCAAACCGGGAGCGGGCCTTAGAAGCGTTTCTGAAACGGCGTGAGCCGATCAGCGCGGAGCCATGCGGATGGCACCGTCGAGGCGCACGTCTTCGCCGTTGAAGTAGCCATTGGTGATCATCTCGCAGGCGAGCGATGCATACTCGTCCGGATTACCAAGGCGAGCCGGGTTTGGCACGGAAGCCGCCAGCGCCTGTTTCACATTGTCCGGTGCGCCCTGCATCAGCGGGGTGTTGAAGATGCCCGGCAGGATCGTGTTGACGCGGATCAGTTCGCGGGCAAGGTCGCGCGCGATTGGCAGGGTCATGCCGACCACACCGCCCTTGGAAGCCGAGTAGGATGCCTGTCCCATCTGGCCGTCTTCCGCGGCAACAGACGCCGTGTTCACGATTGCGCCACGCTCGCCTTCAATTGGATCCAGCGTCATCATGCCAGCCGCAGACTTTGCGATGCAGCGGAATGTGCCGACAAGGTTGATCTGAATAATCATGTTGAACTTGTCGAGCGGGAAGTGGGTAATCTCGCCTGTCTCGCGGTTGCGGCTGGCCGTCTTGATGGCGTTGCCCGTGCCGGCGCAATTGACGAGGATGCGTTCCTGGCCGATGGCGGCGCGGGATTTGGCAAAACCGGCGTCTACTGACTCTTCATCGGTGACGTTCACCTTGCAGAAGACACCGCCAAGTTCCTTGGCGAGGGCTTCGCCCTTCTCTTCATTGAGATCGAAAAGAGCGACTTTCACGCCCTGCGAAGCCAGTTTACGAGCGGTTGCAGCACCGAGGCCAGACGCGCCACCTGTAATAACGGCAGAGATATTCGAGTTCAGTTCCATGGGCTGCTGCCCTCCCTTGTTTTTGTTGATACACTGTTGGTCTATAGTGCTGACAGGAGTTCGCAATGTCTGACGCAGCGGAAATTATCAACATGGTTCAGGATGCCGAGGGACGGTTCACGCCGCAATCGGTTGAGCGCATGGAACGTCGCACGAAAGGTCTCGTGCCCAAGCTGCTGCGCGTTGCCGGAAAGATCCCGTTCGCGGATGACCTTGCGGCAGCCTATTTTGCTGCGCGCGATCCGAGCACGCCGCTTAAGGCCAAAGGCGTTTTGTTTGCAGCCGGCGCCTATTTTGTGATGCCCGTCGATTTGCTGCCGGATTTCCTGGCCGGGCTCGGCTTCACCGATGATGCGACCGTCCTGGCCACCGCCCTTGGAATTGTCGGCATGCATGTCAAAGACACGCATCGCGGTATGGCGAGACGCCTGCTCCGCCTGCCGGAACCGGTAAAGCAGGACTGATTTCCTTATGACCCCCGACTTTCTTGCGCTGGCAGGCGCCATCGCGCTTGGCGTGCTTTTCTGGGTCTTCTGGTGCTGGCGCGCCGGAAGCAGTATTCCGCGCGTGGTCGTGAAGACAGGCTCGACCACTCTTCTGGCCCTGTTCGCGTATCTAGCCGGGGGACCGCTCCTGCTCGTGGCGGCGCTGGCGCTCTCATCGCTTGGGGATGCGTTTCTCGCTCTGGACGGTGAGAAATGGCTGAAGCCCGGCATGGCGGCGTTCTTCCTCGCGCATGTCGCCTATGTTGTCCTTTTCTGGGGCCTGCCCCTGGCGGAGAAGAACTGGCTCGTCCCTGCGGCGCAGTTCGGGCTTGCGCTTGGCGGCGTGGCCTATGTGCGCTGGCTGTCCCCTTCCCTGGGCGACATGCGCATCCCGGTATTTGCCTATACGGGCATCATCCTGCTGATGGGTGTGCTCGCGCTCCGGCTGGACCCGCAATATTTGCTGGTGACGATTGGCGCGATGATGTTCGTCGCCTCCGACATGATCCTCGCGCGCCAGCTGTTCACGCGGCCCGAAGGCGCACCGCCACAGCTCGTTTCGTCTCTTCTGGTCTGGGGACTTTATTTCTTTGGTCAGGCCCTGATCGCCTGGGGCATGATTGCCGCAGCAGCCTAACGCGGCTTGTCGCCATTGATCGTGGCCCGGCGCATGTGGCGGCGATGGCCGTGATAATCATTCAGCGCATAATGCCAGACACAGCGATTGTCCCACATCGTCACGTCGCCTTCCTGCCAGCGCACGCGGCAGGTATTGCGCTCCTCCCGTGACAGGTCGAACAGGTAATTGAGCAGCGGCCGGCTTTCCTTGCGGCTCCAGCCGGCAAAGCGCAGCGTGAAAGCCGGGTTGATGAACAGGCCCTTGCGGCCCGTCTCCGGATGCGTGCGGATGACGGGGTGTTCGTATTCCGGCGCATCAGGGGCGGACTTGGCATCCATCGACTGGCGCACTGCAGCGGAATAGCCATCCGCGCCGTATTCCTTGCTGGCCGTATGGATGGCGGTCATCCCTTCCAGGGTCTTCTTCAAGCCATCGGACAGACGGTCATAGGCGGCCTGCTGGTCAGCGAATAATGTGTCCCCGCCATAGGGCGGCACGTCGATGGCATGCAGGACCGAGCCGAGCGCTGGCTCCTCAAGGAAGCTCATGTCGGAATGCCAGCCGCCACCGAAATTGGTTTTCTCGTCCGGCTCCTTGATGATCTCCATGAGTTCCGGATGGTCGTCCATGCCCTTCACATAGGGGTGGATGTTCAGCGTGCCAAACCGCCGGGCGAATGCCTTTTGCTGGTCCGGCGACAGGCCATTCTGCCCGCGCAGGACGATCACCTTGTGATCCAGGAAAGCCTGATGGATTTCGTCAAAGGCGGCATTGGAGAGGCCGCCGATGAGGTCAGCCCCATGGATTTCTGCGCCGAGTGTGCCCGACAGGCGGTGAATGGTGAGGGTCATGAGCCGAAGTGAAGCACCCCGCTGCGCGGGACGCAATAATGTCATTTGCGCCCCTCATGGAAATGTGAGACAGACGCGGCGGGCCAGGCGCCCCCAACGGCGCCCAGCCTATCTGTGAGGATAG
>DHZF01000011.1 GCA_002414505.1 Hyphomonas sp. UBA5111 | reverse complement strand
TTCCTGCAGTTCCGGCTCGCCTTTGGCGACATCAAGGTGAAGAACCGCGCCGTGCATGAGGGCGAGGACGGCAAGCGCTATCTCGTCGTGCATGGCGACATGTTTGACGGCATGATGCGGGCCGACCGCAAATGGATCATGCATCTGGGCGACCATGCCTATAATTTCCTGCTCTGGACCAATACGAAGCTGAACGCGATCCGCCGCTGGTTCGGCATGCCCTATTGGTCGCTGTCGCAGGCCCTGAAAAAGCGCACCAAGCGGGCGCTGAACCATATCCACAATTTCGAGGGCCATGTGGCCGACTATTGCCGCCGCAAGGAATATGACGGCGCGATCTGTGGCCACATCCACGTCGCCGAAATGCGCGACATAGACGGCATCACCTACATGAATGATGGCGACTGGGTGGAGAGCTGTACCGCCCTCGTCGAGCATCATGACGGACGCTGGGAACTCCTCCACTTCCAGCCGCATGTGGTGAAGGAAAAGGCGCCCACCGCTGAGCCTGCCCGCGTCGAGGTGATGGCCTGATCTGCGCCGGGTTTGAGCCCTCGGCTTGACTTCCCCTCGATCCGCCGCCACGCAACGTCGATGAGTTCCACCCTGAAGGCCATTCTCGGCCCCACCAATACCGGCAAGACGCACTACGCCATCGAGCGGATGACAGGATTCGGCACCGGCATGATCGGCCTGCCGCTGCGCCTGCTTGCGCGCGAGGTCTATGACCGCGTGGTCGAGCGCAAGGGCGCGGCCCATGTCGCGCTGATTACCGGCGAGGAGCGGATTGTTCCGCCTACGGCGCGCTATTGGGTGTGCACCGTGGAATCCATGCCGACCGACCTGAGAGTGGATTTTGTCGCGATTGACGAGATCCAGCTGGCCGAGGACCAGGACCGGGGCCACGTCTTTACCGACCGCATCCTCAATCTGCGCGGCAATCACGAGACCCTGCTGCTGGGCAGTGACACGATGCGCGGTGTGCTGCGGACGCTGGAGCTGGGCGCGGAGACCGAACCGCGCGAGCGCTTTTCCGAGCTGCGCTATATCGGCCATACCAAGATCACAAAGCTGCCGAAACGGACGGCCATTGTCGCGTTCAGCGCCGATGAGGTCTATGCGATTGGCGAGCTGCTGCGCCGCCAGAAGGGCGGGTCGGCCATCGTCATGGGGGCGCTCAGCCCGCGCACGCGCAATGCGCAGGTCGAGCTCTATCAGTCCGGTGAAGTGGATTATATCGTTGCGACGGATGCCATCGGCATGGGGCTGAACCTGGATGTGGACCGGGTCGTGTTTGCCTCGCGCTCGAAATTCGACGGCCGCCGCCACCGCCTGCTGACGCCTGCGGAATGCGCGCAGATTGCCGGCCGGGCAGGGCGGTTCCGCAGTGATGGCGAATTCGGCGAGACAGCGACCTGCCCGCCCTTTGACGAGGCCACCTGGCAGGCCATCGAGGCGCACCGCTTCGATCCGGTCGACCATCTGCAATGGCGCAATTCGGCGCTGGATTTCTCCAGCCTGCGCCGCCTGATCCTGAGCCTTGAAATGCCGTCCGGCCATCCCGCCCTGATCCACAATCCCCATGCGCTGGACGAATGGGTACTGCGCCGGATGGCGGAAGATGCGGCCATCGGGCCGAATATTGCCGGCGCGCGGCAGGTGCGCCGGTTGTGGGACCTCGCCCGGCTTCCGGATTTTCGCAAGGCGGGGCCGGAAGGCCATGCGCGGCTCGTGCTGGGTCTGGCGGAGACGCTGGCCGATCCGGATGCGCGCCTGTCCGACAAGGGCCTGGAGCGGCGTCTGGATGATCTTTCCTCGACCCAGGGGGACATTGCGAAGCTGCAGCAGCGCCTTGCCAATATCCGGACCTGGACCTATGCCGCCCATCGGCCTGACTGGCTGGAAAACCCGGAAAAATGGCAAGACCGTACGCGGGAGATTGAAGACTCCCTGTCAGACGCGCTACACGAAGCGCTCACTGCCCGGTTTGTGGACCGGCGAACAACGGCTTTGCTAGCCAGCCTGAAGAAGGAAGACGCTCTCGTGACCGAATTGACCCCGGAAGGTGATGTCCGTGTGGAAGGCCATGTTGTCGGACGCCTGAAAGGCCTGACTTTCGAGCCTGTGCTGGATGCCCGGACGCTGGAAGGCAAGGCTGTGCGCGGCGCGGCGCAGGCCGCTGTGCGCCCGCTGATCCTGGAGCGGCTGTCGCTGATCGTGGCGGCCCCGGATGATGCCTTCAAGCTGAATGATGAAGGCCAGATCGAACATATCAATTCGCCGGTCGCGCACTTGACCAAGGGATCGGGCTGGATGGCCCCCCGGGTCGAGATTGTCGGCGCGGCGGAAGTTGACCCGGCCGAACGTGAAGCGGCGCGCCAGCGGCTGGAGCAATGGGCCGTGGCCGAAATTGCCCGCCTCCTGCCGACCCATACCAAACTCGCCGTCGAAAAAGCTGGCGATGCGCTGGAAGGGCTCGCGCGCGGCATTGCGTATCGTGTGCTGGAGACCGGCGCGGCAGTCGATCTGCGCCAGGATGATCCGGGCCTGCGCCTGACGGGCGAGCAGCGCGAAGCCCTGAAGGGCATTGGCGTGCGGGCGGGCCGTGTCGCTGCGCATGTGCCGGATGCACAAAAACCTGCGGGCCAGCGCATGATCGCCATTCTGCGCGCCGTGTTCGAAGGCCAGCCCTTCCCTCTGGCACCGGAAGGGGCGGGATCCTTTGCGCTCGACGGCACTTGGCCGGAAGAAGCGCTGGCTGCGAATGGCTATCTGCGGTTTGGCCGCCGGGCCGTGCGCGCAGACCTTGCCGAACGTCTCGGCTGGGAGATTGCCAAGCGCCGCAAGGAAGCCGGCAAGAATGCCTTCCCGATCGAGATCGACCTCGCTTCTGTCGTGTCGTGCCCGGCCGATGACTGGCCGGCCGTGCTGAAGGGCTTTGGCCTCGCACCGGCGGAAAAGGACAAGGAAACCGACGCCATTGTGCTGTGGCGCTATGCGTCGCGGGCACGCCCGGAGGGGCGCCCTGAAGGGGGCCGTCCGCAAGGTGGGCGCAACCAGACTGCTGGGGGCAGGGGCCCGAAAGGCCCACGCGGACCGAAGCCGCAGGGCGGCGGCGGACGCGCCAATTCACGCGGCGCCCCGCCATCGCGCCAGCCGGATCCGGACAGTCCGTTCGCGGCGCTTGCGGCCCTGTTGCCTGAGCCGAAGCCCGCGGCCAGCAAGCCGAAGAAAAAGAAGCGCAAGCCGAAACCCAGGGCGGAGGCCGCTGCAGCGGGCGCAGCTGATTCAAGCTTCGAGTACAAGCCCTTTCAATGACGGACACGCCGACGCTGCGCTTGGATGTGTGGCTGTGGCGGGCGCGGTTTTTCAAGACCCGCGCTCTTTCCGGATCCCATGTTCGCAGGCGGGGTGTGCGGCTGACCCGTAATGGCCAGACGCGGCGCGTTAACAAACCCGGTACGGCAATTTGCGGCGGAGATGTTGTCACGCTCGCACGAGGCGCGCATATCAGGACCGTTGAAGTGCTGGATTTGGGCACGCGGCGAGGGCCGGCAGAAGAGGCGGCGGCGCTGTACAGGACGCTGGAGACCGACACATGATGAACGCGTTGAAGAATTTCTTCCGGCAGAAGACCCCCGCGGAAAAGCCGATGGACCCGCAGGTCGCGGCGGCGGCGCTGTTGGTCGAGGCAGCCCTGTCGGACGGGGTCTATGTGAACATTGAGAGCGACATGATCGCCGAAATCCTGCTGGAAGCGTTCAAATTCGACGCCGACAAGGCCGATGCGGTGCTCGCCGAGGGCGAGGCGCTGGCCGAGGAAGCGGTGGGCTCGCACCAGTTCACCAAGCATGTGAAGAAGCTGCCCGTTGAGGAGCGGGTCTCGATCATCGAAGGCCTCTACCGGGTGGCGCTGGCCGATGGCGAGAAGAGCGACATCGAGGACGCCTATATCCGTCATGTCGCCTCGCTGCTGCATATCGACGATATTTCCCGGGCCCAGGCGCGTCAGGCGGCTGAAAAGCGGATCGCTGACGCTTCCTGAAGACTCCTGTCAGATACCCTCATTGACATGCGCGCCTGCGCGCGCCATTTCGCCCGTGCACAAACCCCAGAAGGCCTGCCTGCCCATGACCTACATTGTCGTCGACGCCTGTATCCGCTGCAAATACATGGATTGCGTCGAGGTTTGCCCTGTCGACTGCTTCTATGAAGGCGAGAACATGCTGGTCATCCACCCGGATGAGTGCATCGATTGCGGCGTGTGCGAGCCCGAATGCCCGGTCGAGGCGATCAAGCCCGATACCGAGGACGATCCGGACGCCAAATGGCTGAAGCTGAATACCGAGTATGCCAAGACCTGGCCGAACATCACCCGGATGAAGGAACCGCCGGCAGACCGGGAAGAATTTGCGCAGGAAACCGGTAAGCTGGAGAAGTATTTCAGCCCGAAACCCGGTGAAGGCGACGCCTGAATCGGGTCGTCCGAACCCTGATTTTGCTGGACTTCTCAATAAACGTTAACAAAATCAGCGGCCTTGGGAACTTTACTCCTGGTTAGCATCTGGGCGTGTCTGTTGAAAAAGCTGCACATTTATGCTATCGTTCAGACTTGAGTAACAACTGACAAGAGCCGGAAACTTCAACTCAGACCGTCACATGCGTCGGACTGAGGGGATTTTTATCGGCTCAAAATGCGTAGAAAAGGGCGATAT
>DHZF01000052.1 GCA_002414505.1 Hyphomonas sp. UBA5111 | reverse complement strand
CACTACCAAGAGAAAACCTACGCCGTGGGTAAAATCCCCGGTGGCTTCTTCAAGCGTGAAGGCCGCCCGACCGAAAAAGAGACGCTGACGTCCCGCCTGATCGACCGCCCGATCCGTCCGCTGTTCGTCAAGGGCTTCAAGAACGAAGTCCAGGTCGTGCTGACCGCGATGTCGTATGACCTCGAAAACGATCCGGACGTGCTCGGCATGATCGGCGCCTCTGCGGCGCTCGTCTTGTCCGGCGCGCCGTTCATGGGCCCGATCGGCGCAGCGCGCGTCGGCTACAAGGATGGTGAGTACATCATCAACCCGACCATCGAAGAGTTGGAAGAGTCCGAACTGGACCTCGTCATGGCCGGTACCGCCGACGCCGTGATGATGGTGGAATCGGAAGCCTATGAGCTGTCCGAAGATGTCATGCTGGGCGCCGTCATGGCGGGCCACGAAGCCATCCAGCCTGTGATCGACGCGATCATCGAGCTGGCTGAGCAGGCCGCAAAAGAGCCATTCGACTTCGACGCAGAAGACCATTCGGCCGAACTGGAGAAAATCCAGAACCTGGTCGGCAAGGATTTGTCGGCTGCCTACTCGATCACCGAGAAGCTGGACCGTCAGGCGGCTGTCGGCGAAGCCCGCGACAAGGCCAAGGCTGCCTTTGTCGGCACCGAGGAAGAGCCTGGCGAAATGTCTGGCGACGTCTTCAAGGCTGCCTTCAAGGAAGCCGAAGCGAGCGTTGTTCGCGGCGACATCCTGAAAACCGGCAAGCGCATTGATGGCCGTTCGCTCGATCAGGTTCGCCCGATCGAAGCGATTGCCAGCTTCCTGCCGCGCACGCATGGCTCGTCGCTGTTCACCCGCGGTGAAACGCAGGCGATCTGTGTGGCCACGCTGGGCACCAGCGATGACGAGCAGTTCATCGACGGCCTTGATGGCACGTCGAAGTCCAAATTCATGCTGCACTACAACTTCCCGCCTTACTCGGTGGGCGAGACCGGTCGCATGGGCGGTACCAACCGCCGCGAAACCGGCCACGGCAAGCTCGCCTGGCGCGCGCTGCAGGCTGTCCTGCCACCGCATGAAGAGTTTCCGTACACGATCCGCCTTGTCTCCGAGATTACCGAGTCCAATGGCTCGTCCTCGATGGCAACGGTCTGTGGTTGCTCGCTGGCCATGATGGATGCCGGCGTGCCGGTGACCCGTCCGGTGTCCGGCATCGCAATGGGACTGATCAAGGAAGCTGACGGCGTGGCGGTTCTCTCCGACATCCTCGGCGACGAAGATCACCTCGGCGACATGGACTTCAAAGTGGCCGGTACCGAAAAAGGCCTGACGTCCCTGCAAATGGACATCAAGATCGCCGGTATCACCAAGGAGATCATGCATACGGCTCTGGAGCAGGCCAAGGGTGGGCGCATGCACATCCTCGGCGAGATGGCGAAAGCCCTCGACACGTCCCGCGACAGCCTGTCCGAGAACGCACCGCAGATGGAGATCATCAAGGTGCCTACCGACAAGATCCGTGACGTGATCGGGTCTGGCGGCAAGGTCATCCGCGGCATCGTGGAAGAATCCGGCGCCAAGGTGAACATCGATGATGATGGCACGGTGCAGGTCTCTGCGCTGGACAAGGAGTCCATCAACAAGGCGCTGAAGATGATCAAGGAGATCGTCGCAGAGCCGGAAATCGGCGAGATCTACGAAGGCAAAGTTGTTGGCCTGAAAGATTTCGGCATCTTCGTGAACTTCTTCGGTCCGAAGGACGGCCTCGTGCACGTCTCGCAAATGGCGAACGAGCGCGTGAACCATCCGAAAGACCTCGTGAAAGAGGGCGACACCGTCTGGGTCAAGCTGATGGGCTTTGATGATCGCGGCAAGGTGCGCCTGTCCATGAAGGTCGTCGACCAGACAACCGGCAAGGAACTTGCCGGTGGCGAAGGCGGCGAAGAGGAATAGGCTCTTCTCCCTTCTGCAAAATCAAAGGCCGCCCCACGGGGCGGCCTTTTTCGTTTGGGGGCAGTCTAGAGACCCTGACCGCCGGAAACTTCGATCCGCTGGGCGTTGATCCAGCGATTGTCCGGCGACAGAAGGGTCGCAATCATCGGGCCGATATCATCCGGCACACCGACCCGGCCGAGCGCGGTCATGTTCGCGATCTGCTGGTTGAGGCCAGGCGTGTCGCGCACGGCTCCGCCGCCGAAATCGGTCTCGATGGCGCCCGGCGCAACCGTGTTGACCGCAATGCCGCGCGCGCCGAATTCCTTGGCCATGTAGCGGGTGAGCACTTCGACTGCGCCCTTGGCGGCGGCATAGATGCCATAGCCGGGAAATACCATGCGGGTCAGGCCGGACGAGATGTTCACGATCCGCCCGCCATCGGCGATCAGGGGCAGCAGGGCCTGGGTCAGGAAGACCACGCCCTTGAGGTGGACATTCACCAGAGCGTCGAACTGTTCTTCCGTGAACTCGGCAATCGGGGCATTGGTGCCGTGCCCGGCATTGTTGACGAGATGGTCGAAACTGTCGCGCTGCCAGGTTTCCTGCAGGGCAGATTTCACGCTCTCCGCAAAGGCCGGGAAAGTACCGATCTTGCTGGTGTCGAGCTGGAAGGCGCGGGCCTTGCGGCCCATGCCCTCGATCTCGGCGACAAGGGCTTCGGCTTCGTCGGCGCGGCTGCGATAGGTGAACAGGACATCGCCGCCGCGACGGGCAATGCTGAGCGCGGTGTTGCGGCCAAGGCCGCGGCTGCCGCCGGTGATGAGGGTGATGTGGGACATGTCAGTCTCCTGCTTGGGTGGGACGGCTTATCTAGGCGCTAAGGGGGCAGGCGCGTTGCCGGAAGCTCGCCATTCCTTGCCTGATCCTCCAAATGAAGGTGTGGAGCCTGAAGAAATGAGATAGGGTGCTCCGATGACAGACCCCACCCTGACGACCGCCTTACGCTATGCCGAAACCCATGCAGACCCGGCCGGAATCGCGGAAACGCCCATTCCCGGTTTCGTCATCATAAGGGCGACGCACCCCAGCGAATTGCAGCGCTCCATCCTGCAGCCGGTTGTCTGCCTCGTCCTGCAGGGCAGCAAGCGTGTGATGATGGGAACCGACGTCTACGATTTCGCCGAAGGCGATTCCCTGCTGATCACGGCGGACGTGCCGACGATGAGCCAGATCACGCGCGCCAATCCTGCGACGCCCTATGTGTCGCTGGCGCTTGATCTGGACCCGGCGCTGATCGCCGATCTTGCCGGGGAAATCAGGCCCGTGCCGTCAAATGATGCGGCGCCGGTGCGCGTTGATCCGACGGATCGGGAAGTGGCCGATGCGGCCGAACGGCTGGTGCGCCTGCTGGAGCGTCCGGACTCCCTGCCGGTGCTGCAGGCCCAGCTGGTGCGGGAAATGCATTACTGGCTGATGTCGGGCCGTCATGGCGATGCGATCCGTCGGCTCGGTTGGCCGGACGGGCATGTCCAGCGCATCGGACGGGCGGTGGCCGTGCTGCGGCGCGACTATGCGCAGACCATTCCGGTGGCGCAGCTGGCCGAGGCAGCCGGCATGAGCGTATCTGCCTTCCACCAGCATTTCCGCGCGGTGACCTCTCTCTCGCCCCTCCAGTTCCAGAAACAATTGCGCCTGATCGAGGCGCGCCGCCTGATGCGGGCCGAGGGCCGCTCTGCCAGTCATGTTGCCTATGCGGTCGGCTATGAGAGCGTGCCGCAGTTCACGCGGGAATATGGCCGCCTGTTCGGCCTGCCTCCGGCGCAGGATACGAAAGCCGCCAGGGACCGGGCCAGCGCCTAGCCCGTAGAGGCGGCATCACTGCATCTGGCGGGGGCTTGCGGCAATAATCCATTGAAGCGGCAAGCTGTTTGCCGGTAGACCCTCCGCATCATGGCGAAAAAGAAACCCTTCCTTGTGGCAATGTCCGGTGGCTCAGGCTCGGGCAAGTCGACTCTGGCCGAAGCGCTGCTGGACCATTTGCAGGATGGCCAGGCCGTCCTGTTCGGCGAAGACGCCTATTATTATCCGATGAGCCATTATGGCGAACCGGCCAGCAAGGAAGAATGGACGGCACTGGTCGGCGGTATCAATTATGATGCACCGCGCTCCAAGGAAGCCGACCGGCTGGTCAAGGACCTGCGCGCGCTGAAGGCGGGCGAGACGATCCAGCAGCCGATCTATGATTATGAACGCCATGACCGCAGCGAAAAGACCCGCGAGATCAATTCCGCGCCGATCCTGATCCTGGAGGGCATCCATGCGCTGTCTTTCCCGAAAATCCGCTCGCTGATCGATTTGTCGGTCTATGTCGATACGCCGGACGATCTGCGCCTTGCGCGCCGTATCCGCCGGGACGTGACCGAGCGCGGCCGCTCGCTGGAAAGCGTGCTGCAGCAATATCTCGGTACGGTGCGCGCGGCGCATTACCAATGGACCTATCCGGCGAAATTCGAGGCCGACCTCGTGATCGCCGATGAGGGCCTGCCGGCCTATGGCAATGTCCGCCCGACCGAAGAAGCCATCGAGCGCATGATCGCGCCGGTGCTGGCCCGCCTGCAGAATTGCGGCGCCATCTGACACGTTCCCGGTTCGGGCCGAGTCTGATAGACCGGCTTCATCTGAACAGGAGACGGTCATGACCTACAGACTTTCACATCTTGCTGTCGCGCTGCTGGCGCCGCTGGCCCTGTCGGCCTGTATCATTGTGGACCGCGACGCTGAGCCTGTCCGCAAGGTCACGGTCGAGCGCGAGGTGATCGTCGAAACGGTCACGCCGCAGGATGACCGGCTCAATGCGACGCTCTGGGCGCAGCAGGCGGTGGAATACAAGGCAACAACGGACGGCATCTATGCGCTGGCCGCGATGCGGCTGGACGAGGCGCTGGCCGATCCGGACTGGACCGCCGCGCCGGACCTGCAGGGGGAGGCCTATCAGGATCTGCCGCCCGCCATCATTCTCGATGCCGATGAGACCGTGCTCGACAATTCGCCCTATGCGGCGGCGGGGATTCTCGCGGGCGAGGATTATAATTCCGACAGCTGGAATGAATGGGCGCGCGCAGGCGTGGCGAAAGCCGTGCCGGGCGCGGTAGACTTCACGCGGGCCGCGGCGGCCAGGGGCGTGAAAGTGTTCTATGTGACCAATCGCGATGCGGGCGTGGAAGCGGGCACGGCGCGCAACCTCGCGGCGCTCGGCTTTCCGATGGGCGGAAATGTCGACACGCTACTGACCAAGGGCGAGCAGGCGGACTGGACGTCTGCCAAGTCGACGCGCTGGGCCGTGGTGGCGGCGGACTATCGCATCCTGCTGATGCTGGGCGACAATCTCGGGGATTTCACCGATTCCTACAAAGGCTCCCCGGCGGAGCGGCAGGCCGTCTATGAGGCCAATCAGGACAAATGGGGCCGGGAATGGATCGCGTTGCCCAATCCGGTATATGGCAGCTGGGAAAGCGCGCCGTTCGGGCATGATTACAGCCACACCCCGGATGAACGGCGGGAGATGAAGCGCGAGACGCTGCAGCCCTGGCCCGCGCAGCCGTAACACTTCTGTTCATGTTGACGCCTGTAGACTGGCCGAGACATGATCCTGCGTACCTTTCTTATCGGCCTTGCCGCGCTTGCGGCCGGCCTCCCGGCCTTTGCCTGTGACCTTGCCCTCACGGCGCGCGGTACGGCTGTGGCCGACTATGTGGAGCAGGTGCAGCCCTGTTTTGCGGACCTGCCGGATGGCTATGCCTTTGACGTGCATATGGAGCAGGAATTTCTGCGGCTGGTAAATGCGGCCCGGAAAGAGGAAGGGCTGCCGGCGCTGATCTATCGTCCGGCGCTGCGCAATACGGCGCGATTCCACAGTCTCGACATGGCCTATAATGACTTCTTCGGTCATGTCGGCCCGGACGGGCGCGAACCGCAGGACCGGGTCTCGGCCTTCGACCGGCGGGCGATCATCCAGTATTCGGCCGAGAATGTTGCCATGGTGGAAGTCGTGCGCGGACGATGGAATCTGAAGCGCGAGGCGGTGCGCCGCCTGCACAAGAATCTCATGGAGAGCCCCGGCCATTACGCAAACATCATGAGCGAAGAGGCGACCCATGTGGCGATGGGCGTCGTGCGCACCAAGACCGGGGTCTGGGTGACGCAAAGCTTCCTGAACCTGTCGGGCAGCCTTGCGCGGGATGTGCCGGTGCGGATGTATGCCGGGGACAGGGTGGCGCAGATGCCGGTGTTGAATGGCTGGCGATTCCGGCAGTTCGCCGCCGAATTGCCGAGCGGGGACGTACTACCGATGGGGCAGGGCATTCCGGACGGCATCAGCGGTGACATCCACATTGCCGCCGAGGGCCGCAAGCCTGGCGAGAAACCCCGCAGCTTCTACACCATCCGCCTGCCCGGCCCCTCTGTGACCGTAGGCGGCTAGAGCACCTTCATGATCTGATCGAGCGGCTTTTTGACGAGCGCGTGCTTTGGCACCATGGCGCCGTCTGCCGGATAGCCAGCGACGAGGATCAGGAAGGGTTTTTCCGTATCCGGACGGTCGCAGATACGGTTCAGGAATTTCATCGGATTGGGTGTGTGCACCAGCGTGGCGAGACCTGCCTGGTGACAGGCCGCCATCAGCAGGCCGGTCGCGATGCCGACGCTTTCATGAATATAGTAATTCTTGCGGTCCTCGCCTTCATGCGCGCCGCCGCGGCGCTGGGCGAAGATGCAGATCAGCCAGGGCGCGGTCTCCATATAGGGCTTGTCGGCATCGGTGCCGATCGGGGCGAGGGCGTCGAGCCAGTCCTCGCCGGCGCGCCCTGAATAGAATTCGCGCTCCTCGGCTTCGGCAGCTTCGCGGATCTCGCGCTTTTTCTCGGCGCTGTTCACACAGGCAAAGAACCAGGGCTGGTGATTGGCGCCGGACGGGGCAGAGCCAGCGGTCGCGACACAGGCTTTGATGATTTCGCGGGGGACGGGCTGGTCAGAGAAGGCACGGACCGAGCGGCGCGTCGCCATGCTGTCATGAAAGGCGCGGGCACGGGCCTGCATCCCGGCCTCCGGATAATGCGGAAAGCCGGTGAGCGGGACGTGGGTGTCTTCGGTGGTCTTCATGATACCCCTCCAGGATCGAAGAGGCATCATTGCGTGTCATCTGCGGTGTGTCAGCCCCGTTTGAAGCTGGCGACTGCATCGGAGACGGGTGTGTCGCCATTGGTCAGTTCGATGATCTCATTGGTGATCTCCGGCACCCCGATCAGTTCGGCGAGCGTGGCGGCGACATTGCCCCGGGCGACATCACCATAGGTGATCGCGCGGCCAGCCATCACTTTGCCATCGCCATCATCATCCTTCAGCGTGCCGGGACGGAGGATGACATAGTCGATGCCGCTCTGGGCGAGGGCCGCATCGGCGCGGCGTTTCATGGCCATGTAGTGTTCGAAGTCTTCCGTCGTGTCGCGGTCGCGGCCGGCATCCATGATGACCGAGACGAGATAGATGCGCTTCACGCCTGTGGCGCGCGCCGCCTCGATCAGTTTCTCCGGGCCTTCGCCGTCGATGGCGGTGGTCTTGTCGCGGCCACTGCCGGCGGCGCCTGCGGAGAAGACGGCGACGTCGCAGCCGGTCATGGCGCTGGCGAGATCGTCCGCGCTCATGTCGATAATGTTGCCGAAGACGGGCTCGACGCCCTGGTCGCGGAGGTCTCCGGCCTGTTCCGGCTTGCGGTGCAGGCCTTTGACCGTGTGGCCGGCGTCTACGAGTTTCGGGCCAAGGCGGCTGCCAACGCCGCCGGTGGCGCCGATGAGAAAGATGTTGGACATGGGGGAACTCCCGCGGGTGAGTGAATCTGTCTTATCAACAGGTCACACCTGCGGGAGTTCCGGATTGGTCTCATTCAACGATTGTCAGGCTCGGCGCGGACGAGATCCAGGCCCCGCCGGGTGATGCGATAGGGTCCGCCCCCGCGGGAGGCGATGGCCCGTTTGCGCTTCAGCTTGCGAAACAGGGTCAAATCCAATCCGCCATAGCGCCAACCGTCTCGGGTGAAACACTTCGGTTCGGCTGGTTTTCTGTGTTCGTCGCGGGTGAGGTCGATATGCCCGCCCTGGGCGAGCAGGTGAAGGATGCGCTGTTCGGCGCGTGAGATATCCATGTGTAAAGGTCCGAAATTCGGGCGCGGCATGAAGGGCATGCAGCGCGCAAAAACGTTTCCGGCACGGATGGCGTGCCAGGCGTCGTTCTTGCCGGCCTGCCTTGCGCTGGAAATCAGCGCCGAAACGGCAGGCCCCTTACCGGGACTCGGATATGGAATGGATCATCAAAACTCCGTTGAGACGGCAAGATGGTCTTGCGGTCTCAACGGGTCAAGATCGGAGTGAAGGAATCAGTCTTCCGGCAAATCCGGGACGCCGACGACGTGGAAGCCGGCATCGACATGGTGGACTTCACCGGCGACGGAGTGGCCAAGCTCTGACAGCAGGTATAGCGCGGCGCCAGCGACGCCTTCCATGCGCGTGTCTTCCTTGAGCAGAGACCAGTCGCGGCCGGTCCCCATCAGGCTCTTGCCACCGCGAATGCCTGCGAGCGACAGCGTGCGCATGGCACCCGCCGAGATCGCGTTGACGCGGATGCCCTGTGGGCCGAGGTCGCGCGCCGCATAGCGGGTCGCGGCTTCAAGCGCGGCCTTGGCGACGCCCATCACATTGTAGGAGGGCACGGTGCGCTCGGCGCCGAGATAGGTCATGCAGATCATCGCGCCCCCATCCGGCATGATCTCGCTGGCGCGGCGGGCACAATCGATGAAGCTGTAGACGGAAATGTCCATCGCGCGGCGAAAGCCCTCGCGGGTCGTGTTGGCGACCATAGAGCCCTGCAGCTCGTCTTTGCCGGCAAAGGCGATGGAGTGGACGAGGAAATCGATCTTGCCCCATTTAGCCTTGATGGCGTCGAACGCGGCATCCATCGAGGCATCATCAGTGACGTCGGCGGGGATCATCGTGTCCATGCCGATGGATTCGACCAGCGGGCGCACGCGGCGCTCCAAACTGTCGCCCTGATAGGTGAACGCAATCTCGGCGCCCTGGGCGGCCAGCTGGCGGGCAATGCCCCAGGCGATCGAGTTCTGGTTGGCGACGCCCATCACGATGCCGCGCTTGCCTTTCATCAGGTCGCCTGCCGGCGGGGTCCAGTCATCAGCCATGTGGGGAAGCCTCTCTTCGTGAATATCTGTTTGGTGAACCGCTAGGCATCGCCAGTCCTTCCGTCAAGATTCAGACCGTCTTTTCACCTTCCGCGACGGAATCCCCGCGGCGGCGCGTTCAACCTTTCTGGGACGCATTTTGGAGGACAAACAATGAGACATGCAGGATTGGCGATGGCCGCCGCGATGATGGTGATTTCAGCCTGTGCGAGCGCGGAGCCGACTGCCCCGGCCGCGGCCGGACTGACCGAGCATCAGATGCTGAGCCGCGGGGCAGAGCGGTCTTACCTGACTTATACGCCGCGCAGCCTGAAAGGGCCGGCGCCTCTCGTCCTCATGCTGCATGGCGGCGGCGGCAATTCCGAGAATGGCATGACCATGTCAGGCTTCAATACGCTGGCGGAGCGGGAGGGCTTTGTTGCGGTTTACCCGGAAGGGTCAGGCAAGCGGCGCTTCAAGACCTGGAATGCGGGCCATTGCTGCGCCTATGCGCTGGAAGAGCGCGTGGATGATGTCGGCTTCATCTCCGACCTGATCGACCGGCTGGTTGCGGACGGCGTCGCGGACCCGTCACGGGTCTATGTGACCGGGATGTCGAACGGCGCAATGATGACGTATCGGATCGGGCGCGAGTTGCCGCACAAGGTCGCCGCGATTGCGCCCGTGGTCGGCGCAATGTTCGGGGATGAGGTGAAGACGGGAGCGCCGGTTGCGGCGCTGATCATCACCGGGGAACAGGATACGCGCGTGCCGGCCTCTGGCGGGAACGGGTCCGGGCGGGGGCTGAGGTCTGCGCCGAATGACCGGCCCTATGCGCCAGCAGACTACGCCTTGTCCTATTGGCTGAAATCAAATGCATGCAGCGGTCAGGCGCAGGCGGTTTCGACGCCGGCCTATACGCTGCGCCAGGGCACGGGCTGCGAGGCGCCGACGCTCTGGTACAGCCTGCCCGAGGGCGGACATGCCTGGCCCGGCGGAGGCCGGGGCACACGGCGCAGCGACATACCCGTCGAGAATTTCGACGCCAGCACACTCATCTGGGAATTCTTCAGCGCGCAGAAACTCGAGCGCTAGAGGACGTTCTTCAGGCCGACTTTCATGTCGAAGGCGGTGTAGACATGCTCATCGTCAACATAGACGCGGCCATCGGCGATGCCGAGATTCAGCTTGCCGCGGCGCACGCGCTTGATGTCGATGACATAGCGCACGAGATTCTTGTCGGGTGTGATCTCGCCGGTGAATTTCACTTCGCCAACGCCGAGCGCGCGGCCCTTGCCGGGGCTGCCGGACCAGCCGAGCCAGTAGCCGACGGCCTGCCACATGGCGTCGAGGCCAAGGCAGCCGGGCATGACCGGGTCACCGGGGAAATGGCATTCGAAGAACCAGAGGTCCGGGGTGATGTCGAGTTCGCCGATCACGCTGCCCTTGCCGAATTCGCCGCCATCCATGGTGATCTCGGTGATCCGGTCCATCATCAGCATCGGCGGGATCGGCAATTGCGCATTGCCCGGGCCAAAATAGCCGCCCGCACCTGACTTCAGCAGGTCTTCCTTGGAGTAGGAG
>DHZF01000088.1:50844-51368 GCA_002414505.1 Hyphomonas sp. UBA5111 | reverse complement strand
ACGATCTCGCGACCGGGGGGGCGATGATCCTCGTTCATGTCGAGGGCCCGCAGCTGGCTATAGGTCAGTGTTCGGTGCGGCACGTCCTCGAGGCCGATACCCGGCTCCTCGAGCCGGCTCATCGCCATCGCGGCGACGTTCACTACGCCCGGACCGCGTTTGATATCTGCTTCGATCCTGACGGGCTGGATGGCGGGACCATCGGGATCGGGTTTCATGGGCATGGCGCCCATGTCGTGCCCGCTCATGTCGTGACCGGGCTGCGCCGGGCCGGATTCAGATCCAGCATCATGGCTCATGCCTGACATGTCGCCATGGGCCATGCCCATGTCCCGCATGGTCAGTATTGGAACGGACCGGAGGGCGGGGGCGGTGGCTTTCATCCCGGCACGCGGGCCGAGTGTGGCAACGGCCTGGCCCGTCCGGTCAATCGATTCGGCGACGAATGCATAGGCGCGCGCCTCGGTTGGCGCGACGATCACGTCATAGGTTTCGGCAACCCCCATCTGAAATTCATCGGTCTC
>DHZF01000088.1:26226-50629 GCA_002414505.1 Hyphomonas sp. UBA5111 | reverse complement strand
AGGCTTTCCGGATTCTTCTTCAATTGGGCGAAGATCCGGTGCGGATGGGTGAAGCTCCAGTCGCTGAGCACGAGGACGTATTCCCGGTCATAGAGAACCCGATCCGGTTCGGCAGGATCAATTACGATCGGGCCGTAATGGCCGAGCTGTTCCTGAAGACCCGAATGGGAGTGGTACCAATAGGTCCCGTTCTGCGGCACCTTGAACTGATACTTGAAGGTTTCGCCCGGTCTTATGCCCGGAAAGCTGAGTCCGGGAACGCCGTCCATGTGGAAGGGGACAAGCAGCCCATGCCAGTGGATCGACGTATCCTCCTGGAGCCGGTTGGTCACGTTGAGCGTGACATCATCGCCTTCCCGAAAGCGCAGGAGTGGACCTGGCAGGGTCCCGTTGATCCCGGTTGCCATTCCGTCTCGACCATTGATGCGCACCGGAAACCGGTCGATATCGAGGTCAAACCGCGTGCCAGTGAGCGAGGCTATGCCAAGATTGCCGGCGCTTGCGGATCTTGCCCAAGCGGGAAGGAGCTTTGCCGAGCTAAGGACTGCTCCCGCGCCCAGCGCAGAGTGCAGCAAATGTCTTCTATTGATCACAGATGTCTCCATTGTATTGAAATTGAACCAGACGGGCTGCGTGCCCGGCGGGTGCGGTCTCAATTCAGGAAACGGACTTTCAAATGCAAGGGGGAGGGGGATTGCGGCCAACTTCGCCGATCCGGGACGATCCTGCGAAGTGGTGCGCGAAGATGGATCACGGACCAGGCCGGGTTGGCAAGCATGACTGGCGCCTTGACCCCGCTTTCGACGAGACCAGCCAGAGTACCCATCCTTTCGCCTTTGGCTGCTGCGACTGATTGCATGTCGCAATGGTCGCTCTCCTGTTCGCAGGGCAGCGTCGCATGGTTGCCATGACCGTCCGCCATCTGCGCAGTCATGTTATGCCCGGACCCGGCAGCTCCGGGCGCGGCAACAGGACTAAGACAGAGACTTTGCGACAGGCCGAAAAAGACGGCGACAAGAATGGAGACAATCATGTTCATCAAGTTTGAACCTACACCCCCATTGGGGGACAATTCAAGAAGCGTCATGACCAGTATGTCAGGCCTGTCCCGATCACCAGATCCACACATTCATGTGTTCGCCCTGTCGCGCGCCAGCGCCGGCGCTCCCTCTCGCCTGGCACAGGATGAGGTGTGCGCCCGGAGGAGTAGAAGCCACGCATCCGTGACCCTCTGGCGGCAAGGCCAGTGGGAAGCGCGCGATGCGGCCACGGACCGGCCAGCCCCCATAGCCCTCGCCTTCCGGGCCGGGACGGCAAGGGACCGGAGACGCAGCCCGGCAAGCTCCATGCCCGAAGACGCATAGTCGACCGAAATGATCTGAGGTGCCCCGCGTCAGAGGGCCCGGGGAGCGACCAGGCCTGATGGCATGTCGTAAGACGTGATCAGACAGTGCGACGGCCTGAAGGTGACTGCGCCAGCAACTGGCGATACCCGCCATGGACAAGCTTTTGGGCACGTTTGCGAACTCGCCGCAGCAGGCATCAAAAAGAGCAATTGCCTATCCAAAATCGGCAATCCTTGATCAATCTCCCTGTGGTGATCGCCAGTCCCAGCAGGGTCGTTCGCATAATGCGCCACGCTCAGGTGACGTAGGGCTTATGGGGTTTGATCCGGTAGACATTCCCAAGCTCGCGAATGAGGCGGCCGTAACGATTAGCGCCGCCGTTCGCCAGCTCCGCGTGATCCGGTCAATCGTAATGTCGGACGGCTTTGGCTCAAGGTTCGGCGGCGCCACCGTCACAATTGCTCCGCACTTCACGTCATGGACTTCACCCGCGACACCCAGTTCCACAAACACAGCTCGCCCATCCAGACCGTCGATGATCACATAGGGCGATCATGCGCTTCACCCGTCAGTTTTCATTCCCCCTGAACCGCCCCTATACATTAGGGTAAGCCTTTGAGGGGGGCTCTACGGGTCTTTACAAATGTGGCGAGTATTCGCATATTCCAATATGAGGTCGCGAGTGCCATAATGTGGAATTCGATGGTAAGCGACGTGTGACAAAACCGGGTGTGAGTTTACGTTAAACTGATGCGCTAGCGACACTCCAGAGCTTGGTTTGCCTCATGGCCAAGGATGTTGTCTGCCTGCAATGCAGGGACCAAGAGGTATGATATGAGCCAGTACACAGTTTCGCGACGCAGCTTCTTGATGACGGGCGCCGCTTTGGGGCTCGGGGCCTGCGCCTCATTACCACCAACCAGTGCGGCAGGGCCCTGGCGGCATGCACAGGACATCAGTCGGTCCGTCACCTCCCCTCGTTTTCCTGCCCGTCGGATGGCAATTACCGATTTTGGCGCTGTGGGTGATGGAGCGACCAAGAACACGGAAGCCTTCGCAAAGACAATCAAATCCTGCGCAAATGCGGGCGGCGGCCATGTCGTGGTGCCCGCCGGTCGCTATCTGACCGGACCTATCCATCTAGCATCAAATATCAATCTGCATGTGGAGGAAGGGGCGGTAATCCTCTTCAGTACGGATCCCGCGGACTATCCGCTTGCCTATACCCGTTATGAAGGGGTGGAGTTGTGGAATTATTCACCGCTAATCTACGCGCGTGGGGCTCAGAATGTGGCGGTTACCGGTGCCGGCCTGCTGGATGGGCAAGCCAGCAATGACCATTGGTGGCCCTGGTGCGGCGCGGAACGATTTGGTTGGGAGGAAGGAATAGGCAGCCAGTCGGCGGACCGGCGAGCCCTGTTCCATATGGCGGAGGAAGGCGTTCCCGTCGAAGATCGAGTATTTGGCCGGGGGCACTATCTGCGACCGAGCTTTATCGAATTCTACGATTGCGACAATGCCTTGGTCGAGGGAGTGCGTGTTCACAATTCACCCTGCTGGAATATCCATCCAGTAATGAGCAGGAACGTCATTGTCCGGAATGTTTCTGTCCTTGGTCATGGGCCCAACAATGATGGCTGCAATCCCGAATCGGTGGACGGCATGCTGATTGAGGGGTGCACGTTTGACACAGGTGACGACTGCATCGCCATCAAGTCCGGTCGAAACGCTGATGGCCGACGGATAGCGACGCCTGCCAAAAATATCCTGATCCGGAACTGCACGATGAAGGCGGGTCATGGCGGGGTTGTCATTGGCAGCGAGATATCAGGCGGGGTGCATCATGTATTTGCCGAAAACTGCTATATGAGTAGTCCTGATTTATGGTACGCGCTTCGGTTCAAGAACAATGCAATGCGCGGCGGCGTGGTCGAAGATATCCATTTTCGCGATATTGAGGTGGGGCAGGTCGGTCGTGCGGCGATCACCTGTGATTTCAATTATGAGGAGGGTGGAAACGGGCCCTATATACCGGTGCTACGCAATCTCACAATTGAGCGCCTGCGTGTAGAAAAGGCAGGGCGTGTGCTGGATGTTCAAGGTCTTCCCGGTGCGCCGGTACATAATATCACGCTTCGGGATTGTTCCTTCAATGGGGTTCATGAGGAAAGTATCATATCGCATACGGAGAGGCTCTCGATCCAAAATGTTCGGGTCAATGGGCAGTCTGTGTCGAAGATGTGAAGAGAGGCTCATCCGCGTTCTCCCCCGTCGTCCGAGACGCTCGGCAGGATGATCGCCAAATTGGTCAGTGTGCACTCTGTTTCCTGTGCTGAGCCCACTCGTGGATAACGTTCAGGGGAATCAATAAAAACTGACCGTGCCTGTGCCCTTGAGCAATTTCGCCTCGCCTGTCTCCAGATCATACGCGACGAGGCCGACCTGATCTATCGAGTCGAGCTTTACGTCGAAATGTCTTGTCCGGACATAGCCTGGCACAACCAGTATCCCCCTGTTCGGCAAGGCCGGCGCTCGTGAATGTGATTGCAGCGCCGTATTGATGAAAGCGTCCAGCCTCTTCTGCTGTTCTGGTGTGATATTGCCAAGGTGAGCGTTGTTCCCAACACCTTCAATTTCCCAGTACTCTACCGGCTTGTGCAACAGGCTGGCAGCTTCAGCGTAGTTGCGTGAATGGGAAGAGGGAACACGGAGATCTGTCTCTCCGTGTACAAGATACAGGGGGGAGAACAGATTGGGCAGAGCAGTGATGCCGCTGCGAACAGCATAAGCTTCTGCGTTTTCGCTGGGCGAGGTGCCGATCCAGATATCCATTTCGTCGCGGAATTCACCGACATCGTCGCTATGATACCAAGCGGCATAATCACTCATCCCGTACATAGCAATCACGCTAGAAAACAGGTCCGGGAAGCGGCCCGCGAGCGCTAGAGCATTGCCGCCGCCGCCACTGCCGCCAATGAAATGAACCCGGTCAGGATCACTGATGAAATCGGAATAATGTTCCCGAACGTAATTGAGGGCATCGAGAAAGTCGTAGAGTTCGTATCCATTCGCATCAGGCTCGCCGGTGGAGTAGGCGCGCCCACGCATGTCCACCTGAACGGTCAGGAAACCGGGATAGGGATTGGGCGTGTCGGCCTCTGGTCGGGTCACGCTCTCATGCCAGCCGTGGGACATCAGCAGGATCGGCCCGGGCGCCTCTGGTTTGTAGATCGCAACGCCAACTTTTACGCCATTGGTAATCGATGATTCAATCTGGAGAAAATCCACTCTGTCCGATGAATAAAACGTTTCGGGCTGGATAAGATTGATATGATGTCCGTCACGCATGGTTCCCACGAGGGGCGTATCGGCGGGGTAGTTAGCAGAGGCACTGTCCGTCGAAATGCACGCAGCGCAAACCGGGAGAAGAAAGAGCAGGATTGCAATGCGAAATACCGAACGTTGCCGTTGTAACGGACTATCTCGTTTTTCCTGTCGCGAATTTCGATGACCTGGCGGTGGCGGCGTCATGTCTAGAAAATCGTCGTCGACTTGACCGATTCTATTTGTCTTTCGGGAGCCGATAGGCTGCCGAAATTGCGGAAACTGCTGACATTGGTCAAATGGAAGGAAGGGGCGCCGCCCGGCACACGGAGACGGAAGAAGTCAGCTCCCTCTACGTCCTGCAACCAGAAGGCTGCACGCGGATCGGCCTTGGCGACGGCAACTTCGATATTGCTCATCTCGACGTTCTTCGCATCGCGGATATAGAAACCGGTCGCGGGCAGGTCGCCGAACATGTTGGGTTCGGGGTAGCCGAGTTCCTCCAGCGGCGGAACGCGGTTCACAAGATCTTCCGGTGCGCCGCCTTCCTGATGGAAGTAGCAGTCGGCAATTTTCACGTCTTCCACGGGATGACCGGGAATGCCCGCGATGATGGACGGCAACAGGGGGGCTGAGGACGAGCTGACGATGTTGCAAATCAGAATGCGGCGAAATTTTGCGATCGCGGCATCTTTCGGTCCCCGCATACGCCGTCCCAGGCGCAGGAAGATGGGGGAAGAATAGTTGCCGCGCATGGTGCAGTTGGAGATCGTTACATCTTCAAGATCTCCGCCGTCCACCGTTTCCAGCGCAAAGCCCTGACTGTCCTCGAACGTGCAGTTGGTTATAGTTATGTTTTTGTAGCCACCATTGGACTCCGTACCGAATTTTATCCGACCGTGAACCTGTGGCGCGAAGGAGGGCGGCATCTTCTTCCAGGTGCCGTCGAGTAGGGATCCGATCTCGTAATTGCCTGTCACATAGCAGTTAGCGATCATGACATTCTCAGTCGCGCGCGCCTCACCCAGCGCATAGCTGGACTTCAGGCAGATCCCATCATCCCAGGGTGAGTTAATATGGCAGTTGGTGACGCGCACATTGCGGCAGCAATCAATGTCGAAACCGTCGCGGGTCGTGTCGACCATCAAATTGTCGATGGTCATGTTGTCAACACCGGTGGCGAGCAGCGCGAACCAACCGCCGCGGTAGACGCGGAAATCTCGCAGGAGCACGTTGCGACACCATTTTAGTGCGATCGCTTTATTGCCCGTCCCATTATAATGCGGATCGTCCATGTAGTTGTAGCTGCCGTCGCCGCGGGCGAGATTTGTACCGTCAATAAGGCCGTCACCGGCGATTGTGATATCGCTCAGACCCTCGCCCCAAATGAGGCTGTTTCGCCAATGGCTGTGCCCGAAATCCTGATAGTTTGCATAGGAAGGGTCGATCGGTTCGGGATGATCGTAGCCGCCTGAGGTGCCTTCCGGCGGGGCGGGGGCCGCATAAATAATTGCGCCCTGCTCAAGGTAGAGGGAAACTTTGCTCTTAAGGCGGATGGTAAAACACGCATACTTCCCCGGCGGGAAATAGACCGTCCCGCCTCCGCGGGCTGCAGCGTCCTCAATGGCCCGGTTGATGGCTGGCGTGTCGATGGTCGTCCCATCGCCTGTGGCGCCGAAGTGGCGGACGTTGAGAATGCCCTCAACTGAGGAGGCGCCCAAGTCTTGTGCCTGTGCCTTGGGTTGCGGTGTCGCGGCGCAGCCTGCGGCGGCGGCCAATCCGGCGCCGCTAGCTAAGATCAGTGACCGTCTGTCGAGCATGGATATTCTCCCTTTTATCTTATTCTGTATGCGATGTATTTGGGGCTTAGCTGAGATAATTGCCGTAACCGATGATGCCGGTAGAGCCGACAAGCAAGGCGATTCCAAGCCATACTAGTCGTTTCGTTTTGCTGCTGGAGGCACGCCATTCGCCGAGGGAAAATCCCCACAGGGTCGAGAAGATGATGATGCTAGCCATATGCAACGTCCAGGACGAGAAACCGAAGCGGCCCATCTGGCTTTCACCCATCGTGTAGAAAAAAAACTGCAGGTACCATAGTGTGCCGGCGATGGCGCACAGGCCATAATTTAGCAGCAAGGGTGGCTTTGACTGGGCCGGAGGGACGCTATTCTCCCCCAGTGCTGATGTGGAGGGTGGCACAAGCGCGCTGGCATTTTGTCGGCCGATCCACTGGCCCGCAGACTTGTTGCGGACAATCATGACTGTGCACCAGATGAAATTAGTCGTGAACCCACCCGCGAGCACAACACACAATACGGGCAGCCCCTGCCATAATGTGCCGGTTCCTGCAGCCAGTGACGCCTGGCGGATTGGTTCGCCGGCGGCAAGGCCATAGGCGAAACAACTCGACATGATGCCCGAAAAAATCGCGACCATTATACCCTTGCGGTAATCGAACTCGGCGATGGTCTTCACCCGTTCTTCCTGCGGAACTTCTTTCTCTTTGGCATGGCCAGCCATCGCCACGACGACAATCCCAACCAGGGTGAGGAGAATACCGAGGAAAACGATCTGTCCCCCCGTTTCTGCCAGTAGTGTATCAACGAACTCCCCGGCGAAGATTGGAGGCACAAGCGTGCCAAACGCTGTGGTTAGGCCAAGGGCGACCGCCATGCCAAGTGAGACGCCGAGATACCGCATGGTGAGACCAAAGGTTAGTCCCCCAAAGCCCCAGAGTGCCCCGAAAAAGTAACACCATTGGAGTGTGGAGGCAGGAGCGCCCGACAGGACACCCAAGACATTTTCCGTACCGATGAAGGCGGCAATCCAGGGCGCAAAGATCCATGAGAATACCCCACCCGTGAGCCAAAAAATTTCCCACGACCAGAGCCGGACCTTCTTGTAAGGGACATAAAAGCTGGCCGATGACAGGCCGCCGAGCCAGTGAAAGAAGACGCCGAATAGTGGATTACCGCCCATGGTGTGTTACCCCTTCTATGTATTTATATCTGTACACGCCAAAATTGACTGGCCGATTTGATGTGTATTCGTCACGCTCGCCGGCTGCGTTACTGCCATGAAGAGCGGCGTTGTATGGGGAACCGCCATGGACATGCTTGCACAGAAAGCGCGGAAGTTTGGCGTGCGCTTTTTGGCGAAAGCCATGTGTTGAGGCGGTTTTCATGTGCGTCAGTCCTGCTCATTCTGGTGCATCATATGGAAAGTCCCAGACGATAGAGGCGGTTTGCATTAAGCCCCCACATGCCGCGTTTTTCGTCATCGCTGAAGTCGGAAATGATGCTCGCATAGGCGGTCAGACATCGGTCGAAATCAGCATAAAGTTTGTCTGTGGGAAAATCGCTTGCGAACATCACCCGGTCTGGACCGAAGAGGTCGATTGTTTCCAGCACATAAGGACGGATCGAGTCCTTGCGCCAATCATGATCGGTGATGCCGAAGCCAGATATCTTTACCGAGCAATGTGGAAGCTCGGCCAGTAGACTCATGCCCATACGCCACTCTTCCTTTTCATCATGGAAGGGCATTCCGGCATGGTTGATCATGACCGGTATATCGTCGTTGGCAGCTATCAGGGGTGCAAGATTGCGAAACTGTGAAGGGTAGGCCTGCAAGTCAAAGCTGAGCCCAAACGTGGCAAGTTTCCGGAAACCCGCTTGCCATTTATCGCTGAGAGTGATGTCGGCAGGCGTGTAACTTCGGTACGGATCATTATGGTAGTTGACGATTTGACGGATACCTCGCACCGCGTCAAATTCGCCGTGCGCCGACAAAGTGCTGTCTAGTCGCGGATCGTTCAGTTCAGCAAAAGCTATGATGGCTGTTGGGGCGCCATACGAGCCGCGCAAGCTATCGAGCCAGCGGGTTTCTTCAATAGCCTGATCGGCGGCTGCGCCGGCATCCACATGCACGGTGCCTGCGATGGTCCAGGCTGCTGCATCACGGGTATATTCCTGAGGTCCGTAATTTGAGGCGATCGCCTCGACAGACCCCATGAGGCCGTTCGCGGAAAATGGCGACATCAACCAGGGATGCTGAATCGTGTCGAGATCCCAGAAGTGGACATGGGCATCGACGAACGGCACATCATGCATGACAGTTTCCTCCCCAGGCTGACGGCTTCTTTCTGGCCGCAAAAGCCGCTTGTCGCTAGTATGTCGTTCGACCGCCTGACGTGTCGAAGGTCGCAGCGGTGGTGAAAGAGCATTCTTCACTGGCGATGAAACAGACGATATTGGCGTTTTCCTCCGCCGTGCCGAGGCGGCCCATCGGTATTTTTGAGCGCATGTAATCTACCTGGCTTTGCGGTAGTTGATCGAGAATGGGGCTTTCAAACGTCGCTGGAGTTACGCAGTTCGCAGTGATGCCGGTCTGCGCTAATTCTTTCCCCAGGCTTTTGGTCAGGCCGATGACGCCAGCTTTTGAAGCGGAATAGGCTGAAGCGTTCGGATTGCCTTCCTTGCCCGCAACAGAGGCGATATTGATAATCCGTCCGTACCCGTTTTTCAACATATGGGGAATGATGGCGCGACAGCAGTAAAACGTGCCATCCAGATTGATCTGCATGACCTTTCGCCAGCTATCAATCGGAAACTCCTGTACCGGGCCTGTTGCACCGGTAATTCCGGCGCTGTTGATGAGAACATCAATGACGCCGGTCTTTTCCGCCGCCTGCGCGGCGGCCTTTTCGACTGCCTGAGGATCGGTAATGTCGATCTGTTTGATATGGGCAGAGGGGATCTTCTTCTGCGCTTTCTCAAGGCCTTCGCCATCCATGTCCCAGAGGAAGACATTCCCGCCTTCTTCGGCGATGCGCTGGCCGCTGGCGAGCCCAAGGCCCGAGGCGCCGCCGGTGATGACGGCGGTTTTTCCGGCAAATCTGTTTTTATAAATCACGCGGTATCTCCCTGCCTATTGTCGCGGGTCCACGCGACGACGTTCTGCCGCTGTGCACCGAGATGATCTATGCCAAGCTCCATGACATCGCCTTCGCGCAGGAATTGCGGCTCCGGTTTCTGGCCTTCCCCGACGCCTGGCGGCGTCCCGGTAATGACGAGATCGCCCGGCTTCAGCGTCACGTAGCGGCTGATATAGGAAATCGCCTGCGCGACAGTGAAGATCATGGTCTTCGTATTGCCCGTCTGTTTGCGTTCGCCATTGATGTTGAGAAACATGTTCAGGTCTTGCGGGTCGGGTATCTCGTCCGTGGTCACAAGCCAGGGCCCCACGGGACAGAAGGTGTCGTGCCCTTTGCCCTTGCTCCATTGCGAGCCGCGCTCTTTCTGGTCGAAACGTTCGGAAACGTCGTTGGCGAGTACGTAGCCGGCAATGTGGGAGGGAACTTCTTCTTCAGAAATACGAGAAGCGCGCTGGCCAATGATCACGCCCAGTTCCACCTCCCAATCCGTATGCGTGGAGTTGGGCGGCAGCATGACATTGTCATTCGGGCCGGTAAGGCTCGATACGGCCTTCATGAAGGTGATCGGCTCGGTGGGAATGGGAAGGCCGGATTCGCGCGCGTGATCGGCGTAATTCAAGCCGACAGCGACGATCTTTGGAATGCCGTTGACCGGTACGCCATAGCGCACATCCTTATCGACGAGGGGCAATGATTCCACATCCACTTTCGACAAGTTGGCCAGCATGCGCGGTGAGAGGGCGTCCGGGGTGATGTCGTCAACATGGCCGGAGAGGTCGCGAATGCGGCCGTTCTCATCAACGAGACCGGGCTTTTCCTCACCCGAAGGACCATATCTGCAAAGCTTCATGGCGGAACTTTCTTTAGGGATTATAGGGACGGGACAGATTGAGACTGCGATCAAGCTCGACGCCGAAACCCGGTTTCTCGAGCGCTGAAACAGAAAGCCTGCCTTTCTCTGGCACGGGTTCGCCCTGTAACTGCGGCGAGAACATGGGCACGACCTTGTCGGCTCCGGGAGCCATCATCAGGAACTCTGCAAACGGACTATTGTGCCGTGAAATGACAAAATGATAACTGTAAACGGAAGAGCCGTGCGGGATGACCAGCTTGCCATGGGAGTCCGCCAAAGCGGATATTTTCAGCAACTCGGTCAAGCCGCCACACCAGCCCACATCCGGCTGGATGATGTCGCAACAATCCATTTCGAGCAGCATGCGAAAGCCCCAGCGGGTCGCCTCATGCTCGCCGGTAGTGACAAGCATGCCTGCGGGAACGGCCTTTTTAAGGTCTTGGTATCCCCAGTAATCGTCGGGACTGAGCGCTTCTTCGATCCATTTGAGATCATGCTCCGCCGCGGCGTGCGCAAGGCGCGTTGCATAGTCGAGATCGAGCGCCATCCAGCAGTCGAGCATGAGCCAGAAATCCGCACCTACGCGTCCGCGCATTTCCCTGATGTCGTCGACCGCCAGTTTCATGCCTTCGTTGCCTTCGACCGGGGCGTGGCGAAGCGGCATCTTGCCCCCAATGAATCCCATCTGCTTGGCCAGGTCCGGCCGGGATCCCGTGGCATAGAACTGGATTTCATCACGCACGGCGCCGCCAATCATAGCATGGACCGGCTCCTGCCGTAGCCTGCCGAGGAGGTCCCACAGGGCTAGATCGACACCAGAGATGGCGTTTATAACCAGCCCTTTGCGACCATAATACTGGGTGGAAAAATACATCTGGTCCCAGATCAATTCGATATTGGCTGGATTTTGACCGATGACGAAGCGGGACAGATGCTTCTCCACAATGTATGCGGCGGGCTCTCCGCCGGTCGTGACGGCAAAGCCGACCGTTCCGTCATCGGACTCAATTTCCACGACCAGTGTGCCAAGGGCGTTGATACCAAAGCTGCGGCGGCTTTTCCTGTAGTCCGGATATTTGGACATTGGGGTGGCGATATTGTCATCGATCCAGTGCCCGTCTGATTGGTCGTGATAATCGGCACCGCCGCCCCTCAGGACGAACGCCCGGATATCGACTATCTTTGCAGATGCCATGATACTATTCCGCTCCACCGTTGCCTGAGACGAGTGCTTATAATATGAGATGAGTTCTTAGATTATAAGATTTCGGGGGTCAACATCCTTGGCTTCGGAGAGGCATGCATGGAGGGAACGCATATGCTACTGGAAGGAAAAACCGTCCTTGTGACAGGCGGGTCGGCAGGTATCGGCCAGGCGATTGCCATTGGGGCGGCTCGCCAGGGAGCTGATGTCGCGATCAATTTTGTGGGCGATGACAGCAAGGCGCAGGAAACCCTGGTTCAGGTTAGACAAGCTGGCAGAAAAGCTTTGGCGGTAAAGGGCGATGTTGCTATTCCCGAAACGGCTGATCGCTTCATTGCTGAGGCGACGGATGCATTGGGTGGGGTTGATGTATTTGTCAGCAATGCCGGCATCTGTCCTTTTCATGCCTTTCTCGACATGCCCCCCGAAACAGTCGATCGAACGGTGCAGGTCAATTTGCTGGGCGCCTATTACATGGTGCAGGCGGCCGCCCGGCAGATGGTCTCTCAAAAAAGGGGGGGCTCTATTATCGCCATGAGCTCAATATCAGCTCTGGTCGGGGGAGAGTTTCAGACTCACTACACGCCGACAAAGGCTGGCGTGCTGTCGCTGATGCAATCGGCAGCTATCGCTCTTGGCAAGCATGGCATCCGGTGCAACGCCTTGCTGCCTGGGACCATCGAGACGGACATCAATCGTGAAGACTTGTCTGATCCGCGCAAGAGAGAATACATGGAATCCCGCACGCCGCTTGGCCGGTTGGGCGAGCCAGAGGATCTGGTCGGGCCAGCGATGTTCCTGGCCTCTGATATGGCCCGCTATGTCACTGGGGCGGCCCTCCTCGTTGACGGCGGTATGTATGTAAACTTGCAGTAGGGCGTGCTTCGAGTCTTCCGGTGGACGCCAAAGGGGGCTATATCCCACATTGCGGGATTGTCGGGGTAATAGTAAAACGCATGTTCCCGGTGCAACAAACGGGCGCTGTTGAATGACTGAGCGGAAGAAAAAAGCAAATAATGGGCCCCAGGGGGCCAAAGAAAAATCGCCAGGCGGCGCGCAGACATTGATGCGGGGCCTTGATGTTCTGGAGATGGTGCGCGACGGGCCTGTGTCCTTACTTGAACTTTCTGAAAATCTTGGCCTTACGCGTAGCACGGCCCACCGTTTGGCAGCGGCGCTGGTGGAGCGGCAGTATTTGTCGTTCACCCCACGCCGCGGTTATAGCCTTGGGCCGCTTATTCTGGCCCTTGGTCATTGCGCCAGAACACAAATTCAATTGGCGCGAGTGGCTCGCCCAATCCTGGAAGATCTTGCAAAGCAAACCGATGACATTGTTCATCTCGGCGTTATTGAGGGTGATGAGGTCCTTTATCTGGAAAAGGTGCCAGGCAAGCGGCGTATACTGATCAGCTCTCATGTCGGTGAGCGGCAGCCCATTGCGACCACAGGGCTCGGGAAGGCGCTTATCCTTGAAGAAAGCGAAGAGTACTGGAAAAAACTCTATGGGATGGCTGTCTCGAAGCCGAGAGAATCGCTGTCAGCCTGGATGGACCGGATGAAGGTATATCAAAAGGACGACTATGCGCTTGATCTTGAGGAAAACGAGGATCGCGTCAGATGCGTTGCTGCGCCAATCCGGGACGTGGAAAACAGGATCGTTGCGGCGATCAGTGTTTCCAGCGCCGCCCAATATATGAGTGACGACCGGATGCAGGCATTGGTGCCGATCGTCCAGGAAGCGACTCGCGCAATCAGTCGCGAGCTTGGGTGGCAGGATCCGGGAGTCTAGCTCTCGCCGCACTGAGACGACGCCTCGCCTGGCTTTGATGTCTTTTCTGGCTGGCATCAGCCCCCATGCATTATCAAAATCATCCCGGGTCACTTTATAAAGTGATACGATGTGCCGTAATGTGGGATTTACGTTGCTATCTGTTTCATCAGCGATAAAGTGGCTGAAATGATTAATCGTGCCAGCATAATAAGGCTTTGGGAGAGACGACTTGGTAAGGGACACTATTGCGATACGAAAGTTGGAAGTCGGTCTCAGAGTTGGAGCGGCACTTTTCCTTCTGGCAACAATGTTGTCGGCCTGTGCCGAGACAAACACCATCGTCCCACAACTGACGGAAGACACGCCCAGTCATAATCCCCAGATGACGACTGGAGCCATTGACAGAAGGGCGTTGGTTACCCGTCACAATGTGGAACTCGACCTTATTGACCCCGAGGCGCCGGTCATGGTGGGTAATGGGAATCTGGCGATGGCACTCGACATCACGGGACTCCAGACATTCCGTGACCAGTATTCTGATTTTTCGCCACTTCTGACCCAAGCTCAGTGGGCGTGGCACAGCTTTCCCAATCCTGAAAACCTGACCATTGCAGATTCGTACCGCCCGATAAAGGCGCACGGAAAGACATATCTGTACCCTTATATAACCGACTGGGCCCAGGTAGAGGAAAATGCCGCGATTTCGTATCTGCGGCGCAACCCACATCGTTTTTCCCTGGGACGCCTCTCCTTTGAGACAACAGAAGAGGGGGAAACGACACCTCTCGATTTCGCTTCTGTGAAGGAGACGCACCAGACGCTCGATCTGTGGACTGGGAAGGCTCTCAGCCGGTTCGTTGTGGAAGGTGAGCAGGTGACCGTTTCTACCAGCATTCATCCCAGCCGGGACATGGTTATTGTCGAGGTGAAGTCTCAGCTGGTCACTTCGGGGAGACTGGGTCTGGAACTTGCGTTTCCTTATGTCAGCGATGCATTGAACCCTGACCCCACCGATTCAGATGCCCCGGAAAAGCACAGCACCGAGTTCCAAATGGCCGATGAGCGTACCGCCGTTTTCCGCCGTAAGCTGGATGATACGACCTATACCGCCAAGGCCAGACTTGGAGAGGCAGTGAGCGTACGTGAGACGCGGCCCCATCATTTCAGCATCAAGGCGGCCGACCATACCGATACATTGCGGTTCATGCTGGAATATGGGCCAGATGAAAGCCGGCTAGAGCCAGCGCTCGACTACGATACGGCCGAGGCAGACGTCACAAATGGTTGGCAAGACTATTGGCAAAATGGCGGTGTGATAGATTTTTCCGGAAGCAGCAATCCGCAGGCGGCCGAGTTGGAGCGGCGTGTAGTGCTCTCGCAATACCTCACGGGCGTCAATACCGGCGGCGATTTCATTCCGCAGGAGGAAGGCCTTTACTCCAATAGCTGGAACGGAAAGTTCCACCATGAAATGCACAGCTGGCATGTCGCCCATTTCCTGCTCTGGAACCGTGGAGATCATGTTCGCAACAGCCTTGATTGGTACAATCGTACACTCGATAAGGCCAAGCAGCGGGCTGCGCATTATGATCGGGAGGGAGCCTGGTGGCCAAAGATGACGGGCGACGATGCGGTCGAAAGTCCCAGCACGATCAACCCGTTCATCATGTGGCAACAGCCCCATCCTATTTATCTGGCCGAGCTAGCCTGGCGCAATGATCCGAGCCCAGAGACATTGGAGCGCTACAAGGACGTTGTATTTGAGACCGGCGACCTCCTGGCGACCTTCCCTGTGCAGGATGAAGAGACCGGTACCTATGTCATTGGTCCGCCAGTCGTTCCGGTGCAGGAAGTCTGGGATGCCGGCACTACGGTGAACCCGGCTTTCGAAGTCGCTTATTATGCCTGGGGGCTGGAAACGGCGCAGGTCTGGCGCGAACGTCTCGGCCTCGGACGCAAGGTTCAATGGGATGAGGTGCTTGACGGCCTCTCGCCCTTGCCGTCCGAAAAGGGGCTTTATCTGCCTGTCGGGAATGCGCCTGATTTCTGGCACAATATCGCCCGGGCCGAATGCGCAGGCGGGCAGGGGACGGCAGGCGGGTTGGACGCAGCCGGTGCAGCCCCCGATTCTACATGCTTTAATCGCGATCACCCGTCATTTCTGATGGCGACAGGGCTGATCCCCGGCAACCGGGTCGATCCGGAGATGATGCGGCGTACCATGATGGCCACGGATGAGTATTGGGATTTCCGTCAGACCTGGGGGTGGGATTTCCCGATGATGGCAATGACCGCAACGCGGCTTGGTGAGCCCGAAAAGGCCCTGCACTACCTGATGATGGATGCCGCCAATAATCAATACGGCCTCACCGGCATGACGCCGCGCTATCATCTGGGTGCTGATGGTTACAGCAAGAATGCCGACACATATTTCCCGTCGAATGGCGCCCTGCTGGCCGCAGTCGCGCTGATGGCCGCAGGCTGGGACGGGGCCGAGACCGAGACGCCTGGCTTCCCCGAGGATGGGTCGTGGGTCGTGCGATATGAGAACATCAACCCGCTGCCCTAATGGCAGAAGATTATCAAAGAGGAGAGAGACATTGAGGAAACTGTTATTGTCCATGGCAATGGTGGCCGGCATATCAGGCAGCGCCTGTGCCCAGACATTGCCGCAAGACCAGGTGCTGCTGTTCTCCTCGTTCAGGAATGACGGGGAGACCGGCCTGCATTTTGCCTATAGTGAGGACGGGCTGACTTGGAAGGGTCTTAGGGACAACAAATCCTTCCTCACGCCGAAGGTGGGTAACAAGCTGATGCGCGATCCCTGCATCATCCAGGGGCCGGACGGTCGTTATCATATGGTCTGGACGACCGGCTGGTGGGAGAACAATATCGGTATCGCGCACTCCGATGACCTTATTCACTGGACCGAGCAGAAAATGCTGCCGGTCATGGCGCATGAGCCAGAAGTCATGAACAGCTGGGCACCGGAGATATTTTATAGTGAAGACACCGGAGAGTATATTATCTTCTGGTCTTCCGCTGTTCCCGGAAAATTTCCCGAAACGGCTGACCGCGGCGATATCCGTTCGACCATAAACAAGGGCATCAATCACCGCGTTTATTACGTCAAGACCAAGGATTTCAAGACTTATACGGACACGGCACTTTTTTATGATGGCGGCTTCGTTTCGATCGATGGGTCGATTCTGAAAGACGGGGAGAGGTACATCATGTTCCTCAAGGACGAGACAAAGCGCCCCGAACCGGAAAAGAATATCCGCATCTCCATTGCCGCCAATCCGGAAGGCCCGTGGGGTCCGGCATCCCCGCCTTTCTCGCCGGAGGGTGTGTGGGTGGAAGGACCTACCGCCACAAAAATAGGCGATGAGTTCTACGTCTATTATGATGCGTATATGGAGCACCGGATGATGGGTGCGCGCTCCGATGACCTTATCCATTGGGAAAACATCAGCGATCAACTGACCTTCCCGGAAGGCACGCGTCACGGCACCGTATTGAAGATCAGCCGTGCCGAGCTGGAAAAGCTGAAGGCGGTCGACTAGGGCGCGTCACTTTGGAAAGATGGGGGCGTCAGCCTAAAGCGTGACGCCCCTTTTCCATATTGCGATTTCCCGATAGTCATTCTCTTCATTACGCGTCAACTCGCCTGAGGCGACACGCAGGATCGTTGCCCAGAGATCCGCCGCAAGGGCTTCCATCTCTCTCTCGCCATCAACCAATGCCCCAGCATTGAAATCAATCCATCCCGGCTTGCGCGCTGCAAGTCCACTGTTGGAGGAGATTTTCAGTGTGGGGACAGGAAAGCCAAGGGGCGTGCCCCGTCCTGTGGTGAACAAGAGGATTGTCGCGCCGGCGGCGGTCAAGGCTGTTGACGAAACCGCGTCATTACCTGGCGCATTGATGAGGTTGAGGCCGCTGCGGGCTCCCTTTTCGGCATAGCCGAGCACATCGGTGACCTGGGCCTTGCCGCCTTTTTGCACAGCGCCAAGGGACTTCTCCTCAAGCGTGGTAAGGCCGCCATCCTTGTTGCCGGGAGAAGGGTTTTCGTAGATCGGCTGGCCGTGGCTGATAAAGTAATTCTTGAATTCTTCGATCATGCTCACGATGCGGCCGTACACATTCTGATTTACAGCGCGGTTCATCAATTGCTGCTCGGCGCCGAACATCTCCGGGACTTCGGTTAGAAAGACCATGCCGCCGCGATCAGTAAGATAGTCCGTCATGCGACCGACAATTGGATTGGCGCTGACGCCGCTGAAGGCGTCCGATCCTCCGCATTTCATGCCCAGTCTCAGCGCCGAGGCGGCACATGGAGTTCGTCGATCATCCTTCATGACCTCAAGAAGGGCCTCAATGGCTTCGCGTCCGCTCTCCTCCTCGTCGGAAACCTCCTGTGCGTTGAAGGAGACAATTCGTGTCCGGCGCGCCGGCGGAATACCCTCAAGCAGCTGGTCCAGCCTGTTGTTCTCGCAACCAAGCCCCATGATGACCACACCACCCGCATTCGGGTGCATCGCCAATGCGCGCAGGATATCCCGCGTCTGGTCCAGATCCTCGCCAAGTTGTGAGCACCCGAAGGGGTGGGAAAACGCATGCACGCCATCGACATTGTGCAGGCCACGCTCGGCGATGATCTCGTTGCCTGCTTTTGCGACGGCCATCGCTGCCCGGTTCACGCAGCCGACGGTGTTCAGGACCCATATTTCGTTCCGAGTGCCCGTCTCGCCCCAAGGGCGAGCGTACCCCTGAAACGTTTCGGCTGGTACGGCGCGTGGAGGTTCTTTCACTGCCGGATTATACTGGTAGCTTTCACCCGAGCCGAGAGCGGTCGCCATATTGTGGCTGTGCACATGCCCGCCGGTTTTCACCGGCTCGGTAATCCGGCCGATGGGATGGCCATACTTTATTACGCTGTCGCTCGTCTGATGGTCTCTCAACGCCACCTTGTGACCCTTCGGGATGGTCGAGCGTGTCGTGAGGTTGAGATCACCAGCGGTAACGCATTCACCCGCGGCAATCTCCTCGATCGCTACGGCCACGGTGTCATCGGGGTGGATGATAATGAGCGAAGGGGAAGTATGTGCCATCTATTCTTTTCTGTTACTCGGACCCGGTCTATCGTGCCGGAGCCCCCTTGAGGCAAGCCGCTATTGCTTCGCGCAACGGCTTCGGATTGTAATTCACGTCATAGGGCAGGGCGCGGGCTGGGGGCTGTCCTTCCTTTCGGAAATTCTGCAGCCAGCTATACTGATCCGCCATGCCCCAGAGCAGAAAATCGGTCGTGCTCCTGTTGGCGAAGGCGATGTCCATATAGTCCTTTCCATATGCGGCTATCTCCGCATCCCTTGTCGCGTCGTCGGCGTCATAAAGCCTGTCATTGACATCGAACTCAGTGAACAGGAGATCCAGTCCCATGTCTGAAATCTCCTTAAGGTAATTGCTCCAGGCGATTTGCTTTTGACTCGTAAATGGTATTTCCGGGTCGAGCATAATATGGGCCTGCACGCCAAGCCCGTCGATGGGTACATTGTTCTTCAGCAGGCGCTCAAGCAGTTTCAGGACCCCGGCGCGGTGATTGGCGCTCTTGTCCTCCCAGGACATATAGTCATTGTAGATGAGTTTCGCATTTGGGGCACTGGCCTTGGCGACGTGGAAGCAATGGTCAATGACGTCCCAGCCCATGGCGTTGCTGAAGACCGATTCCCGTAACTCTCCGGTTGTGTCATTGAAGCTCTCATTAATGACGTCCCAGGAATAGACATGAGGCGAATAATGGGAGGCGACCCGGCTGATATAGTCTGTCAGGAACTGCGCGGCTTCGTCGGAACTCTCGAATTCCTGGGCATTGACCCAGTCCGGCAGCCAGCGGGGATAGTTCCATAAAAGGGTGTGGCCGCGCATGCCAATGCCATTGCTTTGCGAGAAGGCGGCGAGAGTGTCGCCCGGCTCGAAGTTCCACACGCCCGGCTCATCTTCGATGGTGTACATCTTGAGTTCATTGCCAGGCACCATGACGGAGCATTCGCGGGTGAAAATATCGATATAGGGCCGATCGCTTAGCTGGGTGTAATTGATCTCCGACCCAAAGCGCAGCCCCTTTTCCGCTGCCAGTTCGCCCAGGGAAGGTGCCGAAGCAGTTTCAACAGCGCGGGTGCTTGGGGAGATCTGCGCACATCCGCCCATCGCTGGGGAGATGGCCGCGCCTCCCATGAGAGCGAGGGTTTGACGGCGTGAGAGATAGGTCATGCTTCCTCCTGAGTATACGTAATATTTGGGAGATTACTTCATGGTGTGGATCGGGATTTATTTTGTCTCTGTAGGTGCGATCAGTGGGGTGGGATTTTTAAATTCGCACACCCGCACATCAGTTTTGCAAATAGGGTGCGGCCGTTTCCGGCCGCACCCTTTCGCACCAGGACCAGGGGGAGGCTCCTAGAACTTGGTGTTAACACTTAGGAAGAATGAACGCCCCAGCGGATCATACGTCTGGACCGGAGCGCCGATCTCTGGATCCTCGTCCATGAGGTTACGTACACCGGCAGTCAGGCGGGTGCCCTCCAGCAGCTGGTAGCTTCCTGAAAGGTCAAAATAAACCGTCCTGTCGATCGTTGGGTTGCTGATATCCGCATAGTCAGGATGGCTCTCGCCTTTGCGCTGTGGGACAATGATCCTGTCGGTCGTGACTTCGCCAATATAGCGAGCCGCCAGCGACATCGTTGCCGGACCGGTGTTCCAGGTAAGGCGTGTTACGCCTTTGAGTTCTGGAATCGGCTGACCGCACGTGCCGCCCCAAGCGCCCACACACTCATTGGTGATGTCCGGGAGTTCCTGGATCGGCGTGATGGTAAATTCATCTGTGTAGGTCCAGTTGGTTCCGAACCGCCAGTCACTGGGGCCGAACAGCCCCCAATCCGTCTGGAAGGAGTATTGGGCTTCGAAATCGACGCCCGACGTCTTCAGGCCCCCAATATTGGCATAAGTTGTCAGAACGTAATCGGGCCCGGAGATTTCGCCAGTTGTCGGGTCACGGTTGATGGCCTGACAGTAGACGCTGCTAGCATCCTGAAGAACATTGTAGCAGAGGTCGAGAACGTTCTGGACCCCACCGCCACCAAGCGTGGCGATCGCGTCTTCCAGCTCGATCGAGAAGTAGTCGACACTTATGCCGAGGCCATCGATCCAGCTCGGCTGATAAACGAGACCTAAGGTCGTCGTATCTGACTTCTCGGTATCGAGATCCGGATTGCCGCCACGGATCTGTTGTACAAATGGCGACGGCTGTACGGTTACGTCAAACACCGAGCCAGCAGGGACGCCGGTCGCAATACAAATGTCGCGTACGGCTGCCGTTTGCTGATCGACTGGCTGCATGGAGGAGCAAGGGTCTTGTGCGATCGGGCCGTCCGAACCGCGCCCTCCAAACAATTCGCCGACATTTGGTGCACGGATCGCATGCTGGAACTGGCCCCGGAGTGTCAGGTCTGTAGTCGGTGCCCATTCTGCGCCGGTCGAATAGGTCCAGACGCCGCCGACGCCTTCCAGATCATAGTCCGAGTAGCGGAAAGCGCCATTCACGCTCAAACGTTCGAAGCCAGGCGCATCGGCAACGATAGGTGCGCGAATTTCGCCGAAGACTTCTGCCACTGAGCTTGAGCCCGAAGTTGGATTGGCGGAGTTCCACCCCGATACGTCACCGGAGCTCAGGAAGCGGTCGGGGACATATGAGGATTCTGAGCTGCGCCATTCGGTGCCGAGGGCAAAATCGACCGGGCCGGCGGGCATGTCAAAAGCGACGCCGGTAATGGCCGCTGCCATGCCTTCCTGCTCAGCCACGATCTTTGAGTTCGAGGAAATCAGGATCGCGTCGGCACCCGCTTCGGAGATGTTCTGTCCAAAGAGATTTAGAACAGGGTCTGCACCATTTACAGAAAGCAGGTTTTGAAGCACGGCGCTTTTGGAAACCGAGCCGATCTGAAGCTGGCTCTCTGAAGTCCGGGCGTAAGTATAATAAACATCGTAGGACATTTCCCGGAACATCGAGTCCGAAAAGTCCCCGAGGTCACCGCGAACACCCACCGCAGTCCTAAACGTCGAGTGATCCCCTTGTGCGTTACGCGGTGGCAGATCGCTGAACCGCCGATTGTAGTTGATGACCGCGATGCCGTCGTTTGGTGTGGTTGTCATCGTTGCCAGACCTTGCGTCACTGTCGTCGTGCCAGTTTCCCTTTCATCCAGCAGTCTGAAGAGGTTGCGCACATCCTCCGAAACGTACGGATTGTCGACATCGACCAGCAGGTTTCCCGTAATATTCGTCGGAGCAATCTGCATTTCCGAGACATTGTTGGAGTAGTGCAGCTCCATATAGCCGGTCATTTTGTCGTTGATGTCGTAGTGACCGAAAACATTGCCCATCCAGCGCTTTTGCGGAGTGACCAAGTAGGAGGTGTCGCCGAAGTCGAACCGGTCAGCCGGATCGCTGAACGGACGCACGCTCATTCCCGCATCATCAAAAATGGCGCCGAGCGATGTCATGTCCTGAAGGCCGGCCGCGACGAGCGCGGCATCCCATTCAGCATCACCGGACCCAAACGTTGGCAAATTCCCGATGCGGCCATTCGGGACAGCGCTGGATCCACCCTGAATCCACCCCATACGGCCCCCAGCTTCCACACAGGAGAGGCCGGAGGGAACGGAAAGTGGCACGCCCCGCTGTGTCTCGCTATACGAATCGGCGGTGACGCAACCTGAGTCCCGGGACGGATATGCCCAGCCGCCACGCTCTTTGATCCCAATGGCGGTCCGGTCTTGATACCCGAGGGATGCGACCACATTCCCGCGGCCATTGTCCAGATTACCGCCGAACGTCAGATCGTACGTGTAAGTGGGAGACGATGTGTGCTCGTCGGCGCTCACTTGCGCATTCAGTTCCACACCTTCGAAATCATCACGCATGATGAAGTTGACGACACCAGTGATCGCATCCGAGCCATAAACCGCCGACGAACCACCGGTAACAACTTCAGTCTGCTCAATTAGCGCGGCTGGGATGGTGTTAATGTCTGTTGTCAGCGCCGGACCCGAAATTGTGAAGCGGCGGCCGTTGACGAGCACGAGGTTACGCGTCGCGCCGAAGTTCCGAAGGTTCAACGTTGACGTGCCCAGTGGCTGACCGGCTTGGGCCGTGTTCGCTGTCGGACCTTCAAGCTGGTTGCCGCCGAATTGCGGCGTATAGAGAAGGAGGTTCTCCGGGCTTTCTGTGCCCGAAAGTGTGTACTCTTCCCTTCCAATGACATTGACCGGCGTCGGTGCTTCGAAGCCGCGATTGGCCAGACGCGACCCCGTGACGGTGACAGTCTCTAGTGTGCTTTCTTCCTCAAGGGGGGGCTCTTCTTGGGCGAATGATTGCATCGGAGCGAGAACGACGCACGCCAAGGCGATAGTCGATGCAGAGCGCAATAGTGGTGAAAATCGAGTCTTCATTGGTTTCCTCCCGGTATTGATTCTAGCCAGTGCATTGGTGCACCTAGTGTTCTTTTGCGCATTTGTGCCACCGGTGGCGTAAAATGTAAATGCAAAAATTAGCTTCGATAAAAAGTCAATATTCGGTCCGTATTTTCAGGGGTCCTGGCTTCAGCTAAAGCGCTGACTAATGGTCCGCAGAAGAGAAAATTCCGGGAGGCCTGTGGCGACGCGCAACTTGCGCCATTCTGTTTGTCTGCGACTCAATACGTGCCATGAAAACCCGGTTGGTCGGATGTTCTTGGCCTTGGCGGATAATTGTTCAGGGTTGCGTTCAGAAGTGGCAAGCTCGTGTTGAGCGCACAAATTGTTCGTGCAGTCGCAGAAATCAGCGCGCATGTGCGGCAGTATTGGGGTTTTGATTGCGCCACGACCCCAGCTAAAGTGCTTGGTAGCAGGCGCATGGAAGCCTATACCGAAGCCTATTATGGGGCGATATCTCGACGAGAAACCGTCTATCTTACATATATGAAATATAAGGTGAAATGCGGGAAAAAGTTACCATAAATGATGTGGCGCGACTTGCTGGCGTATCGAAACGTACGGTGTCGCGAGTGCTGAACGAGTCGCCGGTGGTCGCGAAATCTTCGCGGGAGAAAGTCCAGCGGATCATAAGTGAGCTTGGATACCAGCCTAACCCGCAAGCTCGCGGGCTTGCTGCTAGCCGCTCCTATCTGATCGGTTTGGTCTACGACAATCCTGACCCCTTCTTCATGGAATCTGTCATTCGCGGCATTTCCAGCGTCTGCATTGAAAAGGGGTATGAGCTTGTCATTCGCCCCAGCGACCGGACGGATCCGAACCTGGTTGATCAGATAATAAATTTCGTGTCCCGAGCCCAAATTGACGGAGTTATTCTACCGCCGCCCATTTCCGAGATGGACGCCATTGCGGAAGAGCTGGAGGCGAATGGCGTTCCCTGTGTGCGCCTGGCAGCCGCCCAGATTGATGAGCCGCACCGCCTTGTCATTTCCGACGAACGTAGTGGGGCGAAGCAGATGACGGAGTATCTCATCAACTCCGGCCATAGCAGGATTGGTTATATCAGCGGTCCGAAGGGTTTGAAGTCCACGTGGGAGCGTCGCGAAGGATATCTCGACGCTTTACGGTCTCATGATCTTGAGGTGGACCCGGATTTGCTGATTCGGGGGGCGTACACCTTTGAATCGGGCGTCAAGGCCGGCCGGGAATTGTTGGGCGCACCTCAGAGACCGACGGCAATTTTTGCGAGTAACGACCAAATGGCGATCGGCGTGGTCAATGCCGCAAGAGAGTTGGGCCTGACCGTTCCTGCAGACTTATCAGTTGCGGGGTTTGACGATCATGAGTTGGCTGCCCAAATCATTCCGTCGTTAACAACAATTCGGCGGCCAGTTCAGCTAATGGCCACGTTAGCTGCCCAAAAACTGATCGCGACAATTGA
>DHZF01000088.1:25553-26168 GCA_002414505.1 Hyphomonas sp. UBA5111 | reverse complement strand
AAAAACTGATCGCGACAATTGATGGGCATCATGATGCCGCCAGCGATGATTGTGTGCTCAATCCGGAACTTGTTTTGCGAGATTCGACAGCGCCGATTTCCTGAGTTGATCTGCTACTTCCTAGGCGAGTGAGTTTTGAATTTGCCACCGGTGGCAGTCATGATATAGGCTTTCGGCTACATCTGGGGAGTCGAGAAACAGCGGTAAGTGGTCCCGTACTGACGCTGCTGTCCCGAAACTGGGTGGCTAAAATGATGGGTGATCCCGGGCCGCCCGTGGCGCAGAATTACCCCATCAGCATACAGATAACATTCTGCGTTGGGGCGATTTCAATGCGGATGTGCATTGGATGGAGACAAAATGTCGAGCGTTGCGAAGTGTATGTTGAAATATGCTCCAGACGTCGCATTTGGACAGCTTGCTTCAGGCAAGCGAAACGGCTAACGCGAAATCGCCATACGGAAGTGTGGCTAAACATTATAGGTATTGGAATATGGCCAGTCACTTGCTTGATCCGAACAGGTTGTTCCCGGCTGATGGACGCGCGCGCGCTATCGCACAGCATCTCTATCAGGATATTAAAGATCTACCTATCATCAGCCCGCATGGGCATAC
>DHZF01000088.1:977-25491 GCA_002414505.1 Hyphomonas sp. UBA5111 | reverse complement strand
ATCATCAGCCCGCATGGGCATACCGATCCCCAATGGTATGCGGAGAACAACTATTTTCCAGATGCGGCTGAGCTGTTCTTGATGCCGGACCATTACATTTTTCGCATGCTCTATAGCCAAGGCATCCCGATGGAAGATATGGGCGTGCCGCGTGTGGACGGCGGCCCTGTGGAAACTGACAAGCGCAAGATTTGGCGCCTCTTCGCCGAGCATTTCTACCTGTTTCGCGGCACGCCGTCAGCGCTCTGGCTGGCGCATGTTTTCCATGAGGTGTTCGGTATCGACAAACCCCTCGGCCCGGAGACGGCGGATCACTATTTCGATTACATCACCGATACTTTGCAGACAGACGCCTATCGGCCGCGGAGTTTGATGGACCGATTCAACATTGAGGTCATTGCGACAACCGAAGGGGCAACAGATCCGCTTACGCATCACAAGTCGCTTTCAGGGTCGGCGTGGGCAAAGCGCGTGATTACAACATTTCGGCCCGACGATGTCGTTGACCCCGAGCGGAAAGACTTCCTCGAAAACATCGAGACGCTTGCAATGTTGACGGGTGAGGATACGCACTCCTGGTCGGGCTATCTCGGCGCGTTGAGACAGAGGCGAGCTGATTTCCGCGCCTGCGGAGCCACTGCGACCGATCATGGCCATCCCACCGCAGCTACGGCCGATCTTTCGGCAGCTGCAGCCGAAGCCCTTTTCCATGAATGCCTCGAAGGGAATGTGGGGGCGGAGAAAGCGGAGCTGTTCCGTGCCCAAATGATTACTGAAATGGCGAAAATGAGCATTGATGACGGGATGATCCTTCAGATCCATGCAGGCGCGCGCCGGAACTATAATCAAGATGTGTTCGCGCGCTTTGGATCTGACAAGGGAGCGGACATTCCGAGCCAAACGAATTTTGTGGATGGTCTGAAACCACTTCTTGATCGTTACGGAAATGAACCTGCGCTCTCAATGATCGCGTTCACCCTCGATGAGGATACATATTCAAGGGAATTGGCGCCCCTCGCTGGGCATTTCCCCTGTCTGAAACTGGGGCCGCCATGGTGGTTCTTCGATAGTCCGGAAGGAATGATCCGATATCGGGAACGGGTCACGGAAACGGCGGGATTTTACAATACGGTCGGCTTCAATGACGATACCCGGGCGTTTTTATCTATCCCTGCGCGGCATGATGTGGCGCGTCGGATGGACTGCAGGTTTCTGGGTACGTTGATCGCCGAGGGGCGCATGACTGAGGAGGCCGGTGCCGAACTGGCTCATGATCTCACCTATCGGTTGGCCAAGGAAAGCTACAATCTATGCGATTGAGTCTTGCTGCCATAGGTCAGTTGCCTGAAGGAATAGCCGAACCGGGTTATGATCCAACAGCGTATGGCGTCGGGATTGTTCATATGGGCATCGGGGCCTTTCACCGTTGTCATATGGCGGTCTATACGGATGACGTATTGGCCAATACGGGCGGCGATTGGCGGATTTTGGGTGTTTCTCTTCGTAGTTCGAAGATCCGAGATCAGCTCGAACCGCAAGACGGTTTATACACTGTTATCGTGCGGGGCGCGAGCGGCGACGATGCGCAGGTCATCGGCAGTGTTGCGGGTGTCTTGTGGGCGCCGGACGATCCTCAGCGGGTGCTGGAGGCGATGTCTGCGGCTTCGACAAAGATCATTTCACTGACGATAACAGAAAAAGGCTACTGCCTGGATCCGGCGACCGGGTCTCTCAATCAGGCTCATCCTGATATTCAGCACGATTTGGTCAATTTGGGGGCGCCGAAATCAGCTATTGGTTATCTGGTGGCTGCGCTAGCGCGCCGGCGGGATAGCGGAACCGGCCCGGTGACCATTCTTTGTTGCGACAACCTTTCGTCAAATGGCAAAGTCGTGGAACGTATTGTGCAAGAATTTGCGCAGCAGGTGGATTCCGATCTTGCTGAATGGATTAGGGAGAATGTCGCTTTTCCCAGCACCATGGTTGACCGGATTGTGCCGGCGGTCGAGGCGGAACAAGTTCAGGCATTCGCTGAACAGTATGGCATAGAAGACGCTGCCGTTCTCCAGACGGAGCCCTTCAGCCAATGGGTTATCGAAGACAGCTTCGCTGCTGGCCGTCCGCCGTGGGAGACGACCGGCGCGACGTTGGTGGAAGACGTTGCGCCCTTTGAAGACGCCAAATTGCGGATGCTGAACGGCGCGCACTCTGCGCTTGCATATATAGGCTATCTTTCAGGCTACGAATTTGTTCACGTGGCGATGAAGGACAAGAAAATTCAAGAATTCGTCGACTATCTGATGAGGATGGAGGCAGCCAAATCGCTAAGCCCGACTGAGGGGTTCGATTTGGATGCCTACCGACTCGATTTGCAGCGTAGATTCGACAATCCTTCATTGCGCCACCGGACCTATCAGATTGCGATGGATGGCAGTCAAAAAATACCGCAGAGATTCCTGGGGACCGTCCGCACACAATTGACCAATGGCGGATCGATCCGCGCCTGCTGTTTCGGTATAGCGGCATGGATGCGCTATATTTCCGGTCGGAGCGAGCAAGGGGAAGATTATATTGTGCAAGATCCTTTGGCTGAGCGATTGTCCGCTGTAGCCCATGAATATGGCCATGATCCAGTAGCGCTGACCGTGAAGCTCTTGGGCTTTTCTGAAATCTTTGCAACCGATCTGCCGCAGAACCCTGAATTCGTGAATGAGGTGAAGCATTGGGTCACATCCATTTCTCGGGAGGGGATGCAGCATGCTCTTGCAGAGTTCGTTAAGGACGTCTGTGAAGCCAAGCAATAGTAGGGATTTGCGTATCGTCGCAGGAGCATGGCGACAGTGATCTTTGTGATCGCTTTGCGTTTCTCACGGGCGCGGTCATCCTCGAATGCCAAGCCGTGCACTGAAGTTCGGATTTCCCTGTCGAGACATGCTTGGACGGCCTTATTCTGAAAGGCTCGTCACCATTGCGTCTTTTGGAATGATGGCGCCCCTGTGCTGCACCACAATGCCAGCAAGGCGATGACCGTCTGCTGCGGCCTCATGAATGGGCTTGCCTCTCATGAGTCCCGCGAGACAAGCAGCATTGAAGCTGTCACCCGCACCTGTTGTGTCCGTTGCCGCCAGAGGGGCAGGGACCGCAATATGTTCCGGGTGCGCGTCACGTATATGAATCGTGGCACCATCCGGTCCATGCTTCATGATCACTGTATCAACTCCAAGATCATGCCACCGCGCACAGTGCTCAGCTTCAGTGTGCATCCCAAATAGCGCATGCTCATCATCAATGGTTGGAAGCACGATGCTGGCATGTCTGCAGAATGCTTCCATCGCCTTTCTTGCTGCTGCGGCAGATGTCCATCCTGCTGGTCGGTAGTTCGGATCAAATGCGACCTGCCCGCCAGAGGTGCGGATTTCCGAAGCGAGCTGGCAGAGTTTTCTACGCCCGTCTTCATCGAAAATCGACAGGGTAATACCTGAGAGATACAGCCAATCGGCATTCGCGGCCTTGTCCAGAATGTCGGCGTAGCCGTCGAGGGCAAAGAACTCGCGCGCGGCGGATTCACTACGCCAGTAGTAGAAGCTTCGCTCGCCCTGGGGTGATGTTTCTATCGCGTACAGGCCTGGCAGGCGAGAGGGGTGGCGCAGGACAGAGCAGGTATCCAGCCCCTCCTTTTTCCAGGCGCTCAGCATGCGCTCCGAATAAGGATCGACTCCCAGAGCCGTAATGTAATCGACCGGTGCCCCCAATCTCGCCATATATACTGCGGTATTCAGGGTGTCGCCTCCATATGCCAGTTTGGCATTGCCCGCCGGGTCCTGGGAAAGCTCCAGCATGGCCTCTCCGATAATTGCTATCCGTGGTTCTTCGCTCATGCCTACCAATTCCATAAAGTGCCGTCATTCAGACGGGCAACAGGTAGTTGTTTTGAATTGTACGGATACTTTGCTGCCAGGCCTTCGTCGATATCGACACCGATGCCTGGGCGGTTTCCCGGGTGCATGTAACCGTTCTCGAAAGTGTAGGCATGCGGAAAGACGTCGTCGGTCTCCGGCGTATGGCGCATGTATTCCTGGATGCCGAAGTTCGGGACCCAGAGATCAAAATTCAGCGCGGCACCCATACAAACGGGCGACAAGTCTGTCGCTCCGTGACTGCCTGTGCGGACATGATATAATGCGGCAAGATCGGCAATCCTGCGCAGATGTGTGATGCCACCGGCATGCACGATAGTTGTGCGGATATAGTCGATCAGCTGATTCTGTATCAGCTCGCGGCAATCATGGATCGTGTTGAATACTTCGCCCACAGCCAGTGGTGTCACCGTATGCTGGCGGATCAGGCGGAATGATTCCTGGTTTTCGGCAGGCGTTGCGTCTTCCATCCAGAACAAGCGGTAGGGCTCAAGCGACTGTCCAAGGCGCGCAGCCTCAATCGGCGTCAGTCGGTGGTGTACGTCGTGCAGAAGTTCAATATCAGGGCCATGAACTCCGCGCAATTTCTCAAACAGTTTGGGTACATGATTCAGATAAGCCGTCGTGTTCCACACCGTCTCTTCAGGTAGGGCAGAATCTGCGGGCTCATAATACATTGTGCCCTTGGCGACCCCATACGTGCCTTTGACGCCTGGTATGCCGCATTGCGCGCGTACAGCCTTGTATCCCATCTCCATGTACCGGCCGACTTCATCAACCGTGTGGTCAATGTCGTTGCCATTCGCGTGTCCGTACACCATCACGCCGTCACGCGATGCGCCGCCCAGCAACTGATAGACCGGCATGCCAGCTGCCTTGCCCTTGATGTCCCAAAGCGCAGTATCGACCGCGGCAATTGCTGACATGGTGACCGGGCCACGGCGCCAGTATGCGCCCCGATAGAGATATTGCCAGATGTCCTCTATACGGCTCGCTTCCCGGCCAATCAGTACGGGGATCACATGATCCTCAAGATAGGCGGCAACAGACTTCTCTCGCCCATTCAGGGTGGCATCACCAATGCCATACAGACCTTCATCTGTTTCAATTTTGAGCGTGACGAAGTTTCGCCCCGGGCAGGTTATGATCACGCGCGCATTGGTAATCTTCATGTCTGTACTCTCATCTGGCGAATGTGCGAAATTACTCGGCGGCCTGCGAACTGACAGGCTTGCGATCATTGAGACGGTAGGCATCGGTAACAAGCGTGGTCGTTAGATCGACAATCAGGTCAAATGCCTCATCGTCTTCCAGGCGTCCTTCGGCAACCAACTCAGCGAGAAAACGGCAATCCATGCGCCTAGCAACATCATGCCGCGCCGGAATGGATAGCAATGCGCGCGTATCATCGTTGAAGCCCACAGTGTTATAGAACCCTGCTGTCTCTGTGACCTGCCGGCGGAAGCGTGTCATGCCTTCCGGACTATCGTTGAACCACCAAGGCGGTCCAAGGCGCAGGCAAGGATAATGGCCGGCGAGGGGCGCCAATTCCCGGGAATATGTCGTTTCATCCAGAGTGAACAGGATGAGGGTTAATTCAGCCGCGTTGCCATACTTGTCCAGCAGGGGCTTTAGTCCATCGACAAAATTGGCCGCAACAGGAATGTCTGCGCCTTTGTCCGGGCCAAAGCGTTCATGTAGTTTCGGATTGTGGCTGCGGGAAACACCGGGGTGCAGCTGCATGACCAGTCCGTCCTCCAGGCTCATGCCGGCCATTTCCGTCAGCATCTGGGCACGGAACAGTTCCTGTTCGTCTGCGCTTGCTGCTCCCGCAAGGCATTTTTCAAACAGGGAGGCAGCGGCGCGCTTGCCCAGGTCGGCAGTATTGGCCGTAGGGTGCCCGTGGTCGGTGGCTGTCGCGCCATGGGCCTTGAAGAAGGCACGGCGTTTGCGCAAAGCGTTCAGATAGCCATCCCACTGCGTGGTATCCTCGTTTGTAATGGTGCCCAGTTTTTCGACATTGCTTTTGAAATCGGGACGTGAGGCATCAAGCACATCATCAGGGCGGAATGTTGTTACGACCCTGCCGCCCCAACCATCGGCCATGATCTTGTCATGGTGTTTCAGAGGGTCAAGCGCACCCTCTGTTGTGGCAAGGAAGCCAACATTGAAACGCTCGAGAATGGCACGTGGGCGGAATTCCGGTGTCTGCAACGCTGCGGTAATGTGATCATAATGGGCATCAGCCGTGCTCGCATTGAGGCGCTCGGTCAGGCCAAAGACTTCTGCAAAGACGTGGTCGAGCCACATCTGGGACGGCGTTCCCCTGAACAGGAAATAATTCTGGGCGAACAGGCGCCAGGCTTTGCGCGGGTCAGCTTCGGACGGCTCGCCCACGGGGGCGACACCCAGGTCTTCCATCGCAATACCCTGACTGTAGAGCATCCGTAGAACATAATGGTCAGGCACAAGTAGCAGCTCAGTTGCATTGCCGAACGGTGTGTTCTCGGCGAACCATGCCGGGTCTGTGTGACCATGCGGGCTGATGATCGGCAGGCTCTTGACGGTTGCGTAGAGTTCGCGCGCGAAAGCGCGGGCTTTCGGATCTACCGGAAATAACCTGTCTGGATCGAGCTTGAGGGGCGTTTTGTTCATTGCCTTGTATCTGTATCCGTTTCTGTCCTAAGAAGGAATTGAGGGAGCGCTAACATCGGCGCCGAACATGCGGCGACCCGTAATAACGATCAAGCCCCCATACGAAGGGAAGTATCCATGCCGTCGCCTGAGGGTGCGCACATATTGCGTGAAATGCCGGAAGTTATGGTCGCTGGAAGGTCTTCGCTGTGACGCGCATGCCTTTGACGTACCGCCCAACACGCCGACAGGCGATTGCAACGGCCACGGCGGGGCTGGCATTTGCGGGTGGATGCAGCAGACCCGGAGAGCGCGTCTTGAGATGTGCGGATGCCCAGCCTCTCGGATACCCGACAGTTGAGGCCGTCACCTACATGAAGGCATTGCTGGAGGAGCGCTCTGGCCAACGTTTGAGGACAAAAGTCTATTCTGGTGCCCAGCTGGGAGAGGAGAAAGACACGCTGGAGATAACGATCTTCGGAGGGCTGGATCTGAACAGGGTGAATATTGCGCCTTTGAATTCTATCGCACGCCAGACCCTGGTTGCCTCGCTCCCCTTCATGTTTCGCTCGACAGAACACATGCGCGCCGCGATGGACGGCGCTCCGGGCGAGGCCATTTTGAAAGCGCTCGAACCGCACGGGCTGATCGGTTTATGCTTCTATGACAGCGGAGCCCGCAGCTTTTACACCACAACCCGAGCAATCAATACGCCGGATGACTTGAAAAACCTGAAGATCCGCGTGCAAAATTCAGATCTGTACGTTGCGATGGTTGAGGCCCTTGGCGGCGATGCGACCCCCATGCCGTACAGCGAAGTCTATCAGGCCTTGTTGCAGGGCGTCGTCGATGGCGCCGAGAATAACTGGCCATCTTTTGAAAGCTCGCGTCACTTCGAGGCAGCGAAATATTATAGCCTGACCCGGCACGTCATGGCGCCGGAAGTCCTGGTTATGTCTGCCAAGCGCTGGCGCAAGCTTTCACCGGAAGATCAGGAACTTATCCGGGTCTGCGCAAAAGACAGCGTACCGTATATGCGCGATCTTTGGGATGCGCGCGCGGCGCACTCTCGTGAGATTGTGCTTGCCTCGGGCGTGGAAGTTAACGAGCCGGATATCCTTCCATTTCAGGAAAAGGTGCGCCCGGTTTGGGAAAAATACCTGAACACGCCGGAGCTGAGAGGACTCGCTGATAGCATTCAGGCGGTGGAGGTCGCGGAATGATAGATACTATTTCCCGGTTCCTCAGCCGGGCGGCGCTGTACGCGTCAGCTCTGGGATTGGTCGGCATGACCCTTATTATCGGCTGGCAGGTGTTTGCGCGTTACGTCCTTAACGCCGCTCCCAGCTGGACGGAGCAGGCCTCGCTTCTACTGATGCTCTGGTTCATCCTGTTTGCGGCCGCTGCCGGCGTCAGGGAAGGGTTTCACATCCGGCTTTCGCTCGTGCAGGACAGCCTGAAAGGCAGCCCACGCAAGTGGCTGAAGATAGTCTGTCATTTGATCGTTCTCGTTTTCGGCATGTTCATGGCGTGGGGGGGAGCAGAGCTTGTTGCTGCGACGTGGCACCACCGAATTCCGACGCTCGGATTGCCTCGCGGCCTTGCCTATTTGCCTATCGCTGGGTGTGGCGTCCTGATCGTTCTGTTTTCATTTGAGCATGTCCTGGCCGAGTTGCAGGGCAAGGAGGTCGAACCGCTATGGAGTTAGCCTTCCTCCTCATTCTGCTGGCTGTCCTGCTGGCCATAGGCGTTCCGGTGGCCTTTGCACTCGGAGCGTCTTCCCTGGCGACATTCCTGTTGATGGATATCACGACCATCGTCGCCTTGCAGCGCATGGCGGCGGGCATGAATGTTTTCGTGCTGATGGCAATCCCGTTCTTCGTATTTGCAGGCGACCTGATGGCGCGCACAGGCATAGCCGATCGATTGGTGAAAGTTGCTGAGGGAGCTTTTGGCCGGGCGAGAGGTGGACTGGGGCAAGTCGATGTGGGTGCCAGCATGATGTTCGGCGCGGTTTCCGGGTCTGCCATCGCATCGGTATCCGCGATGGGGTCCACACTGATGCCCATGATGCGTGAGAAGGGCTATGATGCCGATTATGCCGTGAACGTTACCATTACTGCTGCGATCCTCGGGATCCTGATACCCCCGTCGCACAACATGATTATCTATGCTGCAGCTTCGCCTGTCAGCGTCAGTGTTGGCGACCTGTTCCTGGCGGGCATTATCCCGGGCCTGCTCGCGGGTTTTGCGTTGATGTTTGTCGCCTGGCGGGTTGCGGTGAAACGCAACTATCCAAAGGGTGAGTTTCCGGGTTGGAGTGCGTTTCTTCGTGCTTTTATCGGGGCGCTTCCGGGGCTCATGACGGCGCTGATCATCGTGTTCGGTATCCTCTTGGGTGTGTTCACGCCGACGGAAAGCTCGGCAGTTGCCGTCATCTATACGATTCTCGTTGGCATCTTCGTTTACCGTACGCTCGGTTTCAGGACATTCATGGAGGCGGCTTCTGGTGCGGTGAAGACCACTGCGATGGTAATGCTGATCATTGGGGCCGCGGGCATGTTCGGTTGGCTGTTCGCGCTGCTCGAAGGCCCTTCGGCCCTTGCCGCTGCTCTCACATCGTTTTCGGACAGCCCGGTTGTCGTCTTGTTGTTGATCCTGCTGATGCTCCTCGTCCTCGGCGCCTTCATGGATATGGCGCCCCTGATCATCATCACGACGCCGATCCTTCTGCCCGTGGCAATGGATGCCGGTGTCGATCCCGTCCAGTTCGGCATCGTCATGCTGCTCAATCTGGGTATTGGTCTTGTCAGCCCGCCAGTCGGGTCAGTCCTTTTCGTGGGGTGCGCGGTCGGCAAAGCGAGACCGGAAGATGTCGTGCGAACAATATGGCCGTTCTATTCAGCGCTGATCGTTGTCATGCTGATGATTACCTTCATCCCCGAACTTACGCTCTGGCTACCGGGGCTGTTTTGACGCCAGACCGGATAAGGGACAAGCAGGTCTGAAGCAGTGGTCCATTGGCGCGAGTCGCAAGACCCCCCAATCCGTTCGCAGATTTCGGATTGTGCGTGACGCCATTTTACTCGGATCGGGCCACAATCGCGGCCAAATGATGCCGCCCCATTGTAAATGGCTGTCCGGTGGATAGTATTTATCCCAATATTCGCTGAAATTCTTCTCTGCCTAAGCAAGTTGTTCGGTTGGCGGCCATGTCTAATCGCCCCTGCAACTTCCTCGATTCTGGAAACCAACATGCCAAACCAACGGATCGACTGGGACAAACTGCGCGTTTTCAAAGTGGTGGCCGAGCTGGGGAGCATGACGGGGGCCGCTGCGAGACTGAAAGAGTCTCCCCCCACGGTCAGCCGCAAGATCGACGAACTGGAAGAGTTCCTGAGCAGCAAGCTGTTCAGTCGCTCAACGCGCGGCATGGAGCTGACGGAGACCGGCAAGACAGTCCTGCGCTATGCGCGGCAGATGGAAGAATCGGCCAATGCAGCCTTCAGCAAGGCGATTGGCAAGAGCGACGGGCCGGAAGGGCGAATCACGATTGGGACGGGCGATGGAGCCGGACCCTACTGGATCGCGCCGCGCCTGGCAGAGTTCCAAAAAGCGCACCCAAAGGCCCAGATCCGCATGCACGTGCAGGAAGAGGAGCCGGACCTGCTGAATGAAGAGGCCGACATCGCGATCCAGTTTACCGAATCGCGCGACCCGGAAATCATCTCGCACAAGCTGGGTACACTTCACTATATCGGCTTCGCATCGCAGGAGTATCTGGACGCGCAGGAGACCTTGCCGTCCAGCCTGTTCGAATATCACCAATACCGGTGCATTCTGCATGAATCCTATGTCCAGCAGGTCGAGCGGTGGGCCCCCAAGGCGGCCGAACTGAAGAAGATGATCGACTTCGCCTTCGTCACCAATTCGGCGAGCGCCATGATCGCGCTGTGCCGACAGGGCGGGGGCATCGCATTGCTGCCGACCTATTTGCAGGATGTCTTTCCAGACCTGGTCGCGCTGGACATGTCGGAAGTCGCGCCGATCCAGTTCTGGATGGCGTATACAGAGCAGACGCGCCGGTCACCGCTTGGCAATTTGATGATCGAATGGATCAAGGCCCAGTTCGACAAGCAGGTCTCGCCCTGGTTTACCGACGAGTTCTATCATCCCAAGCAGCGCCTGGACCTTGAGAGCGATACGGAGGAGATGGCCCCCTTGCCGCGGGCGGCCGGCGAGTAAAAGGGGACGAGCTTAGTCGCTCGACATTGCCCGCAGGACTTTCGCCATCAGGCTGAGGCGCTCCTTGGACGGGGTGCGGTCGATCCAGGAATGGCATTCGGCGCGAACCTTGGCCGATGGATCGGTATCCTTGCCGTCTTCGGCATTCTCGTCTTCGAAAAGGCTGGCGATCGAGACGCGAAGAACTTCCGCGACATTGGCGAGCATACCGGCGCTCAGACGGTTCGTGCCGGTTTCATACTTCTGCAGCTGCTGGTGGCTGATGCCGAGCTCAGAGCCAAGTTCAGCGAGGGTCAAATTGCGGTCCAGGCGAAGTTTTCGAATTTTTTCGCCAACCATCTGATCGACTGCCGTAGGGGCTCTGGAAGTAGATTGCTTCATGACCTGCTCGCTCCATATATCCATCAGAGGTAATTAGATTTCCCGCAAAGGGTGTTATGGCAAGACCAGCACTACCCAAGAAAACGGAATGCAGACCTAAATTTGCATTTCAATCTCATTACCGTTCCAATATTGGACTGTTTTCTAGCAGCGAAAAAGCCATAAAAAGCAGTGCTTTCTGCTGTGTCATAACCCATGTTAGGAAAGGCCCGATCCCACCTGAAGTGGATTAAACCTCTGCAATTTTTAATAATCCTTTTTCCACTTAATTGAGAGCTTGGCCTCGCCGTCTGTAGTAGTTTCTGAAGTAACGGAGACCTGTGGTCTTGGCTCCCACTCAACTTCAACGGAACTCCCTGCGGCTCCGGCCGAGTTTAACTCAAGATATACATCGTCTGCGATGTATTGTCCTACACCTACTTGTGCGGAGCCTTCTTCATTGGTGCCGAACGACAAACGGTCGATTCCCAGTGCGGCCTGAAGCTCGGAGGTCGGATCGAATCCTGAACTGTTGCCACTGAGTCGCGCGATGGAATTGGCCAATTGGGCTGCTTCGAGGGCTGACAGGTCCACCGATGACCGTCCGAACAGGAGGCGTGAGAGGATTTCATCCTCTGGCAGGTCAGGAGAACTGGTCAGGGCAATGCTGGGACTGGTAGGCGACCCCGTGAGTGCGACCGTTGCATCAAATCCATTGACGCTCCGCTCTGCCTCGACATCCAGGCGGGCCCGGCGCAAGGGGCCCTCGAAATAGACTGCCCCCTTGTCGAAGACGAATGGCCGGCCGGCTAGTGCGAGCGTGCCGCGACGCATGGTGGCCTGGCCATTGAGGAGGGGATCCGCTGCGGTCCCGGTCAGTTTCAGGTCTGCACCCCACTCGCTTTCGAGGCCGCGCCCATCGATGAACACGCGCCGGTCGGCATTGATGTCGAGGTCGAGGGACAGAGACTGCCTCAGAGCGCTTTGTCCGGCGCCTTCTTCGCCGTCCTCTTTCCAGCGCACATCAATGGCCTGCGCCTTGGAGGAGGGAAGGTTGTCGAGATTGAACCGGGCGGATTGGATGTCCACGGTTCCGGAGACTGTTCGCTGGTCCGTGTTGCCAGTCAGGTTGACCTTGCCATCTGCGCGCAGCGAGTCGCCGTCCCGGTTGTAGAGCAGCAGGCCGGCGAACTCCGTGGTCAAATCGGTCTCATCGGTCGAGAGGGTGCCGGAGACGCTGGCGGTGCCGCCATCGGCGCCATCACCGGTCCCGGTCAGGCGAAGGGCGGCATCGGAGTAGGCGACTTCCAAGTCTAAATTCACGAGCCTCAAACTGGTCGCGCCGAATTCATAAATGCCATCTGCCAGTTCCGCTTCAGCGCGGACAGTCGGGGCCTTAAGGGTTCCCGAAAGCTCGGCGGACGCGTCGATCACACCGCCAACATCATGGCCATAGGCGAGCGCGAGGGAGCGCAGGTCAGACAAGTCGCCCTTCAGATTTGCCGTGCCCTGCATCGGCCGGTCCATGTCGAAATGGGCGACGCCCTCGGGCTCGGCTGCGACGGGAAAGGTGGCCGAGCCCGCCAGACGCAATTCGCCATAATCACCTGCGCCGTCTATCACCAACGCCCCATTGCGCAGATGGCCGACCAAATCGACCGCAAGAGACCGCTCCAGCCCCGGCAATGGCCCTTCGACATTCATGTCGAAACGGCCTTCCGGATTGGCGCCGAAGAGCAGGAAGTCGCCGTCACCATTCACCATGACCCGGCGCGTCGCGATTCCGGCGGAAGCCAGCACGGGCGCGAGGTCGACATTCTCTACAGTGAGACTCATGCGGGGCGTACGGGTCTGCTCGGCAATCCGTGCCTCGATGGAGCCGCCAAAGATTGCGAGGTTCGCTTCGATGGAGGGCGTTTCACCCAGCCGCCAGCTAATGGGCTGGACCGAGCGGACCTGTTCTCCCAGCAAGGTGCCATCCAGCTCAATCTGACCGCTTGGATATTCCGCTGCAAAATCGGCTGCCCCCAATATATCGAGGGCGGTCGGCCGGGTTTCATGTTCGCGTTTTACCTGCACCGCGAAATTATAGCCTTCCGGCGCATTCCGGATTTGGCCGTTGATCGAGTCGAAACGGAGCGAGGGGGACAGCCAGACATTCTGGACCTGACCGGAGGCGGTGATGGACATGTCTGCGTCCGGCGCGCGGTCCACATTCAGCTTCACATCGAACGCGCCAACATGCCGTGCCCCGAGATTGAAACGTTCGCCTGCGACGTTGAGGGTGAGATCAAGCCCGCGCTCGCCGCCATAGATCAGGGCCCCGGACAGCTGGGCGGTCTCATAAACGGACCGGATATCCCGCAAGGCGAAGACGCCATCAGCCCAGGACGCTATCGACGTGATTTCGACGGGCTGGTTCCCCGTATCACCGGACAGGCCGACAGGACCGGCCCAGCCATCATCTGTCCGGTTCAGGTCGACCGTCGTTTGGAGAGCTGTGACATCAATGGAGTTGCGGCTGAGGGCGCCGCCCGTCGAGGTCAGTTTGATGGATTGAATGCCCTTCGGGCCGGACAGGCTGAGCGTACCCGCATTCAGATTGAGGTGTGTGCCCGATATCTCAATAGCTGCACTCTGTTCGAACTGGCCGGTCAGTGTTGTGGCGCCGTTGGAGGCATATTTGCCGGACAGCATCAGCTCCAGCTTGTCGCCATCGATCCTGGCCGACCGTACCTGATAAGCCTTGTCCGCTCTCTGAATGCTGGCGCGCACGCGGGCAGACTCTCCCAGTGCCTGGGCGAGTGTTGAATTGACTTCACTAATGCCTTGAGCCGTCAAATCCGCAACAATCAGGGGCGACTTGAAGTTGCCGGTTACGCCGACAGAGCCGGTGGCAGACAGGCGCGGGGCGGAAGCGAGCAGGCCAGACACCTGTTGCAGGCGGGCCTGCAGGTCCAGCGTCTTCTCGCGGGTGCCGATGGTGCCGCTGGCTGCAACCCGTCCGGTGGCCAGTTGCGCCGTGGAGGGCGCCAGCGTGACAAGACCGGTATCGCGATTGTAATCTCCAGCCAGCTCAAATTTCGGGGCCTTGCCGGCAATCCGCTGCGCCGTCGCGCTGGAGGACAGGACGCCTGTTCCGGCAAGCGTGCCCTCGAAACGGATACGCCTGTTGTCGGATACGATGTTCACGGGCCCTTCAAGCGCCTCAAAAGGCAGATCGGCGGTGCTGTCAGCTGTCAGCTTTGCCGTGCCGGTCAGGGCAGGCGTGGCCATCGGATCGGCAAGCGTGCCGGTAAAGGCGAGGTCCGCGTCAAGGTTGGCCAACTCCTCAAGGCCCGAGAATTTGACGTCGAGATTAACGGGGCCGTCGAAATCCTGCGCACGGCGTCGATATATGCCGTTAGCGGAGAAGGTGCCCGAAGCCAGCGTACCGGACATATTGAACGGGATTTTCGCTTTCCGGATATCGCCGTCGAGCGTCAGGCTCGCGGCGGGACCGATCAGCGTCTTGATCCTGTCCGACAGGGGCAGGCGCGTTGCGTTGACATTCGCGCTGGCCAGCAGGTCGCCTGCCGTGATCTTGCCGGTCAGTTCCGCAACCGGCGCACCGGAGATTTTCAGTTCGGCAAAGCCGTCGCCATTGTCCAGCGTGCCGCTGGCGCGCGCTGTCAGCAAGGCGCTGTCGCCGTCGGGCAGTTTGGCGAGCGTCGCCAGCGTGCCGCCTGCAGGGGCCTCAACTTCAGCATCAAGACTGTACGCGCCAGAAGCGGTGCGCTTCAGCGTTGCGTCTACCCGGTCGCCCACACCTTCCAAGGGGAGCGCGGTGACTGCCAGATCGAACGTGCGGGCTTTTGGCAGGCGGAAGCGCCCGTCGATTTCAAATGCTGCGCGTGGGCCTGCCACGCCCTCCTGCAACAGCAATTCCGCAATTTTCAATTTGTCCAGCGAGACGGCCCATTTGCGCGAGGATCCGGAGTCCGGACTGTCATCCTGCTCCGTCACAGGGCGGCGGAGGACATCGACCTTGTCAGCGCTTACCAAATCCAGCTTGATCGTTCGCGACATCAGCCGCGCAGGCGACCAAGCGAGATCGACATTCTCGACCGACAGCCAGACGCCTTCGGAATCGGTCAGCGTGACCCGGTCCGCGCCGAGACGATCCAGCGGGTCGCCGGTAAGGCCTTCAATCTGCAGCGTGCCCAGCGATCCGGCTTTCCGGCCATTAATTTGGGATTCCACGAAAGCGCGCCCGCCACTCGAGGCGATCCAGAGGCGCGCGGAAACAAGGATCACGGCCAGCACGACCAGAACTGACAGGATGGCCATCAGCCACCGTCGCCGCCGGACCATGTCGAGGAGAGTAGTCAGGGCTGCCATCAGAAGGCCTGCCCGATGGAGACATAGACCTGAACCGGGTCTTCGCCCTCCCGCCGGTCAAGCGGTGTGGCGATGTCAAACCGGACCGGTCCGAAGCCCGGATAGAACCGCACGCCGAGGCCAAAGGACGTCCGCATCTCACTGAAGGCTTCATCAATCGAGCCCGCCGCATACCCGGAATCGACAAAGGCGACATAGCCCCAGCGCTCCGATTTGCGCCAGCGCAGCTCCGCCGTGGCCGCAAACATGGCGNNNCAATGATGTTTCCGTCCGCATCAGTCGGGGATAGGGATTGGTATTCGAAGCCGCGCACGGATCCGCCGCCGCCAGCAAAGAATTTCCGGTCCACAGGCACGCCGTCATCGCCCAGGAAGGTCCCGGCTTCAGCCCGGACGGCGGCGACCAGCCGGTCGGAGATTTTCCGGTACGTCGAGGCGGAACTCGTGATCCGTGTGTAGGAAGCTTCGCCACCGCCAAAGGAAATGCCCGGCTCGACGCCGAGAGACACCCGATTGCCCGCCTGCGGATCAAGTGGCTTCGAGACCGTGTCATAGGTCGCGCCGAGCGGGAAGGAGAGCGTCACCTGCTCGCGATAGTCATCGACCCCTTGCGCGCGTAATTCATAATCGGTCGAGCGGGTGGCATCAACCTTCGCTCCGGCCGAGACCATGAAATGATCGTTGAATGGCTGGGACAGGCTCGCCGATACGCTGGCGCCCTGAAGGTCGTAGGCATCGGTTTCCTCGGCGCGTACGCCGGTCTCGGCCGTGAAGTCCCGGCCATACCGGCCAATGTTCGGTCGCTCATAGCTGAGTGTCAGGCCGCTGGCGCGCGTGGCGATCTGGGCCTCCACACCGATAGTGTCGCCGATGCCGGTCAGGTTGCGGCGTTCCCAGCTGGCGGTTGTGCCGACGCCGTCAGACGTCGAGACGCTGACACCGGCGCCGATCGAGCGGCGCTTGCCTTCCGAGAGCTGGAGGTCGACCTTGTGCAGGCCGTCCGTGTCCGGAGTCTTCTGGACATTCACCCCGATGCCGTCAAACAGATCCGTCCCGCGCACGCGCGTGCGCAGCGTCTCCATCTTTTCCGGTGAGTAATAATCGCCAGGTTTCCAGTTGCGCAGGATTTGAATGGCGCGGTCTTCGGTTTTCAGATCGTCCGGAATGACCAGTTCGCCGAGCCGGACGCGGGGCCCCGGCACCAGCTGGTAGGTCAGTTCCAGCGTCTTGTCCGCCCGCGAGGCCAGCGCGTCGATGCCCTGGCTTTCGGCAAAGGCATAGCCTGAATTCCGCAATTGGGTGACGAGTTGTCGTTCCAGCGACTCGATGTCGTCGGTCACCGCCCAGGTGCCAATGCCCAGTTCGTCCGTGGTGATGCCAAGCTGGTTAGACACGTCATCCGGCAGGTCATCGGTGCCCGCCAAGGTCACGGACGCAATCGTGAACCGTTCGCCGATATCCACGTCCAGACGCGGGCGCGTCTCCATGTCCTCGACCAGGTCGGGGCTGACGATGGCCATGAAGTAGCCTTCCGAGGCGAGATATTCTTCCAGAGCGCTGGCGGCCTGAGTTGCGCGGCGCCGCACATCCAGCAGGCTGGTCGGCTCACCGGCGCGGATCGCGACCGCATCGCGCGCATCATCTTCCAGATTGTTTGGCAGACCGTCGATGGTGACCGGAATGGTGGTCTTTCCGGAAATTGCCGTCTCATTGTCGCCATTGCCGCGCAGATAGGCGCAGGCGGGCATCAGGCTGAGCGCAAGGCAGCAGACAGCCATCCTGCCTCGGGGCAGGACAATTCTGTCCAATGGGCGTTCTGCCCGGTTTACCATCTTTCCTTCGATCCTTGCGTGTTCATTGAGATATGTGCGTTATTGAGCTGAGTGTACGGTGAACAAGTTTGCTGAAATTTGTCGCTTCCAACCCGATAGCTGTTTTTTTGTCCATTCGCGACGAAATCAGACCCCGCAAAAATACTCATCATGGGCCAGATTGCGCGACTTATGGCGGCCCCCCATATTGGCAACTCCATTCTTTCCCACGGGGATTTTCATGACATATCTGATGGTTCTGGGCGGTCTCGTCCTCCTGTTTATCGGAGGCGAGGGACTGGTTCGGGGCTCTGTGAGTGTTGCGCGCAAGCTCAACATTTCCGAACTGGTGATCGGCTTGACCCTGGTCGGCTTCGGGACGTCCGTGCCCGAGCTTGTGACCAGCCTGCGGGCCATCAATGAAGGCGCCGTCGGCATTGCGGTCGGCAATGTGGTCGGGTCCAACATTGCCAATATCCTGCTCGTGCTCGGCATAGCCGCACTGATCCATCCCATCATCACCAATCCCCGCGCCCTGATGCGGGATACGTCGGTCATGGTCATCGTCACGATCCTTCTGTGTGGGCTCATCTGGTTTGACCTCTTCTCCCGCCTTGCAGGATTCATGCTGATGGCGTGTCTGGTGGCGTATGTGGGCTTTTCGCTGTTCGCGGACCAGACGACCGGGGATGAAGCCTCGGTCCTGCATGCTGAAGAGGCTGAAACGGTCGAGGCGAATTATGGGGTCATATTCGGCATCCTGATGGCGCTGGCAGGTCTTGTCGGCGTTGTGTTCGGGGCCAAACTGCTCGTCGATGGCGGTGTAACCATCGCGCGGGAATTCGGTATCAGTGAAACCGTCATCGGCCTGTCCATCGTGGCCGTGGGCACCAGCCTGCCAGAACTTGCCACGTCGGCAATCGCAGCCTTTCGCGGCAAGGCGGATGTCGCGCTCGGCAATATCATCGGCTCCAACATCTTCAACATTCTCGGCATTCTGGGCGTCACGGCTCTGGTCCATCCGTTCAGCGTGCGTAGCGTGCCGGTCGGCGATGTCACCACGAATGCGGTCACGTCCGGGGCGGGCACCAGCCTGATCAGTCTGGGCGATATGTCCGCGCTGATCCTGTCGGTCGGGCTGATGGTCCTGTTTGCGATCACTGGTCGCCTGATCGCGCGCTGGGAAGGGGCGGTTCTCCTTTTCGGCTATGCGCTCTATATGGGGCTCACCTTCAATCTCATTCCCGTACCGGCGATCCTATAATATGGCTGACAATCCGATCTATCAGGGCCTGGACCAACTCGGCCAGAACACAAACCAACCGCAAAGTCCGGAAGAGGCGCAGCTGGAGCGCGTGCCCAACCCGCATGCCGGCACGCTCTACCTGACCCGGTTCGTGGCACCGGAGTTCACCTCGCTCTGCCCGGTCACGGGCCAGCCGGACTTTGCCCATCTCGTGATCGACTATGCGCCCGGCGAATGGCTGGTGGAATCCAAGAGCCTGAAGCTCTACCTGACCAGTTTCCGAAATCATGGTGCCTTCCATGAGGATTGCACCGTCTCCATCGGCAAGAAGATCGCTGATTTCACCGAGGCGAAATGGCTCCGCATTTCCGGCTATTGGTATCCGCGCGGCGGCATTCCGATTGATGTCTTCTGGCAGTCCGGGGAAATCCCGGCCGGTCTTTACGTGCCCGACACGGGCGTTGCCCCCTATCGCGGACGAGGCTAGCGCGACCAGCGGGTGATAATCTCGGACATGTTGGCGCGCCCGCGTTCGGGCGGGTCGATCTTTGAGGTTCCCAGATACATGAAACCGGCGACGCGTTCGGTGGGCGATAGGCTCAGGGCTTCCGCCACTTTCGCGTCAAAAGCCGGCCATTCGCTCAACCAGGCGCCGGCCCAGCCGCTGGCATTCGCCGCCAGCAACAGATTGTAACAGACCGCTCCGGCGGAAAGCTCCTGTTCCCAGACCGGCGTGCGGCCATCATCCTTCGGTGAGGAGATCACGGCCACCACGACCGGCGCCCGCAGGAACAAGCCCGCCGCCTCCAATAGATCCTTCGATTCCGCATCCGATTTGGTCTCGCCCAGAATGCGCGCCAATTCCTGGCCGAACTCGGCGCGGGTATCGCCCTCGAACACAATGAAACGCCACGGCGTCATGCGGCGGTGATCCGGCACCCTTGCAGCGATCTCAAGCAATTCGTCGACGGCCTCCGGGGTGGGGCCGGGCTCCCCGATAAAATGCTTTCCGGCAGACCGGCGCAGGGCCAGCAATTGGCGGGCCTCCTCACTGGGACGGGTGGCGAGCATCGGCGTGGCAATGGCGGGGGCGGGGGGGAATCGCTTTGTCATGCCGGCAACATAGGTAGTTGCGACTCATTCTTAAAGACGCCTGTTAACAAATGCAGGCTTGAGAATTGGGGTGGAAAGACGTACAAGAGTGAACAGTGTTCACTTTCTGAACACTTTGCGTGGGCAGTGGGTCAAATGCAGACAGATTCCCCTTCCGAGGAGACGCCGGCCGACCGCCGCCGCTTGCGCGTGCGAGAATCCATTATTTCCGCGGCGGAGCGTGTCTTCGCCAAGGAGGGCGAGAGCGGCCTCTCCATTCGCCGACTGGCTGACGAGATCGACTACTCGCCCTCGGCAATCTACAAATATTTCGGCTCCAAGGATGAATTGATCGACGAGTTGAAGGAGGCATTCTTCGAGCGTCTTCTTGCAAAGATCGACGGCAGTTCCAGTGCGGACCGGCCCTTCCTGCAGCGCGCCAAAGCCTGCGTGGCAACCTATGTCGATACCGCAGTCACCCGGCCTTTCCACTATGCGGCGGCGTTTTCAAGCATCAAGCATTCACTTCCCGAGAATGGCGGCGGCCCTCTGTCATGGGACGGGTTCGTGACCACCTCGAAAGGCCAGGCCTTTGGTGTGCTGATCAGCATGGTCACCGAAGGGCAGGAGCTGGATATCTTCGATCCCTCCCTTGATCCTGTCATGGCGGCCAAATCGCTGTGGGCCGGGTCCCACGGCCTCGCGCAATTGCTGATCCACATGCCCCATTTCCATCAGCTGGTTCCGGAACAACAGCCGATGACCGCCAAGGACTTCATTGAATTTCATGCCGACCTCCAGATCCGGGGGCTGCTCAAGCCCGCTGACGGATCCGGAAATGGCCGCCTCCCAGGACAAAACTCATGACCGAGATTCATCACACCACCGGAGACACCGCGCGTGACAAGCGGCCGACGGCCCTCAAGGGGCTGTTCTTCCTCATCATCCTGCTACTCGTATGTGTGGGCCTGGTGTTTGCGGCGGCGCAGCTGCGCAGCAAGGAAGGCCCCAAGGTCGCCAAGACTGCGCCTGTCCCGATGGCGGTTCAGGTTGCTCCGGTCGAACTGGTCTCTGCATTCACGCTGAACGAAACCTATTCCGGCCTTGCCGAAGCCCGCCGCAATTCTGCACTGGGCTTCTCCAGCGGGGGGCGGATCGAAACCATCGCCGTGGATGTTGGCGACCGCGTCAAGCGGGGCAGCATCCTCGCCAGCCTCGACACGCGCGGCCTGCGCGCGCAATTGGCCTCGGCAAGCGCCGTGGTCGATGAGGCCCGCGCGGCGCATTCACTCGCCCTCAGCACAGTGGAGCGCCGCCGCACGCTGAAACTGCAGGGGCATGTATCCCAGCAGGCGGTCGACGAAGCCGAGGCGCAGGCCAATACGGCTCTGGCCCGTGTCGAAGCGGCCAAGGCGCAAGCCGACATTTTCCGTGTCCAGATTGACCTGTCCCGCATCACGGCGCCATTCGATGGCGTGGTGACGGCGCGCATGTCGGATGAGGGCGCGATTGCCGGCGCGGGCCAGCCGATCCTGGACCTGGTCGAAGCGGCGCATCTCGAAGCGCGCATCGGCCTGCCCGCCAACAGCGCGGCGCGACTGGTACCTGGAGATGCCTACACCTTGCAGGCGGATACGGGCGCGATCGAAGCCGTACTGCGCAGCGTGACCGGCGTGATTGATCCGGCGCAGCGGACGGTCGCTGCCGTGTTTGAAATCAATGATGCCGAAATCGTCGCCTCCGGTGCCGTGGTCCGCCTGACCATGGAGCGCGATATTGACGAGCCGGGCTTCTGGGTGCCGGTCAAGGCGCTCTCAACGGCCTCGCGCGGCCTGTGGACCATTTATGTGGCAGAGCCGACGGAGTCCGGCTGGCACGTCGCTTCCCGCCCGGTCGAAATGGTGCATACGGATGGCGATCGCGCCTTTGTCCGCGGCGCCGTCACGGCGGGGGAGCGCGTCATTACCGATGGGCTGCAGCGTATTGTGCCCGGCCAGCCGGTTGAGCCGCGGGATGCCCACCGCGCCTCTACCGTGAATGGTGGCTAAGTCCATGTCGACACTCTTCTTCAAGCTGCCCCGACTTGCCATTCTGGCGATTCTCGTTGTTCTTATCGGCGGATTGGGCGCCATGCTCACGCTGGGCCGTCAGGAAGACCCGACCCTGATCGAACGGTATGGTTATGTGCTCACGCCGTTTCCGGGCGCAGACGCCGAGCGCATCGAAGCGCTGATTACCGAGCCGGTTGAAGCCGCCCTGATGGAGCTCCCCGAAGTCGAGGAAGTCAGCTCGACCAGCCGGGCGGGCTTTTCGCAGGTGCGGGTCGAAATCCGGGAAGACCTCTCTGAAGCTGAAGTCGACGATACATGGACGCTGATCCGGGGGCAGGTCGAGGAAGCGCGCGCGCAATTCCCGACCGGCGTCGGCGCACCGGAAGTCGAACGCCTCTATGTAGGGGCGGCCACTTTGGTGGTCGGTCTGACCTGGACGGGCGAAGGCGACGTGCCCCTGACCGTTATGCGGCGGCTGGCGCTTGATCTGGAAGACCAGTTCCAGCGCTTGCCGGGCACGGAAGAAACACAAACCTATGGCATGCCGGTCGAGGAAGTCCGCGTGGTCGTTGATCCGCAGGCGCTCTCTGCTGCTGGCCTGTCCTTCCGGCAGGCCGCCGCGTTGATCGCCTCCGCAGATAGCAAGACCCCCGCAGGGCGTGTGCGCGGCGAAGGCGGCATGATCGGCTTTGAAGTCGGCGGGGAATTCGACGGCATCTCCCGCGTTCGCCAGGTTCCTCTGCTGCAGCGCGCCGACGGCTCCGCTGTCCGTGTGGCGGATGTGGCAAGGGTGGAGAAGGGCTTTGCCGATCCGTCAACGCAGCAGGCTTACGAGAACAATCTCCGCACCGTTCTGGTTGGCGTTTACATCTCGCCGGGACAGCGCGTCGACAAATGGGCCGAAAGTGCCCGTGCCATTTCTGACAATTTCGCGGCCAACGCGCCTCCGGGCCTGAAGGTCGAGGCCGTCTTTGACCAGAGCCTCTACACAAATGACCGCCTGAACGGGCTGGCGAAAAACCTGCTCTTTTCGGCCTTCATCGTCATTGTCGTCCTGTTCGTCACCATGGGCTGGCGCTCGGCCATCGTGGTCGGCATGGCCATTCCGCTGACGGTCAGCCTCGTGCTGATCCTGTTCAGCGTGTTCGGCCATCCGCTGCACCAGATGTCCGTGACCGGCCTCGTCATCTCGCTCGGCCTGCTGATCGACAATGCCATCGTGGTGGTCGATGAATTCGATCAGATGCGTGCCAAGGGCCAGACGAGGTTCGAAGCCATCCGGCAGAGCCTCAACCATCTGGCCGCGCCGCTCGCCGCCTCGACGCTGACCACGGCGCTGGCCTTTGCGCCCATCGCCATGCTGCCAGGCGGCGCAGGCGAATTCGTCGGCATGATCGGCCTGTCGGTCGTCTTCTCGATTTCGGCCTCTTTTGTTGTTTCGATCACGGTGATCCCGGCCATGGCGGGCTGGTTTGACCGCAAGCGCGGCTGGGAAACCGGCCAGCCGAAACGCCCACGCCGCTGGTGGCGCGACGGCGTGACCAATGATTTCATCTCCGATGGCTACCGCGCCTCGATCGAAGCCGTGCTGCGCTTCCCCTTGCTGGGCATCGCCGCCGGTGTGGCTCCGGCCATATTCGGCTTCTGGCTGGTCGGGCAATTGCCGTCGCAATTCTTTCCGCAGACGGAGCGTGACCAGTTTCAGGTGTCGCTGCAACTCTCCCCTGAAGCCGACATCAATGACACGGTCGAGATCGTCCATCGCGCCACCGACCTGATCAATGGGATTGAAGGCGTCGAGGACGTTACCTGGGTGCTCGGCCAGCCATCCCCACGCGTCTACTACAACATCCTCAACAATACCGAAGGCGTCGAAGGGTTTGCTTCCGGCTGGATTCAGCTGGATTCGAACGAGCGCACGCACGAGATCGTGGGCGAAGTTCAGCGCAGGGTCCGCGACGAGTTCCTGAGCGCGCGCTTCCTGGCGCTGCCCTTTGAACAGGGTCCGCCCGCCGATGCACCGATCGAGTTCCGCATCATGGGGAATGATTTCGACACGCTCGACATGATCGGCGACCAGACACGTGCCGTGCTCGGACAAACACCGGGTGTCACCTATACCGTGGCCTCCCTCGAACTCGGCGCGCCGACCATGCGGCTTCAGGCCGATGAGGCCGCCTCTGCCATGGCGGGCGAGCGCCTGACCGACATTGCCGCAGACCTCAGCGCTGAACTGGAAGGCGTCCGGGCCGGCTCCGTCCTTGAAGGGACAGAAGAACTGCCCGTGAAAGTCATCGCGCCGATGTCACGCCGCTCGGGCATGACAGATCTGCGCTCGGCTACGGTTGGCTCAGGCTCGGGCACGCCGATCTCCGCGCTGGGCGATGTCACGCTGGTGCCGGAAACGGCGGTCATCACGCGCCGCAACGGCCAGCGCATGAACCAGATCCTCGCCTTCCTTGATCCCTACACGCTGCCGGCGCCCGTGCTGGAAGACTATCAGGCCCGCTTTGCGGAAACAGGATTCCATGTCCCCGCCGGGTATGAAGTCCTGATCGGGGGTGAGGCGGAGAATTCCAGCGATGCGGTCGGCAATCTGGCCGCCGTGGGCGTACCGCTGGTCATGGTCATGGCCGGCGCGATCATGCTCGTCTTCAATTCGTTCCGTATGATGTTGCTTGTGCTCGCCACAGGCTTTCTGTCGCTCGGGTTTGCGTTCTTCGGCGTTTGGCTTTTCAATCTGCCGTTCGGGTTCAACGCCATCATTGGCGGGCTTGGC
>DHZF01000088.1:527-908 GCA_002414505.1 Hyphomonas sp. UBA5111 | reverse complement strand
ACGCCATCATTGGCGGGCTTGGCCTGTTCGGCATCGCGATCAATGGCTCGATTGTGGTGCTCTCCCTGTTGAGGGCCAGTCCCGCAGCCATGGCCGATGATGTGATCGCGCAGCGCGAAGTCGTCGTCGATGCCACCCGTCACATCGTGGCCACGACCCTGACGACGATGGGCGGCTTTGTTCCGATCCTGCTGAGCGGCGACTCCTTCTGGATGCCTCTGGCCGCCGGAATTTCGGGCGGTGTGGGCGGTTCAGCCCTGCTGGCGCTCTATTTCACGCCGGCCGTTTTCCGCATCACCACGGCAAAACCTGTTCGCACGGCCCTGCGCCATATGTTTAACCGCTCCGAAATGCCTGCCGAGTAATTGGCGCACAAGGACT
>DHZF01000088.1:0-305 GCA_002414505.1 Hyphomonas sp. UBA5111 | reverse complement strand
AACTCCGCGATCCTGGCGCATTCGACCCTGTGTCAGGCCTTGTCCTTTCATCTGGCTGAAAAGCTTGGCAATCCCGTAATGAGCACGCAGCAGGTTCGCCAGATCCTGAGCGATACCTATGATTCCCACCGCTCGCTCGTGGCTTCTGCCGAAGCCGATATGCAGGCTGTGCTCGAACGCGACCCGGCTTGCCGCGGCATGCTGCAGCCCTTCCTCTATTTCAAGGGATTCCTCGCGCTGCAGACCTATCGCGTCGCCAATTTCCTTTGGCGCGAAGGCCGGGAAACGCTGGCCTTCCATTTCCA
>DHZF01000089.1 GCA_002414505.1 Hyphomonas sp. UBA5111 | reverse complement strand
TTGAAATCATGCGCGGGGGTGATCTTCACGGCGCCAGAGCCCTTGTCCGGGTCGGCATAGTCATCCGCGATGATCGGTATACGGCGGCCGACAATCGGAAGCTCGACAAATTTGCCAATCAGGCCTGCATAGCGCGGGTCTTCCGGGTGCACAGCCACGCCGGTATCGCCGAGCATGGTTTCCGGGCGGGACGTGGCGACGACGATATAGTCACGCATTTCCGTTTCCACGGTATTGCCGTCTTCGTCCTCGATCGGATGCATATAGGTGACGCCGTCCGCGAGCGGATAGCGCAAATGCCAGTAATGGCCGGGCACTTCGCGCTGGTCGACTTCGAGATCGGAAATCGCGGTCTGGAAGTGCGGGTCCCAGTTCACGAGCCGCTTGTCGCGATAGATAAGGCGCTTCTTGTAAAGTTCGACGAAGACCTTGGTGACCGCGCGCATCATGTTGTTGTCGGGATCGTTGCGGTCGCCCATCGTGAAGGCTTCCTTCGACCAGTCGCACGACGCGCCAAGGCGCTTCAGCTGGCCGACAATGGCGCCGCCGGATTCCTCTTTCCATTCCCATACGCGATCAACGAAGGCCTCGCGGCCCATGTCCCGGCGAGTGATATTCTCACCGGATTCTGCCATCTGGCGCTCAACGACCATTTGAGTCGCGATGCCGGCATGGTCCGTACCCGGCTGCCAGAGCACATTCTTGCCGCGCATCCGCTCAAACCGGATCAGCACGTCCTGAAGCGTGTTGTTCAGCGCGTGCCCCATGTGCAGAACGCCGGTGACGTTCGGCGGCGGGATGACAATCGAATAGGCCTGCGCAGACGTGTCGCCGGAGGGCTTGAAGCATCCGTTTTCTTCCCAGGCCTTGTAGAGGCGGGGTTCGGCTTCTGCGGGGTCAAATCTTTGGTCGAGCATCGGTTCAGGCGTTATCCATATAAAAGAAAAGGCGCGCCAGTGACGGCGCGCCCTTCCCTATAACGTATTTGTCAGGAGAGGCTAGCGCGCCATGCGGGAGATGCGCTGCACCTCGGCCTCGACCTTCTCTTCGACGATCTTCGCAAGGTTGGCATCAAGCCAATCCTTCATCATCGGCTTGAGCATCTCGCGAACGAGACCCTCTATCGTGTTGTCGCCGCCCATATCCATCTTGGAAATGAGCTTGCCGAGCGCGCCAGCGGCCACATCGGCGGTCTGGTCGTCGGTCAGGACTGTTTGCTGGTAGCGTGCGGTTGCCGCCATGTCTTCCTCCACAGATGCCGCCACCGGTTCCGGGGCAGCGGGTTCAGGTTCAGGCTCGGGCTCCGGCGCAACCTCTTCGACGGTCGCTTCCGGGAATACTTCTTCCACGATTTCTTCTGCTTCTTCGGCCTTGGGCGCTGCCACGACGGCGCGGGCCGCTCCCAGCATTTCCTCGAAGCTTGGCGGTTCGCTGACTTCGTCAGGATCGGCCTCGAACTGCTCGAATTCGACCTCGAAGGCCTCCTCGTCGGCAACGACTTCTTCGGGGGCGGCCTCTTCTGTCTCAGGCTCCTCCTCGAACATGACATCATCAATGTCGTGCAAATCGTCTTCATCGAAAGAGGCTTCGACCTCTACAGGCGCAGGTGTGTCTTCCACAGGGGCTGGTTCTGCCGCCTGCGGAGCCGTGTCATCATCCGAGATGATCTTGCGAATCGACGCGAGGATTTCCTCCATCGTCGGTTCTTTGTGCGCTTCATTGGCCATAGCCAGCCCCTTGATATTCCGTGCGGTACGAATCCCTATGCATTAACCGCTACGGGGATTGTGTTAACAAGCATTTATCGTTGTTAACGCGAGTCCCCGACCAGGCCATCCAGAAGCAGCATATCCGGCGACAATTGTCCGGTGGCCCGCAGGAGGTTGTGCGCCGCCACATAAGAGTCACGCTCTGCCTGCACCAGCGCAAGGCGCGCCTCGAACAATTGCTGTTCCTGGTCCAGCACATCGAGTGTCGTGCGGATGCCTACGGCCAATTCTTCCTTGGCGCCGTCATAGGCAATCTGCGCCGCCTCGACCTGGCGTTCGGAGGCCGCAATGGAGCGCAACGAGGCTTCATAGGTAAACCATGATTGCGCGATCTGAGCGCGAATGCTGCGCTGGAGCGTATCAATCTGCCGCTGCGCCTGTGCGCGCTGCAGGCGGGCCGATTTCACCTGACTCTTGATCAGGCCGCCGGACAGAAGCGGAATGGTGCCCTGCGCCACGGCTGACACGCTCGAATCGCGCTGGGTGAAGTCATTATAGGTTTCCTGGCGCGCCGCTGTGCCGACAATGCTGATCTGCGGCTTGTACTGGCCACGGGCCACCTCAATCGCCTCGCGGGCCGCGCGTTCGGAATGACGGGCCGCGATCAGGTCGGGATTGGTGTCGAGCGCTGTCTGGACCGCTTCATCGAGCGATGCCGGCAAGGGCGGCAGCGGCGGGGGCGGTGCAAGATCCGTCGGCGCAAGGCCGGTGAGGAACTGATAGTTCGCAATGTCTGCTTCGAGCGTCGCCTGCGCGCCGGCCAGAGCGGCCCGGGCCCCTTCAAGGCGGGCCTGGGAAAGCGAGACATCGGTCCGGGTCACCACACCGACCTCAAACCGGTCAGAGGCCGCACGGACCTGTTCGCCCGTCACTTCCACATTGTTTTCCCGGATGGCGACGGTTTCGAGGTCGCTACGGACGTCGACATAGGCAGTAATGACCTGAAGGATCAGGTCCTGGACGGCCGCGTCATATTGCGACTCGGCGGCATCGACGCCGGCCCTCGCCTGACGGATGCCCGCGCTGATGCGCCCACCCGTATAGATCGGCATCGCCGCCTGGAGCTGCGCGCTGGCAATCGGGCGATCACCATTCGTGCCGGAAAGGTCTGCGAAGGGGGAATTGGAATCGACGTATTCGTAGCCGGCGCTGCCCGACAGATCGAGCGTGGGGCGGCGCTGGGACCGGGCCTGCTCCACATTTTCAAGCGCGATATCCGTCTGGAACCGTTGGGATTGCAGCCCCGGATTGGTTGCCAATGCTGCATCAATCGCATCAGAGAGAGTTTCAGCGTAGGATGCGGGCATCCCGCTGAGGCCGAAAGCGAAAAGGCTGACAGCGAGTGGACGATGGAATTTCATGCGGCGCTCCTTGAGGCCCCAGACCGGCTGAGCGCCTTATATGCTTGATCCCTAATATAAGGGTTCTGACGGCAATAGTGAACACTGTTCACTTTTCTGGAGTCTTAACAAATTGTCGCGGCCTGCCGCTTGTCAGAAGACAAATGCCTTCTTGCGGTCAAATGCGGAGAATTTCGGCGGAAAAGCATCGAATCCTTCGCGCGCGGACACCGCATCGCCGGCGCGCGTGTAGACCTTGCCGCGGCCAAGGCCCTCTCGCTCCAGCATCACGACTGCCAGGCGCCCGCCCTCGGCGAGTTGGGAGGTCCAGGCCTCCGGAACGGTTTCGACCATGCCGCACACATAAATGACGTCAAAAGGCGCCTGATCTGGCAGGCCCGCAGCGAGATCACCCTTTACGGCGACGGCCTGGTCGATGCCGAGCGCGGTGAAGCGTTCCGACATGGCGTCCACGCGGGCGTCATCCTCTTCGAGGGCAATGACGGTTTCAGCGAGACGGCTGATCAGGGCCACTTCATAGCCGGAGCCGGCACCGATCACGAGCACGATGTCCGACGGCTTGATCCCGGCGAGCTTGACCAGCTTGCCCGTATCGCGCGGCGTCCAGAGGGCGCGGCCTTCGGAGGTCTCGATTTCAAGCTCGGAATAGGCCACGGATTTGCGTGATGTGGGCACGAAGGCTTCGCGAGGCGTTTTCAGGAAGGCCGAGACGATTTCCGGATCGGAGACATCGTTTGGTCGCACCTGCGTGTCGACCATGATCTCACGGGCTTTGTCGTAATTCATCTCGATTCCCTCTCGGGCTTGCTATAGTGTGGTATCCAGCCCTTTATCATGGGTTCTCAGGGGCGCAATGCGCGATAAACGCACGGCGCATGAAAAGGACAGATTGCAAGCGGCGAAGTTCGTTGCTAAGTGACGCGCCTTCTGGAACGGCTCTGTGGCGGAGTGGTCACGCAGCGGATTGCAAATCCGTGTACGCCGGTTCGATTCCGGCCGGAGCCTCCAGACTTCCAAATCATCCCTCTGACCCGCCCCGCAGGATGAGCGCCGCCCTTCACAGGGCGGCCGCCTGCCTGACATCCATGATTTCGGAGGCGTAAACGGGATATCGCGAATTTTCAGTCGCACATTTGCAAACCGTTTACAGCCCGTTAACCCTTTTGGGGGAAAGTGAACCTGTCTTCTCTTGGAGACACCCACCATCACCCAACGCCTCGGCGGGAGCTTGTCTCCCGCCTTTTTTTTGCGGAATCTGCAAGTTTTTATGACTTCGCAGCATGTGGGGGCTTGAACGGGTTTTCGGGTCTGCTATTCACCCGTC
>DHZF01000153.1:6192-6509 GCA_002414505.1 Hyphomonas sp. UBA5111 | reverse complement strand
TCCAGCAGCGCCATCAGCGCGCCCGCGCCGGCCGGGCGCATGGAGGCGGCAATCATCTGGTAGTTCGAACGGCCCTCATAGATCGAGAGGCGCCCTGTCGCGATGACTTCGAGGCCTTCTTCCGGCTTGAAAGGCAGGCGGCTGACCTGGCCCTTCCACATCACCGTATTCAGGACCGCCCGGTCATCCTTGAGATCGCAATACATGTGCCCCGACCGGGCAATCGTGACCCGGCCCAGTTCGCCGCGCACGACGACATGGTCATAATTGGTCTCGACCGTCCGCTTCAGGCTGGCGGCGAGATCAGATACGGACAG
>DHZF01000153.1:4026-6042 GCA_002414505.1 Hyphomonas sp. UBA5111 | reverse complement strand
TCATTGGAGGGGGGCGATTCAGACGGCATCCCGACAGTCATAAGGCGCAGGCCGGGAAGGGCAAGTGGGCTGACATTTGGCCGCTGCAGTCATGAGGGGTTAACATTCCTTGTGGATGTTGCGGTTAAGTGAATTGAGAAGTGTTTGCGCCATGAATCATTCTTCCAGGCTGCTGGATACGCTGCCCAATCTGGCATTCGCCAGTGTTGCGGACAGATGGGCCTTGCCGCTGGTCGTCTATGACAGCGAATTACGCTTCGTCTACGCCAACAAGGCGTATCTGGAAGTGACCAACACGGTCTGGGAACAGATCGATGGGCAGTTCATATTCGATATTTTTCCGGAGATCCCCGAGCGGCGCGCGCCGGTTGAGGCGCTTATGCGCCGCGCGCTGGCGGGAGAGACGACCTCCCTGGATGCGGTTCCCTATGAAATCGTGATGCCAGACGGCTCGCGGGAGCTGCGGGTCTGGCAGGCTGTCCAGGATCCGTACCGCGACGCCCAGGGCCGGGTCACACACATCATCCAACGGGCTGATGACATTACGGCTCAGGTCGAACTGAAACGCCAGAACGCGTACATGCACAATGAGTTGGCGCACTGGGTCCGGAACATGTTCTCGGTGGTCATGGCAACCTCACGCATTTCCGGCGCCACAGCCGACAATATCGAGACATTTGTCGATGATTTCAACGAGCGGCTGGTCTCGATGAGCCGCATATATACAAGCCTCAACGATAATGACTGGAGGGGGCTGAGCTTGCGGAAGGTTGCTTCCGATGAGCTTGAGGGCCTGCTTGGCCGGGGCAGCAATCGCTACACGCTGCGCGGGAACGATATCATGCTGACGGTCAAGGCGAGCAAGGATGCAGCCCTGATCATCCATGAACTCGCTGCGAACGCCCGGAAGTTCGGATGCTTCAGCGTGCCGGACGGTCATCTTACCTTCGAATGGTATATGGAAGGCCGCATCCTGCATGCCCACTGGACCGAAACGGGTGTGCCCGATGTACGCCCGCCGACACGGTCCGGCTTCGGCTCCCAATTGTTCGAGATGTTCCCCAAGATAAAGGCCACGCGGACCTTTGCGGCGGATGGCGTCAAGGTGAAGGCGGAAGTTCCCCTTATCAAATCCCCGATCGATATGCCTGTCAGCTGACCTTGCGGTCAGGCTCTGACAGGATCAGCGAAAGCTTCGAGAGCAGCTTGCTGGTCACGATCGGTTTCGACAGGAAGGGCGCTTGGCTGAATTCCTCGCCGCTCGATTCCGGCGTGTTGCCGGACACGGTGACAAAGGGAATGCCATGCGCGATCAGCCGGTTGGCTACCGGGGATGAGGTTTCACCTGTCAGGTTGATGTCCAGCACGGCGCAGTCGCACGTATGCTCATCGAGCAGCTTCATGGCTTCATAGACCGAGCCGACCGGCCCGACCACGATATAGCCTGCATCTTCCAGCGCCGCGGCCATGTCTATGGCAATGATGGCTTCGTCCTCGACGACGAGGACCCGGCGAGAGCCATTGGTTGACTGGGCCACTTTGGCTGTACTCGACGGGCGCGACAGGTTTGAGGAGGACTCGCTCGCCTCCGCCACGAAATCGGCTTCAAAGACGCGATCATCCACACTGATCAAATACCATTGCAGGCCTTCAGGCGCGAATTCCAGCTTCACCGGGTAGCCAAAAGCAATGCGGGTCATCTTTTCGATGACCGTGGAGCCGAACCCGCGCCGCTCGGGTGCGGTGACCGGCGGGCCGCCGCTTTCGGTCCAGTTGATTTCAAACCGGTTCGTGTCGTCTTCCTGGCGCACATTCCAGCGGATGTGGACCTGGCCCGTATCATTGGAGAGCGCGCCATATTTGCCGGCATTGGTGGCCAGTTCGTGGAGGGCCATGCCGAGCGACTGGGCGGCCGCTGAGGTCAGCCGCACATGCGGGCCTTCGAGGAAGATCCGGGTGTCGATGAAATCTTCAAGATGGGCGAGCTGGGAACTCATGATGTCTTCGACCCGCGCG
>DHZF01000153.1:3043-3916 GCA_002414505.1 Hyphomonas sp. UBA5111 | reverse complement strand
ATGGTCTGGCGCGCAATCGCCTGGACCAGGGTCAGCATGTTCTTCGAGCGGTGGTTCACCTCGCCGAGCAGGAGCTGGATACGTTCTTCGCGCTGCTTCTGGTCCGTGACATCGGTGTTCGTGCCGAACCACATCTGAATCTGGCCGTCTTCGCCGCGGATCGGGTGCGCCCGGGAGAGGAACCAGCGGAACTTGCCGTTCTTGCCGCGCAGCGGGAAGGTGTCTTCCCAGATTTCCCCTTTCTTCAGCGAGTCCAGGAAGTGCTCGGTCGCCCGCGCCTCATGTTCCGGGTGATGTACGGAGCGCCAGCCATGTCCGAGGGTCGCGGCTTCATCCGCGCCGGTGTATTCGTACCAGCGCTTATTGTACCAGAATATCTGACCTTGCGGATCTGACATCCAGGCGAGCTGGGGGATATTGTCGGCCAGCGCCTTGAACTGGGTTTCGCTCTGGCGCAGACGTTCCTGGTTTTCCTGTTCCTGGGAAATATCGCGCACGATCTTGGAGGCCCCGACGATCTTGCCGGAGGCGTCATGGACCGGGGAAACCGTGACCATGATAGGAATGGCCGTGCCATCCTTGTGCAGGCGGACGGTCTCGAAATTCGACACGGTACGGCCGGCCTGGATCGAGGCGAGGATGTCGTCCTCTTCCGATTGGCGGTCCTCGGGGATCAGCAGGCGGATGGACTTGCCGATGATTTCGCTTGGCGTATAGCCGAAGACACGCTCGGCAGCCGGATTCCAGCTGGCGATGATGCCGTCCAGGGTTTTGGAAATGATGGCATCCGAAGAAGATGCGATGATGGCGCTGAGCCAAGAGCTCTCCGCTGCCGAAAGGGCAGGGGCGGTCGCAACCGGCGAGGGAGCGCTA
>DHZF01000153.1:2710-2991 GCA_002414505.1 Hyphomonas sp. UBA5111 | reverse complement strand
GGAGCGCTAGACAGACGATCCCGTTTCATACGGGGCTCCCGAAAAAAAAGTGTGCAGCGCCCGATGCGCTGTTTTCAACTTCCTATTTAAAGCGGATCAGAGGTGTTTGTCCATAACCCAGATCACGCACCTTGCGAACCCGACACTGCGGATTCAACGCGTTGAATCAAAACAGGAATTGGGGAGCAAAAAGATCGGCAGCGATGCCTGGGCACCGCTGCCTGAGTGAGAGATCAATACCGTATGCGCAGGTCCGAGATGGACTGGGCGATCTTGGTATA
>DHZF01000153.1:1383-2634 GCA_002414505.1 Hyphomonas sp. UBA5111 | reverse complement strand
GATCTTGGTATAGGCTTCGGTCAATTCTTCAGCACTGTCCGGGGTGAAGGCGAAGTCTTCGCCGGACGCGCAATAATTGAGGATTTCCTTACCCTGGGTGGGCGCCTGGAAGGCGACGGTGTAAATTTTGACGCCTTCGTCCTTGATATTGTCGCAGAGTTTCTTCGACTGGTCGAAGGAGCTGCCCTGGCCCGGCGCATACTGGTTCAGGAAGTCACCATCGGTCATGACAATCATGGCCTTGGCAGAGTCGGGCTCGTCATAGGGATACGGGTCAGAGCCAGCCGGCCAGACCGTGTCCCAGTCAGGGGCAATCAGGTACCAGCCCCACGCAATGCCGATATGGCCGGCGGTGCCGCCACTGGCATACAGGCTGTCAACATAATCGAACAGCTTGTTGCGGTTGCTGGTCATCGGCAGGACAGGCAGCGGGCTGCATTCAGGATCGCTGTTCCAATATACGTTACCGTTCCATTCGCTGCCCCAGGTGTCATGAGGCTCGATCCAGGAGTAAGGACCGGGATTTTCATCGGTATACGCGTCGCCCCCAATGCGTTCCTTCACGCAGGTATTGGTGACGGTCTTGGTTTCCGTGAACTCCTGGGTTTCGTATTCTCTCTCCCAGTAGCCATTTCTGCAGGACCCGTTTCTGCGATACCGTGTGCAGACCCATGTCCTGTCGACTTCCACTTCCTTCTCGTACGTGACGGAATAGGTCCGTGTAGGGCTGACGTTCGTGACTTTCTCGAAATACTCGCCAGCGTCCGACATGTAGGAATAGGACGTCATTCCGATGCGCACTTCGCCGGTCGTGCCGTCATCATCTTTCGGGAGCAGCACGTCGATTGCCGTGTCGGCAGCGCTCTTGAGCGCCTCGATCTTGCTGCCTCTCATCGAGCCTGAGATGTCGAAGACGAAGGAGATGTCGACCTTGCCGATACCGTAGGTCGAGGCAGACGTGACGCTGAAGTTGAGTTCCTTCGTGCCGGTCAGCTGCATGATCGAGGTCGGCTGGGCGCATCGGACACTCACGGAGATGTCCTGCGACTCGCTCGAAATGACCGGGACCGGATCGGCGCAATCGGTGCCCTTGCCCTGGGCTTTCATGGCCGACTTGAAATAGTTCTCGAGATATTTCTTGATCTCGGTGTCGGACTTGCCCTCCTGCATTTCGCGGGCGCCGGCGATGACCGCGCTGTCCAGAATGAACTGGACGCGGTTCTTGGCCGTGTTGACCTGTTGCAGGTCAAT
>DHZF01000153.1:661-1232 GCA_002414505.1 Hyphomonas sp. UBA5111 | reverse complement strand
GAAAATGATCGCGATGTTGCCCTCAGTGTCATGCTTCAGCCGGCGAAATTTGTTGACGGCTTGCTTTGCGAATGTTGTGTGTTTCATCTTGCCCACCCCGGATACGGCCGCACCTGGCCTTAAAAGGNNTCTCGGCGCACAATCGCAGAACGGGATAACTTCTCGGTGAAATCGGGGGGTGAAATTTCTCCGGGGGCGGAAAGACTCCCTTAACCAGCACACGCGGCGCGACAGCCCTAAGGCGCCGCGCAAAGAGCCTGTATTTTCAGGCTGTTTCAGGATGTGTCGGGCGGTAGCGAATCGCTTGTGAGGCGTGGAGTTGGCGGGCGCTTTCCTGTTGCAGATGCCTCAGTTTGCGCGACCGGAAGGCAGGTGGAACAGAGGCCCGGATGGGCCGTGTTGCTGTAACCATGAGACGCCGCATCCGGTCGATGTATTCGGCCGCATGATCGAGCGCGTGGTTAATTGCCAGCACCCGCCGGACGAGTTTTCCTGCAGGTAAAATGTCAGTTGGCTGCGCCGGATAGTCTCTGAGGTCGACCGGCGTGTCCGCGTCGAGGAAGCGGATGCG
>DHZF01000153.1:0-588 GCA_002414505.1 Hyphomonas sp. UBA5111 | reverse complement strand
GCGTCGAGGAAGCGGATGCGCGGGCCGGTGCGGAAATGGGGTTTTGGAGGCGTCCGGGACACCTGACGGGCGCTTTCCCTCAGGCGAAAGCGCGGCGCTGCCGGCTTGCGCCCGGTTTGTGCGCCCGCCGGAACCGGCGCCCCTGCCCGGGGCGGCTGGATCGGCGCGGGGGCTTGCGGTGGCAGCGGCCCAAGCTCCAGGGCAGCCAGGCAGAACAGGCGCCGCAGCACGGCCTCCAGGAAGCCGACAAGGCCCGCCAGCGGCTCAAGCTCGGCCCGCGGCAGGAAGGGCTTTGCCGCGACCGGCCACAGGCCGAGCCGCTTCTGGGCCGCCGAGGCAAGATAATCGGCCGCGTCCCACCAGAAACGGGTCAGGCCCTGAAGCGCGGGAGGGAGCGGCGGTGTCATGAGGCTGAGCCTGACCGCGCCAGCCCTCAGATGGATTGGCGCGCCCCGAAACCGGGGCGCCAAACCTGTAGCTGTTTGTAAACGCGGCGATACTTCCAGCTGATACGCCGGAGCGAACGGGGGACAGGGCGCCGGCTTTCCCCGCTCCGGGTCGCCGTTGAGGGCTTGATTCCCGCCGCCA
>DHZF01000155.1:5890-6402 GCA_002414505.1 Hyphomonas sp. UBA5111 | reverse complement strand
AGCCAGGAGCGGATGCTCATGGTGCTCTATCCGGACAAGATCGAAATCGCGAAAGCGATCTTCGACAAATATGACCTCGACGCCGAAGTAATTGGCGAGACAACCGACACGGGCCATCTCGTGCTGAAACAGTTTGGCAAGACGGTCTGCGACATCCCGGTCGCGCCGCTCGCAGATGACGCCCCGAATTATGACCGCCCGTGGACAGAGCCACCGAAGCGCGCGCCGTTTGACATGTCCAAATATCCCGAGCCCGCAGACTATGGTGACATCTTGCTGAAGCTGATGTCCTGCCCGGACATGGCCTCCAAGCGCTGGATTTGGGAACAATATGACCGCCATGTGATGGGCGACACGGTGGACAGCTCGCAGTCACAAGGCGACGCGGCCATTGTCCGCATCCACGGCACCAACAAGGCGCTGGCCATCTGTTCGGACTGTAACCCGCATTATGTGGCCGCTGACCCATACGAAGGCGGCAAGGCCGTTGTGGCCGAGGCCTATCGCAACCT
>DHZF01000155.1:0-5803 GCA_002414505.1 Hyphomonas sp. UBA5111 | reverse complement strand
GAACTCGATTTCCCGGTCGTGTCTGGCAACGTGTCGCTCTACAATGAGACCGATGGCGTTGCCATTCCACCAACCCCGGTCGTGGGCGGTGTCGGACTGATCGAGGACCTCTCCAAGGTGGCGACGCTGAAGGGTGCACAAGATGGCGACCTCGCCTTCATGATCGGGTCGGATGGTAGCGAGCTGGGCGCGAGCCTCTACGCCCGCGAAGTGCTTTCCCTGAAAGGGACCGATCTGGGCGCCCCGCCGGTCGTGGACCTCGCCCGCACGGTGAGCATCGCCTCAGCGGTTCGCAAGCTGGTGGCGTCAGGACTGGTCCGCGCCGTCCATGACACGAGCGAGGGCGGGATGGCATGCGCCGTGACCGAGATGGGACTCGCTTCGGGTCTTGGGGCGAAGATCTTCGCCCCTGCCGACACCACCACTGCTTACCTGTTCGGCGAAGACCATGACCGCTACATTGTCGCCGTGTCTCCGTCTCAGGAAGAGGCGTTGCGCACCGAACTGACCCAGTCCGGACTCCCAGTCACGCAAGTCGGCGTCTTCACCGGTGACGGCATCGTTTTCAAAATCGTGGGAGCCGCATCAGAGCAGCGCCTCCCTCTCGCCTCGCTCCGCGAAGCGCATGAAGGCTGGCTGCCAACCTATATGAATTCCGTCGACTGAACGAAAAACGCCCCTCCCGCATTCTGCGGAAGGGGCGCTCGGTGTGGGATGCTACAATTCGATTAGAACTTGTAGCCAACACCCAGCATGACACCATTCGTGTCGGTATCTTCGAACGAATAGTAGGTGTAGTCGCCGCGAAGCTCCCAGTTTTCGTTCAGGTCATAGGTAAGACCAGCACCAACTGCCGGACCCTCTTCAGAGTCGGAGATCGTGATTGGCTCACCACCCGGCGTCGCCAGGGAGGCGTCGAGGTCGATGTAAGCATAACCCGCACGGGCAAACGCATTGAGACGCTCCGTGAGCGGCACATCAGCGCGACCGTAGATGCCGACGAGATAGTTCAGGCCGATATCACCCGACGCTGAGATCAGATCGTTGAAGTCGCCGTCATTGTTGTCGTCGAGGTTAAATTCGTCCTCGTCGACATTGTAGTCGAACTCGCCATCATCGATGCCCGAAGCCAGCTCGCCTTCGAGGCTGAAGACGTTGTTGAACTTGTAGCCAAGACGTGCGGCAATGCCGTTCGTGTCGACGCCCTGTTCTGCACCATCGGGTTCGATTTCCAGATACTGGTAGCCACCATCCAGATAGAAGCCCGTGTCGCTCTCATAGGACTGAGCCTGTGCAGAAACAGCCAGACCCGTAGCCGCGGATGCGATCAGAAAATACTTAAACATGTGGTCTCCTTTAAAGACGTGTTCAGCTCCCGCCAGTTCGACGAGACCACAAGGAAACCGTGTCTGAACTGTGTCCGTTCCGATGAAAAAACCGCAACACACAGCAGTTGCCGGAAAGCCACATATTCTTAATGCGGATTAACGACCCTTACCGTTGTTTCAGAAAGGGATTTATGCGTCTCAAGGTGTGGTTTTCATACCACGAAACAGGCGTTGCGCAGACTGGATGGAACGCATTCGCCGCGTCTGCGTTGGCGCGCCCGCATTGTCCTTATGGTCATTGAAAGGATCAATTTTTTCATGGGTCCACATGACCGATCCACTGGTCCCCGGCCTCGACTGCCATGACCAACGTATCCCCGGCCCGCACGAAGAAATCATGTGTGAGGTTCACATAATCATCCGTGGGATCATGATAGCCCGCATGGTCCTCGACTCCGAAATAGAGAAAGGGGATGCCCACCTCGTGAAAGGCCACATGATCCGACTGCGCCGTCCAGTCATCATGGCCGAGGTCCGGTGAGTCATGCCCCGTCAGCAGGGAGACCGGGGCCTGCGCGGCCAGGTCGTCCATCATCGGCTTCAGCTGGGGATATGGCGTCGTCCCGGCGACATACAGCTCACCCGCATCGGAGCGGCTGACCATGTCGAAATTGATATTGAGCGCCACGCGGCCGAGATCGACCAAGCCGGACGCAACCAGCGCCTTCGCGCCAAGAAAGCCCTTCTCCTCTGCGTCCAGCGCAGCGAACAAGATGTCATGCTCCGGGGGATGGTGCTCGAAATATTCCGCCACACCGATCAACGCCGCCACGCCCGACGCATTGTCGTCCGCGCCATTGTAGATCTCGCCGTCCTGGATTCCGAGATGATCATAATGCGCCGACACGATCAGCATCGGCCCCTTGCCTGGCGTCTTGCCGCCGATCCAGCCCAGAAGGTTCACGCCTTCCGATGGGGCCGTCTCCCCCTCAACCTGCTCCGGCAGGATCGGAAAGGCGTGTTCATAGGCGTCGCCCACGCGGCGCAGCCCGATCGTCTCGAACCGTTTCAGGATGAACCCTCGGGCGGCGGCATTGCCCTCAGTGCCGGTCTCGCGGCCCTGTAGCGCATCTGAAGACAGAGTCTCTGTCAGGTTCAACATGGCCGGGCCGTCGACATAGGTGGTGTGATACTGCGCCAGCGATTCCGGTGTGTCGTCGCCCCGGTTCAGATAGAGCAGGACACCCGCAATGACGGTCAGGGCGAAGAGGAACTCCGCGAGAATGAAGACGCGCATCTTGGTCATGTCAGGAATCCGGCAGTTTCTTTTGTGTTCAACATCTTAGGATTGGTCCTCTGATGTCACAATCAGGTCAGGCAGATGCTTGACGTCGCAGGTGGGAGACGCCAGTTCTGCCCGCAAACTGGAAGGAACTGCCCATGGCCATGTCACGCGAGACGCTGCTCGGTTACCTCACCGACGCTTTCCCGGAAGCGGAGATCACGCTGACCGACCTCGCTGGCGATGACAATCACTGGCAGGCGGAGATTGTAAGCAGCCAGTTTGCCGGCATGCCGCGCGTGAAACAGCACCAGCTGGTTTATTCTGCCCTGAAAGGCACGATGGGCGGTGAGCTTCATGCGCTGGCGCTGAAAACACGGGCGCCGGATTCCTGAATCTTACACATTGACGACGGGATCGGTTCGATATTGTTTCATCCGCAACCAAGGATGAGGAAACGACCCTATGAAACGCCTGACCTTAACGACCAGCGCCATCGCGCTGAGCTTCATGATTGCGGCCTGCACGGCGCCTGAAAAGGCTGACGAGGCAACGCTGGATACCGCTGAATCTGTCGCGGTAGGGGTTGCGGAAGCAGACCATTCTGTTGAAATCGCCGAGGCCCGCGCCTTCCTTGAGCGCGCCGAAGCCGAACTCGCTGCGCAGAGCCGTATTGCCGCGCAGGCTTACTGGAACCAGGCCACGAACATCACGCCGGAAACCAATGCTGCCGCCGCAGCGGCTGGCGCCGTTTCCACCAAGCTGGCTGTCTCTCTGGCGAATGAATCCAAGCAATTCGACGTCAGCGTCCTGCCCGCTGACCTTGCCCGCAAGATGACCATGTTGCGGACCGGGATCACCATCCCTGCCCCGTCGACGCCCGGCGCCGCCGAAGAGCTGTCGCAGATCACCACGGGCCTCGACGCCACCTATGGCACCGGCAAGTTCACCTACAAGGGCGAGGCGCTGAACCTCGACCAGCTTTCGACCATCATCGAGACGAGCCGTGACCCGGAAGAACTGAAAGCCGTCTGGGAAGGCTGGCGCACAATTTCCGTGCCGATGAAGGATGATTATGCCCGCATGGTCGAGATCGCCAATGAAGGCGCCAACGAGCTCGGCTTCGAAAGCCTCGACCAGATGTGGCTGTCTGGCTACGACATGGCACCGGAAGACATGGAAGCTGAAGTGCAACGCCTGTGGACGCAGGTGGAACCGCTCTATGAGGAGCTGCACTGCTTTACGCGCGCCAAGCTGAATGACGAATATGGCGACGACGTCCAGCCGCGCACCGGGCCGATCCGCGCTGACCTGCTCGGCAATATGTGGGCCCAGCAATGGTCCTCCATCTATGACGTCGTGAAACCTGACGTGCCGGGACCCAGCTACGACCTCACCGAGCGCCTGCAGGAAAAGGGCTATGACGCCATCAAGATGGTCGAGACGGGCGAAGCCTTCTTCACATCGCTTGGCCTTGATCCCCTGCCTGAGACGTTCTGGGAGCGCTCCATGATCGTACGTCCAGAGGGCCGCGAAGTCGTCTGCCACGCCTCGGCCTGGGATCTCGACGATGAAGAGGATGTGCGCATCAAGATGTGCACCGAGGTGAACTCGGAAGACTTCTACACAGTCCATCACGAGCTCGGTCACAATTTCTACCAGCGCGCCTACAAGGATCAGGACTATCTCTACAAGACCGGCGCACATGACGGCTTCCACGAAGCCATTGGTGACTTTGTCGGCCTGTCGATCACACCGGAATATCTTGAGCAGATCAATCTGATCACCGAGGAGGAAAAGCCGGGCGCTGATGCCGACACCGCCCTGCTGATGCAGACTGCGCTCGACAAGATCGCCTTCCTGCCCTTCGCCCTGACGGTGGATGGCTGGCGCTGGGGTGTCCTGTCGGGTGAGACCGCACCAGACGCCTACAACACATCCTGGTGGGATCTTCGCCTGAAAAATCAGGGCCTCGTGCCGCCGGCTCCGCGCCCGGCCGATGCATTTGATCCCGGCGCGAAATACCACATTCCGGGCAATACGCCCTACCTGCGTTACTTCCTCAGCTACATCCTGCAGTTCCAGTTCCACAAAGCCGCCTGCGAGCAGGCCGGATGGGAAGGCCCGCTGCACCGCTGTTCGATCTATGACAACAAGGAAGTTGGCGAGCGCTTCAATGCGATGCTCGAAGCCGGCGCTTCCCAGCCCTGGCCGGACACGCTGGAAGAGTTCACTGGCACCCGCCAGATGGATGGCAGCGCGATCATCGAATATTTCGATCCGCTCATGCTTTACCTGAAGGATCAGAACGCCACCGAAAGCTGTGGCTGGTAAGGGGAACACCTCCCGGCAGCATCAAAGCTTGACGCTGCCGGGTATCCACCACACATGCTGAGGCAACAGCGGAGATACCAGAATGACCGATCAAGCCACGCTCGATGCCATCGAAAAGGCCGTCAAATCCAATGACGTCGTGCTTTTCATGAAGGGCACACCGACCTTCCCGCAATGCGGGTTCTCGTCCGTCGTGGTGCAGGTTCTGGATTATCTGGGCGTTGACTATGTCTCGACCAACGTCCTGGAAGACCAGGCTGTGCGCGAAGGCATCAAGGCTTATTCGGAATGGCCGACCATTCCGCAGCTCTATGTGAAGGGCGAATTCGTTGGCGGCTGTGACATCGTCAAAGAGATGTTCGAAAGCGGCGAACTGCGCGACTTCATGAAAGACAAGGGCGTCGAACTCGAAGAGGCCTGAGGGTCAGGCCGCAAAGAAGTGTGAGATACCCGCCTCGATCATGTGCCCGTCGGCATGTACCAGAGCCGGTGACGCAACAAACATCACGCTGAACGCCAGTCCCGTGAGATAGCTCTTTCGGCGACGGAATGGCATAGGATGGCAGGCACGGGCCGCGCGGCGCCATTTTACCAAAGTATAGACGACAAGATAAACGCCCAGCAGGGCTGCACCCCATACGGCGATGTGCATGAACAGGTCTGTCATGGGTTCTCCCTCCCAATCTGCCAATCTCTACCATAGGTGATCAGCATTTCTCGCCGTCAAACATCTTTCTGGAAATTGAGGGAAAGAGGGAAAGAAACTGCTAACTGTTCAAACAGCGCAATGTGCGCCCTCTCTTTCCAGTGCGGGGCTTTCGTTATAGCAGGGCGGCCATGACCACGACATCCCTTGCCC
>DHZF01000125.1 GCA_002414505.1 Hyphomonas sp. UBA5111 | reverse complement strand
GTGCCGATCGAGACGAGCGTCGCCATCAGGATGATGGTGAGATACATGCCGGCCGTCATGGGCGTGCCCATGGCCTGGGCCGCGAACAGGGCAATCACGCCTTGGTAGAGCGCGGTACCGTCCATGTTGATCGTCGCGCCCAGCGGCAGGACGGAGGAGGCGACCGGCTTGCCGATGCCGAGGTTTTCCCGCGCACAGGAAATCGTCATGGGCAGCGTGGCATTCGAGGACGAGGTCGAGAAGGCCACGGCCTGGGCATCCACAACGCCCCGGAAGAAGGGTATGAGCGGCAGGCGCAGGCCGCCGCGTATGATCAGGCCATAGGTGATGGCGATGTGCAGGAAACAGGCGAGGTAATGGGTCAGCGTCAGCTTGCCGAGGAAGACAAGAATGTCGAGCCCGCGCTCACCAAGCACCCAGGCCATCAGGGCGAACACGCCGAAGGGCGCGGTCTCCATGACAATCAGGGTCAGTTTCATGACCGCTTCGGCGGCGCTGTTGATGACGTTTGCCAGAGGCTTGCCGGCCTCGCCGGTCATCAGGATGCCGATGCCGAGCAGGATGGCAAAGAAGATGATCTGAAGCACATCGCCATTGGTCAAGGCCGCGACGGGATTGGTCGGGATGATGGAGAGCAGCGTATTCATCAGCTGTTCGCCGATGCTGCCGGGCTGCGGGTTTGCATCGAGCCGGGCCTTGGCCTCGGCAATGTCTGCGGCTGAGGCAATCGAGAGGTCAAAGCCGGCGCCGGGCTGGATCAGCGTGCCCATGAGCAGGCCAAAACTGACAGCGACGACCGTGGTGCCCATATACATGAGCAGGGCGCGGCCCCCGAGGCTGCCGAGCTTTTTCGGATCGCCCATCGCCAGCACGCCCGAGAGCAGCGTGGTGAAAATCAGCGGGACAACCAGCATCTTGATGAGGTTGATGAAGGCATCGCCAATGGGCTTGGCCCAGGCGGAGACATTGGCACTGGCGGCTTCCGGGCCGAGGCCATAGCGCAGGCCCAAGCCGACGAGGGCACCCAGAACCAGTCCTGCGATCACCCGTTTCCAGAGATCAATACCAAACCACCATTTCATAAGCTGCTCCTGCCCCGTCTGTAGCGCCCGACGGTAGGGCGCGCTGCAGGGGAAGGCAATCGCGCGGTGCGCATTCCTGCAGCTTGCCAGCCGGATGATGAAAAGCCTATCAGGCAGGATGCAGCCTTCCCTGCTCTCCTTGCCGATTGATGATGTGCTGGCCGAAATATGCGCGGGCCTGCGCGACCACTCGCGGCTTGTGCTCGCCGCGCCGCCCGGCGCAGGCAAGACGACGCGCGTGCCCCTGGCGCTGGCGGGACTGCTCGGTGACGCCCCCGTCATAGAGGGCACGATCATCATGCTTGAGCCGCGGCGCATTGCGGCGCGCATGGCGGCGCAGCAGATGGCGAACTCTCTCGGAGAGAAACTCGGGCAATCCGTCGGCCTGACGACAAGGGTGGACCGAAAGGTGTCTGCGGCGACGCGCGTGGAAGTGATCACGGATGGCCTGTTCACACGGCGTATCCTGTCTGATCCGGAACTGGCGGGCGTCGGGGCGGTGATCTTTGATGAATTTCATGAGCGCAGGCTGAATTCGGATTTGGGACTGACATTGGCAATGGAAGCCCAGGGCGCTTTGCGTGATGATCTCCGGATCCTGATCATGTCGGCCACGCTCGATACGGAAAAAGTATCCAGCGTTCTTGGGGCTCCGGTCGTGGAGAGTCAGGGGCGGCAATATCCCGTGGAGACGAAATATCTCGGCCGGTCGCAGGACCGGATCGAAGACCGGATGGCGGCCGCTGTGCGCAAGGCGCTGCGCGAGGAGGAAGGCTCGATCCTCGCCTTCCTGCCCGGCGCGCGGGAAATCCAGCGGACGGCAGAGCAGCTTGAGACCGTGCCGGACAATGTGCGCGTGGCCCCTCTGTTCGGCGCGCTGAGCCCGGCAGAGCAGGATGCGGCCGTGTCACCGGCGCCGGAAGGAATGCGCAAGATTGTGCTGGCGACGGATATTGCTGAGAGCGCGCTGACGATTGAGGGTGTGCGGATCGTGATCGATTCCGGCCTCTCGCGTGTGGCGGAAGAGGCCGCTGGCGGCTTGGGGACGCGCCTGTCGACGGTGAAGGCCTCGCGGGCCTCCGTTGACCAGCGGCGCGGCCGGGCGGGGCGCCTGTCACCGGGCGTCTGTTACCGGCTATGGGACGAGGCGGCGACGCGGGGCCTGATGCCCGCCCCGGTGCCGGAAATCCTGAAGAGTGATCTTTCCGGGCTCGTCCTCACCCTCGCGGAATGGGGTGAACGCGATGCCGGGCGCCTGACCTGGATGGATGCCCCACCCGCCGGGCGGCTGAAGGCGGCGCAGGATCTGCTCTCGACGCTGGGTGCCATTGATGAAGCTGGCGCCTTGACGGTGCTTGGCTCCGAAATGGCTCGCCTGCCATTGCCCTCCCGGCTTGGCGCCCTGGTGGCGAGCGCGCCGAACGCCGAAGCGCGGGCCTTGGCGGCAGAGATTGCCGCCCTTGCCGGAGAACGCGGCATGGGCGGCAATTCACCGGATGTGCGCGACCGGCTGGCCGGGTTCCGCCGCGATGGCTCGCCGCGCGCCCGCAGCCTGAAGGCGCAGGCGAAAAGCTGGGGGAAGGGGGCCGTACCAGGCGGAGATGTGGCGAAACTTCTGGCGCGCGCCTGGCCGGACCAGATTGCCCGCAAGCGCCCCGGCAGTTCAGGCAGCTACCTCATGGCGTCGGGCCGGGCGGCCATGCTGCCGGAGACCGAAGCGCTGGCGAAACAGGATTGGCTGGTGATTGCCGATCTTGGCGGCGCGGCGAAGGAAGCCCGGATTTCGCTGGCTGCCCCGATTTCAGAGGCGGACGCGCTGGAGATTGGCGGGATCGTCTCGGAAGACCGGGCCAGCTTCGACCCGAAGACCGGCAAGTTTGCGGCGCGGCGGGTGAAGGCGCTCGGCGCGATTGTCCTGTCGGAAAGTCCGCTGCCAAAGCCGAGCCCGACTGTGGCCGCCCGCGCGATGCTGGAGGCAATTGCGGAAGAGGGCTTCGAAGCCATCGGCGCAGGCGATGTGGTGCGCGAGACTCTGGCCCGGATCGCAATGCTTGAAACGGCAGGGTGCCTGGATGAAACGGGTTGGAACACAGAGAAACTGGTTGAGACGGCAAACGACTGGTTGTTCCCCCTGTTGAAACGGAAAGGTGCACAGGTGCCTGCGCCGCATGCGGTCCGTGAGGCCCTGATCGCCTCGCTCGATTGGCAGGTGCAGGAAGCGCTGCGCAAGGAGGCGCCGCTCAGCCTGTCACTGCCGTCCGGCCAGACGGCGCAGGTGGATTATCTCGATGACCGCGCGCCGCTGGTGTCTGCGCGGGCACAGGCCTTCTATGGGCTGAGCGCGCATCCGACCCTGGCATCAGGGCGGGTGCCGGTGACGGTGGAAATGCTGTCGCCGGGCAGGAAGCCTGTGGCCACGACACAGGATCTCGGACGGTTCTGGGGGGCGGGCTATCTGGACATGGCAAAGGACATGCGCGGACGCTATCCGAAGCATGACTGGCCGGCCGATCCGGCCTCGGCGAAGGCCCATGAGGGGCGCACAAAGAAAAGATTGTGAGGAACCGGGCGGGAAAGGCGGCGTTTCTGTTTGCATAGTCACTTATGGAGACGACCATGAAAATCGCCAGCCTGACCCTGATTTCTGCCGCAACGGCAGCCCTGGCGGCCCATGCAGAATTGCCGGCCCCACCGCAGGAGCCGGTCACCTATGAAACGGCCCCCGCCGCCTGCGCCGTCGAGGAATTCACGATCTATTTCGAGCGCGGTGTCACGCAGCTTGGTGATCAGGCTGAAGCGGTTCTGGACGCTGTGGCCGCAGATTCCGCCCAGTGCGAGTATTTCCGCATTGAAGTGGCTGGCCATGCCGATGCGACCGGACCAGCCGATCTGAACCAGAAAGTGTCGGAAGATCGCGCTGAAGCCGTGATGGCCGCGCTGGAAGCCCGCCGGATTTCTGCCGAACAGATTGGCGTCATGCCGAAAGGCGAAGCCCAGGCCTATGCGGCGAATGGTATTGTCGAACCGCTGAACCGGAAAGCCACGGTCCGTCTCGTTCCGGTTTCCGCGAGTTCACGGGATTCTTAAGGATTGCTAGTTGGGGCGGCTCGAAGGCGAGTCGCCCCATTCCATGCCCATGCTCTTTTTCATCCAGTCCGCAAATGTTGCGGGCTTTTCGAGTGTCTTGGGGTCGAGGGATCCGTAGGCGACGAGCGGGCCGTCCCGGCCTTCCAGCCGAACCCCTTTGACGCGCTGGGTGCTTTCCAGCCATTCGTGATGCGTTGCGGGATCAAGCAGCAGCATGACCTGTTCGCCGCCTTTTCCCTCTTCATCACGTCCGAAGACGAGACCGTAAACCTTCTCCCGGCCGAACAGGCCGTGACTGGAGGCCTGACGCTTGCCATCGAGCAGCACTTCGTCCCAGAGCAGATTGCGCCGCCATTGCAGGACATGCATCTGGTCGTCTTTCACGATCTTGATATCGACATGGTGCAGCGACAGGCGAACGATCTCGGCGTGCATGGGGAATCTCCAAATTATCGAAAAACGATAATATCAAAATCGGCACGGGTCAAGGCGTTTTGAATGGGCACCGGGATTCATAGCGTGACATGACCCCGGTCCCGGGGTGGCGGAAGTGAAGCTCCGTGGCGTGCAGGTGCAGGCGCGGCGTCATCTGAAGCGCCTCCTCGTGTGCATAGAGGTCGTCGCCGAGAATGGGATGGCCGAGCGCAGCAAGGTGTACGCGCAGCTGGTGGGTGCGCCCGGTCAGCGGTGTGAGTTGCAGGCGGGCGGTGTTTTTCCGGCGGTCCAGAATTTCATAGCGGGTCTGGCTCGGTTTTCCGCTCTCGTGATCCACTTTCTGGCGGGGCCGGTTTGGCCAGTCATTGATGAGCGGCAGATCGATCAGGCCGGTTTCATTGGCGGGGGCGCCCCAGACATCTGCCAGATAGGATTTCTCCACGCGCCCCTGTTCGAATTCGGCCGCAAGGGCGCGTTGGACCTCCTTAGATCGGGCAAACAGCAACAGGCCGCTGGTCGACATGTCGAGCCTATGGATGGTCAGCGCGTCGGGATAGGTGTCCTGGAGACGGGATCGCGCACAATCGGCCTTGTCCGGGCCACGTCCCGGCACCGAGAGCAGGCCGGACGGCTTGTCTGTGACGATCAGCCACTCATCGACATGGATGAGGGTGGGGGCGTCTGGTGGGGGGGTATAGGGGGATGTCAAACCGGTCCTGCTCCGTCGGAACCAGACCCCCATCCGCACGTTGGGAGGGGGACGCCTTCACTCTGGGGGCTGACTGATAAAGGAGTTATGGAAATGAAAAAGCCACTTATTGCAATTCTGCTCGGTCTCGGCGCGTTTGGTCTCGCAGCATGTGACACGAATGAAGGCCCGGCTGAAGAGCTTGGTGAAGAGATCGACGACGCTGCTGACGACATCGAAGACGAGGCCAACTAGTCTCGCCGCCATCGACAGCAAAAAGCCAGCCTTTCGGGGCTGGCTTTTTTTGTGCCTGGATGTTTGGGACGAAAATCCTAGCTGGACCGTGCCGCGCTCTCGGCCAGGTCAGCTTTCTGGTGGCTGAGATCATGGGCTTCGGCAAAGCTCTGCGCATCAAGGTCCATGACGTCGATAATTTCGCGGGTGGTCGTATTGAACAGCGCGATGCGGTGGCCAAACCGGACCGTCTGCAGGTTCGGTTTCTTCAGGGGGCTCTCAAGGATGATCGGAAATTCCGCGCTTGTGGCGGGCACTTCCACCGGCAGCACCATGCCGGGCACGATGGAGTCTTCCAGAGGGGAGCCACTCAGGCAGATACCGCGCTTCTGGATGCCGATTTCGCAATTCCGGTTTTGCAGGGTGAAGTCGCGGTCATAGATCGCGAAGTCAGCTTCCTGGAAGTGGTCGACCGGCGTCACATCCGGGTGGGGGAGTGTGGGCTGCAGCATGACGGCGAGTCCGGCCGCCGCAGCAGCGCCCGTGGAAAATAAAGCAGAAACAATGGTTTCGGGTGTCATGATGTCCATCCAGCTATCTGGTGGACCAATGCATGCGGCCGGGCTTGGTTCCCGGCTTTATGGCAGGAGGTGTCAGTCCTGTGGCGGAAGTGTGAGACGGAAGACCGAGCCATTCGGGCCGGTTTCCGACAGGGAGAGGTCGCCGCCCATGGACCGGGCGAGTTCCCGCGCGATGACGAGGCCAAGCCCTGTGCCGGTCTGGCGCGTGGTGGCTGCAAAGGGGGTGAACAGGTTCTGGGCGGCCTTGTCCGGCAGGCCGGGACCGGTGTCTGTGAAGACGATGTCGTTCGTTTCCAGACTGACGAAAATACGGGAGGGGTCCGATCCGGCGGCGGACATGGCCTCTGCGGCGTTCCTGATCAAATTGGATGCGATGCGATGCAAATGGTCCGGGTCCGCCATGACATGGTCGAGCATGTGGACATTGTTGATGAATTCCACCGATGGCCATGCCGCGAGCGCTTCGTCGGCGGCCTCGTCCAGCGCCTGCCTCAGACCGACCCCTTCAAGCTCGGCCGGTTGGGGCGTGGCCTTGCCATAGTCCAGCGTTTCGGTGGCCAGTTTGATGGCGCGGGTCAGGGCCCGCTCAAGCCGCGGCGCAGCCTTCTGTACACGTGCATCCTCGGAGCGGGCGAGCGAGTCCGAGACCAGCTGCGCCGAGGCGAGTGAGTTGCGCAGGTCATGATTGATCTTGGCGACTGCCGTGCCGAGTTCGGCAAGATGAGAGCGCTGGCGGAAGCTCTCGGCGACGGCGCTTTCCATGTCTGCGAGGGCATTCTGGGCCCGGCCGATTTCGTCGCGGCGTTTGGTATGCGGCAGGCGCCGGCTCCAGGCGCCGGGATCCATGCGGAATTGTTCGACGCTGAGCGTCACGCGCTGCATGGGGCGCACGACCAGGAGATGAAGCAGGACATAGATGATCGTGGCCGCCGCGAGCGCTATCAGGAGTGACAGGCCGGCAATCCGGCGCGCATAGGCAAGCAGCGCAGATTTCATCGGCGCGTGGGGCATCAGGACTTCGATCACCCGGTCGTCTTCCACGCCCTGCGCTGTGACCACGAGAATGCGGTCATCCGGGGCGAAGAAAGCACCGAACGTGTTGGCGACGCGGTTCATGGAGGTCGTCTCGCGGAGGTCGAGCATGCGCAAGCCGCCCTCCAGTGGCATTTGGGCGGGCAGGAGCTGGAAGCGCATGTCGTCTTCGATTTCGGTGACAGCCCACACTTCAGCATACATGAGCAGCTGGGCCGACAATTCTTCCGAGACCGACCTGTCCGGTGCGGCCTCAAGCGCGAGGGATGCGATGCGGGCTGCCTCGACCCGCTCGGTCAGCCATGTGGTCCGGAACCCGGATGCGCTCGGCACGAAGATGAAGGCTTCCACGACGAGAATGGCGAGAATGGTCAGGCCGAAAAGCCGGAACGAAAGGCTGTTGAACCAGCGCGCTCCGGCGCGGGTTCGGTCTGGATCCGGCAGGGGCAGGTCGGCGGTGTCGTTCACATCGCCTGAACTAGCCTAGGGGATACGTTGGAGCAAGCCGACGAGCCGTTTGGCGCTCTTGCCGAACACAACATCGGCATAGTGCGCATTGGCGGCGCGTTTCACCCCTTCGGCGCGGGTCGGGTAGGGGGAGATGAAATTGGTCAGCTCCTTCACGCCGAGCCCGTTGGACATGGCGACCGAAACCAGCTGGATCAGGTCGCCCGCATCCTTGCCGACGATGGAGGCGCCGAGCAATTTGCCCTTGCGCACGATCAGCTTCACCTCGCCTTCGGTATCAGCCTCGGCGATGGCACGGTCGCTTTCTTCGAACCTGAAACTCGGCGTGGTGATCTCGTCGCCATGTTGTTTGCGAGCTTCGGCTTCGGTGAGGCCGAGCTGGGCGATTTCGGGGGAGGTATAGGTGACCGCTGGCACGGGCAGGCTGTGGGCCGTCGTGCGCTGTTTGAAAAAGGCGCGCCGGGCGAACACGGAGGCGTGCCAGCCGGCAATATGGGTGAATTGCTCGCGTCCGGCGGCATCGCCGAGCGCCCAAACGCGGCGATTGGATCTGGAGCGCAGATTGTCGCCGACGAGGATGCCTTTCCGGTCATGATCGACATCGCCCTTTTCGAGGTCCATGCCGTCAAAGACGGTCTGGCGGCCCACCGCGACGAGCAGGTGGGAGCCTTCGACGATCCAGGCCTCGCCATTCTTTGGCTCTGTGTGGATGCGGAGGGCCTGACCCTCCTGCTCGACCTTCGTTGCCTTGTAGCCTTCCAGGATCGTGACGCCTTCGGCGCGCAGAGTCTCGATGGCAATTTCGGCATGGGTGCGGTCGGAGCGGCCGAGCGCCTTGTCCATTTCGATCACGGTGACCTTGGCACCGAGGCGGACAAAGGCCTGCGCCATTTCCATGCCGATGGGGCCGCCGCCGAGAATGACAAGGTGTTCCGGAAAGTCCGGCAGATCGAAAAGGGTTTCATTGGTGAGGTAGGGGGTTTTTGCGAGCCCCTCGATGGGCGGGATGAACGCGCGCGAGCCGGTGGCGATGACAATGCGCCGGGCTTTCACCCGTGTGGTTGGGGAGATGATGGTATCGGGCGCGGCGAATTTTGCATGTTCCCGGATCACGGTGCAGCCGAGGCCTTCAAACCGTTCCTGGCTGTCGACCGGTGCAATGGTGGCGATGGCGGTGCGGACGTGCAGCTTGACCTTCTCCCAGTCCACGCGGGGCGGCGTAGTCTCGATACCGAACTTGCCAGCTTCGCGGATTTGGGCGGCGGCTTTCGCCGCGCTGAGCAGGGCCTTGGACGGGACGCAGCCGGTGTTCAGGCAGTCTCCGCCCATTTCGCCTTTCTCATACAGCACGACCGACAGGCCGAACTGGGCCGCGCCGGCGGCGGCGGACAGGCCGGCCGAGCCTGCGCCGATCACGACGAGGTCGGCTTTCATCTCGCGCATGGGGGCCGCGCCCGGAGAATGCGGAGCAGGGGAGGTCGGCGTGCGGGCGGGATCGGCGGAGCCGGCGAGCGGGGCGCGGGCATTCTGGTCGGCGGTTTCGGGCATCAGGCGGCCTCTTCGATCTGGTTGGCTTTGCGCGGGAAGAATTTCTTCCACGCGACTGGCAGCAGGGACACGATCCCAAGCGCAATGGCGGCTGGCAAGAGATTCTGGAACACGGAGGCAAGGTCCGGGTCTTCGCCGCGGGCAAAGGTCGCGCCAAGCCCGGCCCCGACCCAGGTATAGGCGAGCACGCCGGGCACGATGCCAAGCGAGGTGGTGATGGCATAGTCCCGATACTTGGCGCCGAGGATTGCGGGCAGGATGTTGGCGATGGGGAAGGGCATGGCCGGGATGAAGCGCATGGCGAACATGTAGGCCAGCGGACTGTTCTGGAATTCGGTGCGGACCTTGTCGGCATAGCCGCTGGCGATCTTGCGCATGAAGCCGCCAAGGGACGTCTTCGCAGCGAGGAAGAGCAGGCTGGCGCCGAGCGTCGCGCCCACCACGGTGGCGAGCGTGCCGCCGGCCAGCCCAAACAGGAAGCCGCCGCTGATCGTGATCCACAAGGCGCCCGGTAGCATGAAGACCGTGCTGGCGGCATAGATGCCGATATAGGCGGCGATGGCGAGGATGAGATTGTCCTCAACGAAGGCGCGGAGGCTGGCCTGCTGCTGGCGCAACGTGTCGAGCGAGAGATAATCGAACAGGCCGAACGCCCAGGCGGCGATGAGGCCGCCCGCGATCAGGTAAAGCGGCCAGAGGCGGATCCAGAGCGGACGCGATGGCTGGGGCGTGTCTTCAGTCATTGGCAGGGTCCGTCCGGGTGTCGTTGAGCGACCAATCATACTGATAGTCGCGGATTTTCGGGGCGGCGCGAAGGCTTTCGGCCAAGGCGGGCTCGGCATATTCAAGCAGGTGTTTGATAACGCCGTCTTTCGATCCGCCGAAATCGGCTTCGAACCATTTATAGATGGAGGAGACGGTTAGGCCACGTTTCCCCACACTGACGCCGCGCGCATGATTGATGTAATCCCGCGCGGCGGCGTCGAGGTCTGCGTCCAGTGTGTCGGCTGTCCAGGCCCGTCTGAGCAGGTTCGGGCAGCCATAGGATGCGCAATTGATGGCATAATGCACGCGCGGATCGCCAAAGCGCGGACGCAGGATCTCATGCTCGATAGCGTCGAGGGAGACCTCGCGGCCGCCGGCCATGACTTTGATCTTCTTCCATGGGCCGCCGAACAGATAGCCGCCGCGGATCGACTCCAGCGGGTAGGCCTGCACGATATAGCGGACCGTCACGGCATTGTAGAGATTGGCCCAGGCGGCGAAATCGGCATTGCTGGCGCCGGACAGGTCACGCGCCTCGAAGTCGGCAATATACGTGTTCAGCGCCGCGCGGTCTTCAGGGCTCGCGGCAAGGGCGGCATAGTCGACGCGGGTCACGCCGTCGGCGCTCTCATGGACATAGGTTTCGAGGAGGCGGGTCCACGCGTCGTGCTCCTGCGCCGTGCCGGGCAGGGCCACGAGGAGGGCGAGGAGCAGGCTGGTCAGCAAGCGTTTGGCAGGAAGATAATCAGGCATGGGCACCGGGTCTGGAGTAGGGAGCGAATGAAGCCCCCACATAGCCCGATGCCGCGGAAATATCCCGTCACGTCTGCGTGCGCCCCGCTGACAGGCCCGTGATTGGAATGTCAGTGAGTGCCGGCGCTGGCGGACGTGCCGAGCTCCATCCAGTCGTGGAAGGGGAGGTTGTAGGCCATGTCCATGACTTCAAACCCGATGCCATTGGGGCGACGGGAACTGGAATTCCAGAGAATGACAACGCCGGTGTCGCGGTCCGGATCGAACAGGATGTAGGACCGGTAGCCCTCGACCGCGCCGCGATGCCCGACAACCCGGTTACCGGCCTCACCATATTTGTAGACGCGCCAGCCAAGGGCATAGCGCGCATCGCGGACCGTACCCCGATAGTGACTGGACATGCTCGCCTGTTCGCGGCGGGTATAGATGCGGGGCGTCTGGAGGAGTTCCAGTGTTGTATCGCTCAGCACGTCCGGGAGCAGGCCCATATGCGCCCTTGCATAGAGGGCGAGATCGCGGATCGATCCATTGACCCCGCCGGCGGCGGGGACGCGGTAATAATCGTCATTGACGATTTTCTTGCGCGGCGGGCCGCTGCCCCGGCCTCGTTTGGTATAGGGGCGAGCCCAGGACGCGGAATTTTCCAGCCCTGAGCGGCCAATGCTGGCGGTGACCATGCCGATAGGCTTGAAGATCGCCTCGTCAACGGCGTCAGCATATCGGGACTGGGTGACGTCCTCGATCACTTCCGCAATGCTGTCATAAGCCACATTCTGATAGGTGTGGCAGTCACCGATCGGGCAGATAGGTTTCAGGGATTTCAGACTGTTCCGGATCTTCGCCGCATCCCAGCCATCTTCCAGCCTCGTATCAAAGGCGTTTGGCAGAATGCCCAGCCGATGGGACAGGACATCTTCCAGCGTGGCCCTGGTTTCGCCGCCCTCGGGCAACCGAAGCGAAGTGTGAAATTTCGACACGGGATCGGAAATATTGAGCCGGGCCTGTGTGGCGAGGATGGCGATCTCTGTCGCGGCGACCCCCTTGGAGAGCGACGCCCACCGAAAGACGGTTTCGGCCGTGACGGGCTCTCCCCCGATTTCGGTCACGCCATATCCCTTGGCAAAGGAAAGCTCGCCCCGGTCGATCACGGCGACGGACAGGCCGACAATCTCTTCGTCGGCCGCCAGCTGGGTCAGCCGGGCATCAAGGCGTCCATAGTCTATGATCTGCGCGACCGCATTTCCGGGGAAAGCGAGCAGGACCATCAGGCAGGGGATGACGAAGCGTGGAAACCGCATAGGACCTCTTAGAATTCTGCACCCAGCCTCAGCGCCCAGAGTTCACAAGACTTTGCCGACATGTAAAGAGTCCTCCGCGTCGGCGGACAGATATATTCGGTTTTGGCTGTCCCTTCGGCTTGACTTGGGGCCTGTGCTGCTTGTATTGGCCCCTCTTTCCGAGATTCTTAGCTTTCAGAGCAGACCCATGAAACGCACTTTCCAGCCAAGCAACCTTCGCCGCAGCCGCACGCACGGTTTCCGCGAGCGCATGTCGACCAAAAACGGCCGCAAGGTGCTGGCACGTCGCCGCGCCAAGGGCCGCAAGACGCTTTCCGCTTAAGGCGGCAGGCCAGGGACCGTCTCACGCAGGCGGCAACAGGCCATGACCAGCGAAACAGACACTACCGAATTTGAGGTCGCCCGCCTGCGCGTGCGGCCTCAATTTCTTTACGTGCGCCACGGCAAGACCGAGCGCCGCAAAGCCCTGCTGGTGCAGGCGCGCCGCCGCAAGGGCGAAGCGCGCGGTGACCATGTCGGCGCCGGATTTACCGCCACCAAGAAGATCGGGAACGCCGTGACCCGCAACCGGGCGAAACGGCGCCTGCGCGAAGCCGCGCGTGTTCTCTTGCCGCAGCATGG
>DHZF01000034.1:13626-21594 GCA_002414505.1 Hyphomonas sp. UBA5111 | reverse complement strand
GAGGGCCGTGGCAAGGGTCTCCATTTTTCGCACGGTGCGAACCTTTCATGTGAACTGGCCGGTGCGGACGTCGCGGAAGGCCTTGGCGTCGCGTAAGCCGTGAGTATGGTATGACAGGAAAAGTTGAACAAAAGAGGGCAGAAAATGGCCGAGGGAGAATCCGCTGCAGAATTGTTCACAGGCACCAAGCCTGTGGTCGAGTCGCACAAATTCGATGAGGCGAAGCTCGCCGCCTGGATGGACGCCAATGTCGAGGGCTATGAAGGCCCGCTGGAAGTGCGCCAGTTCAAGGGCGGCCAGTCCAACCCGACCTATCAATTGGTCACGCCGAACAAGAAATATGTCATGCGCCGCAAGCCACCTGGCAAGCTGTTGCCGAGCGCGCATGCCGTGGACCGCGAATATCGCGTGATTTCCGCGCTCTATCCGCTGGGATACCCCGTTGCGCGGCCATATGGCCTGTGCACCGATGAAAGTGTCGTCGGCACGATGTTTTATATCATGGACATGGTGGAAGGCCGCATCCTGTGGGATGGCACACTGCCCGATTATGAGCCGGCCGAGCGCCGCGCGATCTATGAGGCGAAGGTGAAGACCTTTGCCGATCTCCACAATGTCGATTGGCGCGCCGCCGGGCTCGAAGGCTTTGGCAAGGAAGGCGACTACGTGGCCCGCCAGATCCATCGCTGGACGAAACAGTACAAGGCGTCCGAGACCCAGCACATTCCGGAGATGGAACAGCTGATCGAATGGCTGCCGAAGAACATCCCGCCGGGCGACAAGACCACGATCGTGCATGGCGACTATCGCCTCGACAATATGGTGCTGCATCCGACCGAGCCGAAAGTGATCGCGGTGCTGGACTGGGAACTCTGCACGCTGGGCGATCCGCTGGCCGACTTCTCCTATCATTTGATGAACTGGGTGATGCCCCCGGGGGATTCCTCGCGCGGCTCGATCATGGCGATTGACGATCTCGAGGCCTGGGGCATCCCGACCATGGACGAATATGTCGACATGTACTGCAAGCATACCGGCCGCGACGGCCTGCCGGAACTCGACTATTACTTCGCCTATAATGGCTTCCGGCTTGCCGGCATTCTGCAAGGCATCATCGGCCGCGTGCGCGATGGCACCGCCAACAGCGCCAATGCGGAATCGAATGCGGCGCGCGTCGTGCCGCTGGCAAAATTTGCCGCCGACTTTGCCCGCCGCGCCGGGATGCCCGGGTGAGTTCTGCTCCGTCCGGCCCGCCGGACGGCGGGCCTGATTACCGGCAACTGGGCCGCCGCGACATCTGGCTGCTGACGCTGGCCAGCGCGGTGGTGACGGCGAACGCCTATTACATCCATCCGATCATCGCGCTGGTGGCGGAGGATTTTGGCGTGTCGCCGTCCGAGATCGGGCTGGTGCCGGCGCTCAACCAGATTGCGCTGGCGCTCGGCATTTTCCTGCTATTGCCGCTGGGTGACCGGTTCTCGAACCGGCGGCTGGCGACCGTGTTTGCGGCGGGCCAGTTCCTTGGCCTCGTCGCGATGGCGCTCGCGACGGATTTCCGCCTGTTCGTGGCGGGCTCCACCTTTCTCGGCTTCTCGACCATCACGCCTTACCTGTTGCCGGCCTATGCCTCGAAACGTGTTTCGGTGCGCCGCCTCGGCCAGACCACGGCGATGCTGACCACAGGCGTGATCGCGGGGATCCTGGTCGCGCGGGTCGGTGGCGGCTGGCTGGGCGAGCATTATGGCTGGCGGACGGTCTATTATGTGGCGGCGGCGCTGATGGGCGGGGTGACGCTGCTGCTGCCGCAGATCATGGACGAGCGCCAGAAACGCGACGAGTCGCGGTCGGGCCGCAGCTATCTGCGGCTGGTCGTGTCGGTGTTCCCCGTCGTGCGCCGCCATCCGGAAGTCCTGTTGTCGGGGACCATTCAGGGGCTGGGCTTCGGCATCTTCCTGGCGGTCTGGCTGGGGCTGGGACTCTATCTGACCAGCCCGGAAATGGGCTATGGCGCCGATACGGTGGGCTATCTGGCGGCGCTGTCGCTGATGAATGTCTTCACCACGCCTTTCTTCGGAAAATGGGCCGACCGGATCGGGCCGCGGCGGCTGAGAGCTTCTGTGGCATTGATCCAGTTTTCCGGGGTCTGCCTGCTCGGCGTGTTCGGGCACAGCTTGTGGCTGTTGCTGGTGCCGCTGATGTTGATGAATGTGGTCGGGCCCTTGGTGGATGTGACCGGGCGCATGACTTTCCTGAACCAGCCACCGGACGTGCGCACGCGCCTGATGACGGCGTATATCGTGCTGATGTTCACCGGCGGCGGGCTGGCGAGCTGGGGCGCGACGTCCGTGTATGAGCATTGGGGCTGGCACGGGACGGCGACGCTTGCGCTGGTCATGTCGGCAATCCTGCTGACGCTGGCCCTGATTTCTGTCAGGCTGGACCCGAAACGGCCGCGCGATACCGACGCTGAGACCTAAGAGACCGAGACTGACGAGGGAGAGACCGACAATGACCGAGACGCTCAAGGGGCCGCTGCGCGCGCCCGCCCAGATGCTGCAAGAGCAATCCTATGGCGGACACAAGAGCCTGCATGATGATTCCGAAGCCGAACGGCTGGGCATCAAGGCGGGGCCAATCGAGGGCCCGACGCATTTCTCGCAATTCGTGCCGTACCTGGCAGAGATCTGGGGCCATGCCTGGTTCGAGCGGGGCTGTTTCTCCAGCCACTTCCTGAACATGGTGTTCGAGGGCGAGAAGGTGCGGGTCGAAGTTGACCGGCCGGCCGCCGGCGAGACGCGGACAATGTGCCGGGCCTTCAAGGAGGATGGCACGCCGGTGCTGGAGGCGAGCGCCTCCATCGGGCCGGATCATGGCGAGACCTTGCTGGAGGCGCGCATGGCGAAGCTGCGCCCGGCAGGCGATCTCGTGATCCTCGCGGATCTGCATGTCGGCATGACCGGCGCGGCGGATGAAGTGGTAACGATGGGCCCGGACCAGCATATGGGAAATCTTTATCCCTTCTCGCTGGCCGACAAGCTGAAGGTCATTACCGAGCCGATGCATGTCTATTCTGACGGATCGGCAGGCAAGTGGGGCAAGCCCATCGTGCCGCTGGAGATGGTCAGTGTGCTGGGCAATTACTCCAACCGGAATTCCGCATTTGGCGTCAAGCAGCCGGCGATTGGCCTGTTTGCCGATCTGGAAATCCGCATGATTGAGGGGCCTTTGCTGGTCGGCGAAACCTATGTGTTGCGCCGGGAAGTCGTGGCGCTGTCGGAAAGCCGCCGGGTAGAGAATTACTGGGTCCGCACGCGCTTCTTCGATGCTGCGGGCGAAAAGCAGGTCGCCGAGATGCTGCTGAATCATGGCGTGATGAAAGCGAGCTATCCGCATTATCCTGCCGACCGGCTGCCGGCCTGAGGAGAATCGCATGAAGGGATTGCTGTATCAGGGTACGCGCGACATCGCCTATGGCGAGGCGCCTGAGCTGAAGCCGGAAGACACGCGCAGCGCCATTGTGAAGATGACGGCGTGCGGCATTTGCGGGTCGGACCTGCACATCTATCAGGGGCACGGCTTCAGCGAGGAAACCGGCTATTGCGTCGGGCATGAAGCTGTCGGCGAGATTGTCGAGACGGGCAGCGGCGTGTCGCGGTTCCGCGCAGGCGACCGGGTGATGATCTCGGCCGCCGTGGGCTGCGGCGCGTGCGTGCCCTGCATGTCCGGCAACATGAATGAATGCGATACGCATGGCGGGCGTTGCTATGGGCTCGGCCCCGGCCTTCAGGGCGTTCAGGCCGAATATGCCATGGTGCCGGCCGCGGATTTCGGGCTGGCGCGCATTCCGGACGGGATCAGCGATGACCAGGCCGTTCTGCTGACGGACAATTTGCCGACAGCGTGGCATGGCCTGAAGGGCGCGGACATTCATCCCGGCGCGACGGTCGCCGTGGTTGGGTGCGGCCCGATTGGCCTGATGGCCGTGGAGGGCGCATTCCTGATGGGCGCGGCGAAAGTCTACGCGATCGACCTCGTGCCGGAGCGGCGCGCCATGGCCGAGGCGATGGGCGCGATTGCGCTGGATGCAGGCGAGGCCAAGGCCGTGATCGCGGAACAGACCAAAGGCCGGATGTGTGACAGCGTCGTGGAATGCGTCGGGGCAGACCCGGCGATCCATCTGTCGCTGAAACTGGCCAAGGCGGCGGGCACGGTTTCTTGCATCGGCGTGAACCAGACGATGGATTTCAAATTCCCGATGGCGCTCGCCTTTATCAAGAATCTGACCTTCCGGACGGGCACCTGTTCGGTGCCGCAGCATTGGCCGGAATTGATTCCTCTGGTGCAGGCGGGCAAGCTGACCCCGGAACGCACCATTACTCACCATATGCCCCTGTCAGAGGGGGCAGAGGCGTACCGCATGTTTGACGCGCGCGAGAATGGCGCAATGAAAATGATCCTGACACCCTGATGGAGGCTGACCTGATGACTTCGATGATGACCAAACTGGCCGCGAGCGCGGCGCTGGCGACCGTGATGAGCGGCGCGGCAATGGCCGAAACGACGCTGATCCATGCGGGGCATGTGCTGGCAGAGCCGGGCGAAGGCTACCTGACGCGCCAGACCATCACGGTCGAGGATGGCGAGATCATCTCGATCGAAGCGGGCTACAAGCGCGCGCCGCGCGGCGCCGAGCTGATTGATCTGAAGGAGGCCTATGTCCTGCCGGGCCTGATCGACAGCCATGTTCACATCACCGGCGAGAACGGACCGAACGAACGGATCAAGGCGTTCGAGGATACGGATGTGGATGCGGCCTTCGATGGCGCGGGCTTTGCCTACAAGACGCTGCTGACCGGCTTTACCACGGTGCAGGATGTCGGCGCGGCGAATGATGCGATCTTCGGCCTGCGCGATGCGATTGCCAAAGGCAATGTGCCAGGGCCGCGTATCCGGGCCGCTGGCCAGGCGATCAGCGTGACCGGCGGTCATGGCGATATCAATGGCTATTCGCCAGCTGTGATGGCGATGTTCACCGGCAAGAATATCTGCAATGGCGCGGATGATTGCCGCCGGGCCGTGCGCCAGCAGATCAAGGAAGGCGCGGACGTCATCAAGATCACGGCGACGGGTGGTGTCCTGTCAAACACGCGCGCCGGACTGGAACAGCAGTTTACGGATGATGAATTGGTCGCGATCATTGAAACGGCGCATTCGATGGGCCGGAAGGTAACCGGGCATGCGCATGGCAAGGGCGGCATCGTGTCGGCGCTGAAGGCCGGCATCGATTCCATCGAGCACGGCACTTATACCGATGATGAAACCATTGCCCTGTTCAAGGAACATGACGCGGTGCTGGTGCCGACGGTGCTGGCCGGGGCGACGGTGACGGGCTGGGTGAACGAGCCCTGGCTGCCGGCACCGAGCCGCGAGAAGGCGGCGGTCGTCGGACCGCTGATGCTCGACATGCTGCGCCGTGCGCATGAGGGCGGGGTCACGGTGGCTTTCGGCACGGATACGGGCGTGTCCAAGCATGGCGATAATGCGCAGGAATTCGCGCTGATGGTGGAGGCGGGGTTCACGCCGGAAGAGGCCATCCGCGCAGCGACCGTGGTGGCCTCCGAACATGTCGAGATGGCGGACGTAATCGGCACGATCACGGCGGGCAAGCATGCCGACATCATTGCGGTCATGGGTGACCCGTTGCAGGACATCACCGAATTGCAGGATGTGGATTTCGTGATGAAGGGCGGAACGGTCTACAAGCAGGCGCAGTGAGCCGGCCGGACTTCGCCTGAGCCGCGAAGCGTTTTGACAATCCCCGTCAATCGCCGGAGACTTGGCGAATTGCCTATTCATGCGGGGCGGGACCGTCGCAAGACCAGAGTGAGTTACCAGAGTGAGTTGTATGAGACCTGATCGATTTCTTGCCTGTTCCCTTGCAGGGGCTGCGCTGTTCGGCGTGGCGGCCTGTGGTGGCGAGACAGCCGACGCCCCGGCCAAGGCGGCAACGAATGACCAGGTCCAGTGCGTGCAACTCGCCGAGGGCGATTATTACTGGGACGGGACGAGTTTTGTCGTGTCCAGCGCGCCGCCACCGGCCCTTCCTGCGAGGGCTGATACGCGCCCTGCCAGTGCCGCCTGGGTGACCGAGCTGGAGCGCACCTTCCCGGATGCGGGCTTTCCGTGGATGGGCCTGCATGTCAGCGGGCCCGTGGCTGTGGTGACCGGGCTTGCCCCGGACCCGGCGGCCAAGGAGCAGGGTTTCCTGGTCGGGCAGACGGCGCTTGAGGAGAATGAAGAGGTCGCGTCCGATGTGACGCTGGTCGTCGATGGGATTGCCGTCGAAGAGGGCGAGCGGGGCGTGGGTGAAGCGCTGGCCACTCTGACCGATGGTGAGGCCAGCGCGGGCCGGTGCCAGACCGCCTTCAACACCACGATGGCCGGACGCACCATCATGTTCCAGAGCAATCTCGCCATCGTCTCACCGACCAGCGAACGCTTGCTGGACGCGCTGACCGGGGTGGCGCTGCTGTGTGATGCCTATGCCATTGAGATTGGCGGCCACACGGATTCGCGCGGCTCGAACCAGTATAATGAAGTCATCTCGCAACAGCGCTCGGACGCGGTGCGTGACTACATGATTGAGCGTGGCGTGGATGCCGAGGCGCTGATCGCGAAGGGCTATGGGGAGTCCCGTCCGCTGGACCGGGCGGAAACCTATGAAGCCTGGGCAAAGAACCGCCGCATGGAATTTCTGGTCTCGGAACGCCGCTAGAGCGTTCCAGGTGTGCGACCTGCCCCCGCTGTTTGGCCGCAGCGGGGGCTTTTGTCATTCTGGGGGTCAGACCGAGAGGATCAGGCCTTCGGACGGGCTGACCTTGGCATCGACCGTCTGGGCCCAGGCCTTGGCGATGGCCTCCGGCCCTTTCGCATGGCGGGGCGTCACGAAGTCGGTCGAGGCGGTATAGAAGCTTTTCAGCGCCGCGCCGAGCCGGCGATTGATTTCGGCCCCGCCCAGCGTGGCTGCGCGGTCGGCGGCATAGGTCGGCACGAAGAAGAATTCCGGTTGCGGGTCCGGCAGGGCGATGGGTGAACGGTCGCCTTCCCAATCGGTCACGCCGATGACGAGGCTGCGCACGAGCCGGTCCTTGAGGGCATTATGAACATCGGCCGTCAGGGTCGGGCGGCCGAGGAAATCGACAAAGGCCGTCAGGCCCCGCGCGTGCAGGCGGTCGGCATCGTCATAGGTGCGGACGCGGCCATAGAGGCCGGTCTTTTCGAGGAAGTCCTTGTTGCCGGGCGAGGTCAGCGCGACTGTATCGACACCGCCGCGGATTTTCAGGCAATGCGCCAGCGCCATCGCGGTTTTCGAGGAGGCGGACGAGATCACGACCGTTTCCGGCACCGGATCGCCGGTCTCCATCAGGCAGTCATCAATCATCCAGCCGGTTGTGAAGAGCGGACGGAACAGCATTTGCTGGTCTTCGAGCGCCGCATCATAGGACGGGTCACCGGCAGTGTTGATGTAGGTGTTGTAGATCGGAGGCAGGCCCTGGCGGTGGGCCGCGCCATCTAGGAAGCCATGCGCGCCAACGCTGACCGGCTCGACGTCGAAATGTTCGGAAATGGGGAGGTAGCCATAGAAGCGATCCCCCTCATTGATGAAGTCCACATGGGATTCAATGACTGTGGCGAAGCCCCAAACCGGCACGCGGCCAAAGCTGGCATCGGAGGTGGGGAAGAAATTCCAATACTGCATCTGCTCGCCAAAGGTGGCGTAGGTGACATTGTTGGCCGTCAGGGCGAACTTGTCGACCTGGAGCCGAACGGCATTGTCACCCAGAACGGACAGGTCTGCGGGTATCCAGCGCGTATCGCGCAAATCATCACGGCGGATCAGGAAATCACTCATGTCTTCGCTTTCTTGCTCTTGCCCGTAAAGGCCGCGATTCGGTCCTGCATGTCAGG
>DHZF01000034.1:419-13578 GCA_002414505.1 Hyphomonas sp. UBA5111 | reverse complement strand
GCGATTCGGTCCTGCATGTCAGGTCCGACGCCTTCGCAATTGAGTATCTCCCATTGCAGGCCGCTGTCCATGTCGCGCGCATCGGTGGCTTCGAGCAGGCGCTTGTTGGCGGCATGGGAGAAAGGCGAATTGGCGAGAATGCGGCGCGCGAGATCCTCACAGGCGGCCTCGAAGTCGGCGTCCGGCACGATTTGTTCGACCAGGCCGATGCGGAAGGCTTCATCGGCGCGAATCATGTCGGCGGTGAACATCAGGCGCTTGGCGGTCGCCACCCCGACGCGGCGCGGCAGGCGCTGGCTCATGCCCCAGATCGGGGTGAGCGCCCATTTGGCATGGGTATCCCCGAAGCGGGCGCTTTCTGCGGCAAGGATGAAATCGGCGGCGAGGGCGACTTCCAGCGCGCCGGTATAGCAATGGCCATGCACCGCCGCGATGACGGGCTTGGGCAGGCGCTCCATCAGGCGCAGCGTTTCGGAGTGCCAGCCGGGCGAGGGCACTTTCTCACCTTCGGCAATGTCGCCAAGGTCATGGCCGGCCGAGAAGCATTTGCCGGCGCCGCGCAGAATGACGCAGCCGATGGAATCGTCGGATTGCAGGTTCAGCACATGGCGGCGTAATTCTCGGAACATGGCGACGGTGAGAGAGTTCAGCTTGTCCGGCCGGTTGAGGGTCAGGGTGGCGAGGCCATCCTTGTCCTGACGCGTGACCAGCGGCTCGGTCATGTGCCGAGATCCACCATCAGGCTGGAAATGGCGTGCACGAAATTGCTGGGCGCGAGGGTCTGCTCGCCGGTCCATTTGATGTCCGGGAAGCGGCGCAGAATGTTCCGGTAGGCCGAGTCGAGCTGCATGTTGGCGACGCGCTGGCCGAGGCAGACATGCGGGCCGTGACCGAAGGAGAGATGTTCCTTCGCATTCTCGCGGGTGATGTCGTACTGGTTCGGGTTCGGGAATTTCGCCGGATCGCGGTTTGCGGCGGCGTAATACATGACCACCTTGTCGCCCTCGGCGATGGGCTGGCCGCCCAGTTCGGTCTCGGCCGTCGCGGTGCGGCGCATATAGGTGACCGGGCTGACCATGCGGATCGATTCATGGACGAAGTTCGGGAACAATTCCTCATTCGCCATCAGCTTGGCCTTCTGGTCCGCGAATTCCGTCAGCAGGCGCATTGTGCCGGAGAGGGAGTTACGGGTCGTGTCATTGCCGGCGAAGACGATCAGCAGCCATGAGCCGTCAAGGAATTCCGGGCTGAGCGGCTTGCCGTCGATCTCGACATTGGCGATGGCGGAGAGGAGGTCGTTCTGGGGGTTCTCGCGGCGCTTGGCCAGCATGTGGCGGCCATAGTCGAACATGGCCTGAATTTCGGACATGAAGGCCATCATTTGTTCCGGCGTGACATTGCCGAGGCCTTCCTGCTGGGCCTGGTATTGCGAATTCTCGAGGAAATGCATCCAGTGGACGAGCTTCGGCCGGTCCTCTGCGGGCACGCCGAGAATTTCGCATAGCGTGAAGAGCGGCAGTTCGGCGGAGAACATTTCCACCATATCGACCACAGGGCCCTGTTTCTCCATTGCGTCGAGGAGCAGATTGACCTGGACGTCGACGCGCTTCTTGAGTTCGGCCACGAAACCGGGCCGGAAGAATTGCATATGCTCCATGCGGAGCGTGGTGTGATAGGGCCGGTCGAGATTGATCAGGCTGTTGAGGCTCGACGAGTGGAGCAGCGGGTGGCGGGGCGTGTCTTCCTGGCCATAGGTCATCAGGATGCCGCCACGTTGCGACGAATAAGTGGCCGGGTCCAGCTCGACCTGTTTGACCAGGTCGTAGGAGGTGACGGCCCAGAAACCCGCGCCAACCTGTTCGGGATGCCACATGACCGGGGCCTTTTCGCGCATTTCGGCAAAGGCTTCATGCGTGTAGCCGCCGCGCGACGAGAAGACGGTCGGGTCGGTCAGGTCCACCGGCGGGGCGAAATCATGGATGGGCGTGTGCTTGGGCGGCCGTGGCGGGGTGTCGACCTGATAGGTATCGGTCACGTTCTGTAGTGGCATGGAGCGCTCCTAGAATTTGTACCTCACGGGGATGGATTTCGGCCCGCCAACAAAGTTTGCCTTGATGAAGGTCGGGTCGCCTGCCAGTTCGATGGATTTCAGGCGGGAGAAGAGTTCCTCATAGATGGCCTGCATCTCAAGCCGGGCGAGATGCATGCCGAGGCACATATGGCCGCCATGACCGAACGAGATGAGCTTGTTCGGGCTGCGGGAGATGTCGAATGTGTACGGATCGTCGAACACGTCTTCGTCACGATTGCCGGACGGGTAGCAGAGCAGCAGGCTTTCGCCCTTGAGGATCTTGCGGCCACGCAGCTCGTAATCCTCCTGCGCGGTGCGCATGAATTGCTTGACCGGCGTGGTCCAGCGGATGGCTTCGTCCGTGGCGGTGCGGGAGACCGCTTTCGGGTCATCCATCATCTTCTTCAGTTCGGACGGATTCTGCAGCATGCCGAGTACGCCGCCGCCGGTTGAGGCGCTGGTCGTGTCATGGCCGGCGGCCGCGACGATGATGTAATAGCTCATCGCTTCCAGCTGGCCGATCGGTTCGCCGTCCACCATGCCATTGGCGATGACGGTGGAGACATCGTCTTTCGGGTGGGCACGGCGGTCAGCCGTGATGCCTGTGAAGTACATGAAGAATTCAGCAAGCGTCTCGTTGATCGAGGCGAGGCCCTTTTCGACATCCTGTTGTTGGGCAAGCGTCTTGTCGCGCATCAGGTCCTCGTCCTGCGCGCCGAAGATTTCCTGCGTCAGTTTCAGCATCATCGGCTCGTCGGATTCCGGTACGCCGAGAATCTGCATGATGACGCGCAGCGGATAGTAGAGCGCCACATCGCGCTGGAAGTCGCACTCGCCGCCAAGGTCTTCCATACGGTCGACATATTTCTTCGCGATCTGGCGGATGGCGTCTTCGCGCTTTTTCACGTTCTGCGGCATGAACCATTCCTGGGTCAGGTGACGCAGCTTGAAATGCAGCGGGTCGTCGAGCTGGACGAGGGTTTTCAGGAGGTGCGGACCGCCCATCTGGGCGTAGACTCCTTTTTCGGCGTCTTCATAGGAGAGCATCTCCCGTTCGCCATTGGTGAACAGCTTGTTCTGGCGGCTGACTTCCATGATGTCGGCATGCTTGGTGAGCGCCCAGAAGGGACGATACCCTTCCGGCTCGCACCAGGCGACCGGGTCTTCTGCGCGCAGTTTGCGGAAGGCCGCATCCAGCTGGTCCGGATCGGCATAGATGGCCGGGTCCACGATGAGGTTACGGGTGGCCTCTGCTGCGGCGCTCATTGTCCGGCCCCGGTCCATCTTGGTCTCGGGCGGCGTGGCAAGGGCAGTTTCAGCCATATTCCTCTCCGTATTTGTTTTATTTTTTTGGTTTGCGTTTCCTCGTGCCGACTCTAGCCGATGCCGGGCCCTTGCCAAGGCGTGACTTCGGGGCAGGCTTTCCACTCCCGCGGGTGGGACGAGCGGGTTCGGGCGGGCGAGCCGCGTGTTCATTGGTCATCAGATGGCCAATGGCCTGTTGCAGCAGGTCAGCCGGGACTTCCTCGACCGCGCCGGGGCGCAAATCATCCAGCAGGAAGGGGCCGTACTGGACACGGATCAGCCGGTTCACCATCAGGTTCACCGCTTCCAGCGCGCGGCGGACTTCGCGTTTCTTGCCTTCGGACAGGGTAACGGTCAGCCAGCTATTTGCGCCGGTCTCGCGGTCGAACACGGCGGTGATGGGCTTATAGTCGACGCCATCAACTGTGATGCCCTCGGCGAGTTCTGCGATCTTGTAATCCGTAACCGTGCCCTTGGCCCGCACGCGATACGTGCGTTCAAGCTCATTCTTCGGCAGTTCCAGCGCGCGGGCGAGCGCCCCGTCATTGGTCAGCAGCAAGAGTCCTTCGGTGTTCAGGTCGAGCCGGCCGACGGTAACGACGCGGGGGAGGGATTTTGGCAGCTCTTCAAAGACGGTGCGTCGGCCTTCCGGGTCGACCGTGGTCGTGATCAGGCCAGCAGGCTTGTGATAGCGCCAGACGCGGGTGGCGTCCGGGGCCTGGATCGTCTTGCGGCCAACACGGATCTCTTCGCGGCCAGTGACCTTGAAAGCGGGCGAGGTCAGCTTGACGCCATCCACCGTGATCTTGCCGTCTTCGATCATGCGCTCGACTTCACGGCGCGAGGCGACCCCGGCGCGGGCGAGGTATTTGGCGATCCGTTCGCCTTCGCTCCAGTCTTTTTCTTCGGCTGGGCGATGGGATTTCTGTGCGGGGGCTTGCTTGCGCGGGCCGGAAGGTTTCCGGCGCGGGCGGCCCGTCTCTCGACGCTCCGTCATGGGATTTTCTTTCTGTAGGTCTAGAACAGGAATTGAAGGAAGGGCGCGGCAATAGCAAGGCCCAGAATGATTTCCATCGGGATCCAGACCGGGATCAGGCCGGCCTCCCGGTTCTTGGTGCGGTCAAAGACCAGCGACATGAGGCGTCCGATGCCGGCGCCGATCCAACCCGCAGCCAGGGGCAGAACCACCAGCGTGGTCAGGATGTCCGGCTCGGCGCTGCCGAGATTGAGGATCAGGACAGCCGTCATCAGGTGCGAGAACAGGAACAGGCCGCCATAGGTGGCGCGGAATTCCGAATAGCCGCCGGGACGCAGCGGGTCCGGATCCTCGACAAGGCGGACGATCTTGCTGGCCCAGGCCGGGGAGAACATGGCCGACAGGCCGAGGACCGCACCAAACAGCAGGGTGACGAGGGAAATGATTTCACCGATATTCATGAGGCTCGTGCTCCGGGGTTACGTCCCCAATCTAGAATGATTTGACGGAAAGCACAGGCCTTGAAAGCGGTCAGGACGCCTTGCTGTACAGGTCGATCGTCTTGGCGATCTCCTGGGAAGGCCGTCCGAGCAGGTAACCCTGGCCCCGGCGGACGCCCAGCAATTTCAGCGTATTCAGCTCCGCTTCGGTCTCAATGCCCTCGGCAATGATATGGGCGGAGGTTTCGCGCGTGTAGAACAGGAGCGCGCCGATCAGGGCGCGTCGGGCAAGGTCTGAATCCACATTCCGGGTCAGGCTCATGTCGACTTTCACATAATCCGGATTGAGCTGGACGATGTGGCGGAGCGAGGAATGACCGGCGCCGGCATCATCCACGGCGAGCCGAAGGCCCGCATGGCGCAGAGGGCGCAGCACCTTGGTGAAGCTCTCATAATCGTCGATCACGGCGTGTTCGGTGATTTCCAGCAGGATACGGTCCAGCGGCAGCTTCAGGAACGTCTCGGCGAACTGATCGCTGATCACGGTCGATGGTGACGCGTTGACGGAAATATACTGGTCGGGCGCAATCTGGCTGATCCGCTGGACAGCCTGACGGATCGAGGCAAGTTCGAGTTCGACGGCAAGGCCCACAGCGGCAGCTTCGTCGAACCAGACATCCGGCGACCGGTAAGGCTCTGCGGAAAAGCGGCAGAGCGCCTCGTAGCCGCTCGGTTTCATCTGGCCGAGATCGACAATGGGTTGGTAGGCAATGGCAAAGGCGCTGGTGTCGAGCGTTTCGAGAATGCGCTCACGGATTTCCTGAAGCACCCGTCTTTGCGCGTAATCCTTGTCGATCTGTTGGGCGGCAAGGTTTGCGAACAGGCGCATGGTTTCGAGGTCGCGCTCATTGAGGCTGGTGTTCGGTTCCGGGCCGAGGCAGCAGAACATGCCATAGGGCGTGCCATCCATCAGCCGGATCGGAATGCTCATATGCGCGCCGATCGGGATTTCCCGCGTGATCGGCATGGCCATGGCGAGGGAATTTTGAGACGTATCCGGAATGAGTTCCGGCAGGCGGCCTTCCAGGATATGGAGGCAGTAGACTTCGGTCAGGTCGCGGCTGTCGCCCGGTTTGATCAGGTGTTCCAGACCCGGAGCATCGACATAGCGGAAGACGGATTCGCCATCGACGAACTCGGACACATAGGCAATCGGCATACCCAAATGCTGGCGAATGGCGTTCAATGCAGAGTTGATCGCCTGCCGGGAGTTTTCTTCACGTCCATCCAATGGCGATGAAGGCAGCGTGAATCCGGTCATTCGATTGGCCCCTGAGCCTGCAATATCCCACCGGCAGACATGCCGGTTACATGTATCGACCGTATCCCAGTGTCCCTTAAACTCCGTTCCAGACTTCTTTGAAGCCCAACATTGTTTCTTCGGACTTTCGTAAGAGTTTGATTTTCCGGCACTTCGTCCCCGTGAAACTTGCGGTCGCGACATTTTTCACTCTTTCGGCGAGCGACGCTGCGGGTGTAGGCATAGGGTCAGTGGGAGCGGGATGACATGGCCGGGCGCGCATGAAGCCTAAGATACTGACAACGATCCAGACCTATTCCGGGCAGCTGTTCCTGGCGGACCTGTTTGCCGGGGTGACGGTGGCATTGGTGGCCATTCCGCTCAGCTTGGCGATTGCCATTGCGTCCGGGGCCGATCCGGCCACGGGTCTGGTTACCGCGATTGTGGCCGGGTTCCTGATCTCCGCGCTGGGCGGCAGCCGCGTGCAGATTGGCGGGCCGACCGGGGCGTTTATCGTGGTCGTGTTCGGCGTGATCGCCGTGCATGGCTATGACGGGCTCGTGCTGGCGACCTTCATGGCGGGCATCATCCTGATCCTGGCGGGGTTGATGCGGGCCGGGAATTTGATCAGTTTCGTGCCGGAAGCCGTGGTGAACGGATTTACCATCGGCATCGCGATCATCATCGCGGCCAGCCAGTTGAGGGATCTGTTCGGCCTGACGACACCCGACCTGCCCGCTGAATTCATCAGCAAGCTGGAAACGCTCTGGGCGGCGCGAGGCACGTTGAACTGGGCCTCGCTGGGCATCGGCGCAGCAACCATGGCGCTGATTGTCGGGCTGCGCCGCATCGCACCGAAATTTCCCGGCCTGATCCTCGCGGTCGGCCTGACCTCGGCGGCGGTGGCCATCTTTCACCTGCCGGTCGATACGATTGGCAGCCGGTTTGGCGCGCTGCCCAGCCAGTTGCCAATGCCGAAATTGCCGGTGCTCAGCGCGGACCGCATAATCGAATTGCTGCCCTCGGCCTTCGTGATTGCCTTCCTGGCGGGTGTGGAATCGCTGCTGTCGGCGATGGTGGCGGACCGGATGACGGGCGGGAAATACCGGCGCAATGCCGAAGTGCTGGCGCAGGGCGCAGCAAATATCGGCTCGGCGCTGTTTGGCGGCTTGCCCGCAACGGGCGCCATCGCGCGCACGGCAACGAATGTGCGGGCCGGCGGCAAGACGCCGGTCGCGGGTATTGTCCATGCGCTGACCATTCTGATCGCCGTCCTGTTTGCGGCGCCGCTGGCTGGCTATCTGGCGATGCCGGCGCTGGCGGGCCTGTTGATGCTGACAGCGTGGAACATGTGCGAGCCGCACAAATGGCGTGGCTATCTGGCGGAAGAGAAAGCAAACATCGCGCTGTTGGGGATCACGCTGGTGCTGACCGTGGTTGCGGATCTGACGATTGCGATCGGGGTGGGCGTGTCGCTTGGGCTCGCCATCCGGTTACGCCGACGGCATGCGGGGCCTGCCGACTGGGACGAGCCGAAGCGCTAGGCGGGATCAGGTGATGCCGGCGGCCTTCCAGGCCTCCTTGGGCCAGCGGCGATGCTGCCAGAACCATTGGCCGGGATTGGCGCGAATCTGTTCCTCGATGAAATCGGTGATGCGCTGGACGCTCCGGCGAATGTCGGCGGTCTCGTCCCCGGTCGTTTCCGGCACGAAGGGCTCGTGGAACGTGATCCGGAACCGGGCCGGACCGGTGCGCACGGTCGAGACGGGCACGATGGGCACATTATATTTCATGGCGAGGCGCGTCGGGCCCGGCGCGGTCATGGCCTCATGCCCGAAGAAGGGCACGGCAATGCCCTCATTGAATTTCTGATCATTCATCAACGCGATGGTCTGGCCCTTGGAGAGGGCGCGCATCAACTCGCGTGTGCCGACACCCTTCGGCGCATTGATCTGCGTGCCATAGGCGGCGCGGAGGTCGGAGATACGGCGGTCGATATGGGGATTGTTCAGCGCGCGATACGTCATCACTGCATCCGGTAGGCGCTGGGTGATCGTCGCCGGCATGATTTCCCAATTGGCAAAATGGCCGGAGATAAAGACGGCGCCCTTGTCGCTGGCTTTCAGGCGGTCGAGAATGTCGAGGCCGATGATCTCCACCCGTCCTGACGTGTACGGATCGATGGAGGGCAGGTGCGGCAGCTCTCCGGCAACGCGGCCTGCATTCTCCCAGGCGGCAAGCGCCGTTTCCTCGATCTTGGCATCAGACCAGTCCGGAAAGGCGAGGTGGAGATTGCGTTTGGTCGTCTTGTGCTGAGACAGGCGGGGGCCGATCTTCTTCATCAGCCAGCCCCCGAAATTGGAAGCGCGCTCCGGGCCCAGCAGCTTCATCGGGCTCCAATAGACCAGATCCCAGGCAATCGTTTCCAGCCGCCATTGCACACGCTGCCAGAAGGTCGCGCGATTGTCGATGTCCTTGGGGCGGACGTATTTCGGGGCAGGCTGGGTCATGCGGCGTCTGGATAGAGGATCGGGTTGAGCAGGGCGTCAAGCTGACGGATGTCTTCAAACTCCGCCCGGACAGGGAATTTCAGGATGCCGCGCCGGTCGTCGGGATGGATGCGGACATAATCCTTGCTGGTCGTGATCAGCCGGGCGTCATGGGTCCTGGCCAGCTTGTGAAGGAAGGCGAGCTCCTTCTGGGAATAGTCATGATGGTCCGGATAGCCGACGGCTTCGCGCAGGTCGCCGCCTTCCGCCTTCAGGCTGTCGAAGAATTTCTGCGGACGCCCGATGCCGGCGAAGGCAACGAGGGGGCCGGTGGGGGGCGCCTCTGACGGAACGATGCGGGCGCGCAAGACGGGCAGGCCACTTTGCAGCACCTGTTGCGGGACATCGCCCTCTCCCATCAGGATCACCGCGTCGGCGCGGGCGAGCCCATCCGAGACCGGTTCCCGCAAGGGCCCCTTTGGCAGGACATGGCCATTGCCGAAGGGCGCGGCGGCATCGACCACGATAAGAGAGAGATCTTTCTCCACGCCGGGATTCTGGTGCCCATCATCCATCACCGCGACCTTGGTGCCGTAGAATGCCATCATCTGGATGCCCGCGAACCGGTCCTTGCCGATCCAGCTCTCGCCGGTCTGGGACAGGAGGAGGGGTTCATCGCCGCACATGTCGGCCGTGTGCCAGGTCGGGTAGATCTTCTGCGGACTGATCTCAGAGCCGCCATAGCCGCGCGACAGGCTGGAAGCGTGGAGGCCCTTCATCTCTATATGCTGGCGGATCGCCTGGACGATGGGTGTTTTGCCGACACCGCCCGTGGTGAGATTGCCGACACAGATGACCGGGATGGAGGCGCGCGCCGGAATGGCTTTGGCCAGCTTGCGGCGGATGCCCCATGTATAAAGAGTGGCGAGGGGCGTGAGCAGGGCGCGGGTCAGGGGAGCAGCTTCCCGGGATTTCGGGTCGAGCCCTGCCGACCAGAAGTGCGGGGCCTTCATTGCAACAGGCCCGGTTCGGGAAGCAGCGGCAGCAGCGCTTCGAGCGTTACCGTCATGGGGGCGTCGGCCGCCTCATTCAATTCCGCAAGGGCTTCAGGGGCGGGCGGGTCCATGGTCAGGAGCGCCTTGCCGATGGCCTTGGGCGTCTTGAGGCGGCGGATCAGGCCGCGCTGTTCCAGATCGTCCATGATGGTGGCGAAGTTGAAGACCTCCGGCCCGGTCACGACCGGGCGGCCCAGCCGGACAGGTTCCAGCGGATTGTGTCCGCCGACGCCTTCGGCATGGCCGCCGCCGAGGAAGACCGAATCTGCCAGCCGGTACCAAAGGCCCATTTCGCCCATCGTGTCCGCCAGCAGGACGCGTGTGCGCGGGGTCGGCGTCTCGCCGCGTGAGCGGCGGGCCAGCGGCAGGCCGCGGGATTTCAGCAGGCTTTCGATGGCGTCGCCGCGATCCGGGTGGCGCGGCGCAATGATCAGCGCCGTGTCCTCATCGCCTTTCAGCGCGTCGAGGAAGACAGCTTCTTCGCCGTCATGGGTGGAGGCCGCCAGTACGCAGCGCCTTGTGCCGAGGAAGTTCTCACGCAGGCGGCGGGTTTCGACCTCGCTGGCAGACGGCGGGGGCAGGGCCGATTTCATGTTGCCGGTGGACTGGACGGGCTGGCCGAGCAGGGTTTCCAGGCGGCGGGCCGTATCGGTATCGGCGGCAAGGACCACATCGAACTGGCCGACAAGGCGCTGGAAGGCGCCGCTGAGCTTCTGCCAGCCTTCGGCAGAGGAATCCGTCATGCGGCCATTCACCAGCGCGCGCTTCGCGCCGGCCTTTTCGGCTTCCAGGATCAGGTTCGGCCAGAATTCGCCTTCGCCGAAGATGCAGAGGTCCGGCTGCCAGTGCCGGATGAAGCGGCGGGCAATGGCCGGCGTGTCGAGCGGGGCCATGAGGTGAATGGCGCGATCCGGCAGGGCGGGGCCAAGCAGGCGAGCCGAGGTCTGGGTCTGGCTGGTAAAGAGGAGGAGCAGGTCCGGGCGCTTTTCGAGCAGGCGCTGGCCGAGTTCGAGCAGGAGCTGGCTCTCGCCGACGCTGGCCCCATGCAGCCAGACCAGCGTGCCGCCCGGCATGCGGCGGGGCATGTTGCGGGCAAGCCGCTCATTGATGCGGCCATAGTCTTCCTTGCCCGCGCGGGCACGGCGCTTCATCACGCCGCCCAAGAAGGGAGAGGCGGCCTGAGTCAGGGTCCGGTAGAGGTGGATCGCAGCTGTCATCTGGTCTCTGACCCCGGTTTCGTCTCGTGAGCGTAGCCCGCGAGCATGTCGGCTCTCTGTGTCGCCTCATCAAGACGTTTTTGCAACTCCGCCTGAATCTCCTGAGGGTCGCTGTCGCGCGGCACGAGGAGGGGCTCGCCATAGACAATGGCGCCCCGGGCGAAGGGATAAGGGATAATCAGCCGATCCCAGGTCGACAGGCGCGTGGCCGGCTTCACCGACAGGGCATAGGGCAGAAGGGGAACGCCGGCGCGCTGGGCGATCATGATGGCGCCGGGGCTTACGATCTCTGCCGGGCCGCGCGGCCCATCGGGCGTGATACAGACAGCGGTGCCGGATTTCAGGAGTTTCACGGCCTCGGCGATGGCGCGAATGCCGCCCTTGTCCTTCTTGGCCTTCTTCTTGTTACCGGCAGATCCCCGGATCGGGTGCAGTCCGAGAAGGGCGATGGCGCGGGTGACGGCCTCGCCATCGGGGGACAGCGAGACGAGCATCGCCCCGTTACGGATCTCGCCCGGCCAATGTTTCATGTTGCGATGCCAGCCGCTGGGCAGGACCATGATGCGGGAATGCCAGGCGGCGATGACGATGCCCTTATGGCTGGCCCAGACGGCGCGGGCGGGGCCTTCGCCTTCGACTTTCCAGCGAACGGAGCGGGCAATCAGGGACATCCAGCCCCAGATCAGGACGCCGAGCAGGATGGTCATGGGCTTGGAACGGAACAGGGATTTCATCGCACCGCCTTATACTGCGCTTCGGCATGCCGACCATGAATTAGATGCGTGAGAGGTGTGAATGACAGATTTCGACAGAAAACCGAGGCCGAATGGTGGGCGATAGTGGGTTCGAACCACTGACCCCTGCCGTGTGAAGGCAGTGCTCTACCACTGAGCTAATCACCCAATTCAGCGAAGCAGATGCCGTAATCCGGGCGCGAGTCGAGGTCAAGTCCGGATGTCTTCTGGCACTGATTCTCGAAATATCCGGTATTTTAGGTATGCAAAATTAGATGGCTTGTATGATATGCAATCGTTTGCGCATGCATCCTTGAAGGGAAGATTTTGCCCTATTTTCACCTTAGCGGCTTCATGTACCTCGATCTGGTTACAAGGATTTGGGGGTTCTTTAGGTTTTTTCTTACTATCACGTCATTTTTGTTTGCGGTAACACAAACATGAACAGATGTTCAGGATGAACGGATGTTCATCTCAAAACCTTACACTAGTTTCATTCGAAATTAGCCTTGAGAAAAACACAAAAGATGGTCATGTTCCGGTCACACAAGGACGGCCCGGGCAACGGGCTGCGTATAAACACATAAGAAGGACAGGCGGGGGCAAAAGGCCCCAATAACAGTACAGCCTGAAGAGAGAGAAAACATGAAAGACTGGTGTGACGAAGAAGGCGCAAAGCGCCTGCGTGAGAAAATTAGTGCCTATTGGGCCGAGCGTGGCTATGAAGTTGATGTCGATCTGATCGACGCTGGCTTCGTTCCCGCAATGCGCTCTGCCCGCACTGATGTGCGCAGCAATATGGTGAACGGCATGCCGCGCCGCCGTATTGCAAACGAAACGGGCTCTGCCCGTCCAAGCTACCGGCCACGCGAACAGCGTGAAGTTTCGGCCTAGCTGATCCAATTCTCCAGAACAGCAACCAAACCGGAATAGTGCTCCAGCACGATGTCGGGCTTGAGCTGTTCTGAGGATTCCTCCTCGTACCCGAACGGGACGAAAATGAAGGGCAGCCCGGCATTCCGGGCTGCCCTTTCGTCTGTGCGGGAGTCTCCGACCATGAGCGCGCGCTTCGCCGAGCCGCCTGCCGCCTGGATCGTGCGCAGGATATGGTCCCCGTCCGGCTTGCGGCTGGGCACGCTATCCGCACCCACAATCGCTGCAAAATGATTGGCGAGGCCGAGTTCGGCCAGCAATTGGTCAGTCAGGGATTGTTTCTTGTTGGTGCAGACAGCCAGGGTTGCGCCCCGGTCTGCCAGAGCCGCCAAAGCTTCGACCGCGCCTTCGAAGGCATGGGACTGATCGGCAATATTGGCTGCGTAATAGGTCAGGAATTGTTCGAGAAATGCATCGAGATCGGAGTCTGAGGGCGTCACGCCATGCGCCAGCAGGCCCTGCACGATCATGGCCCGGGCGCCCTGTCCGATCATGGTTTCGATTGTATCCAGCGTGACCGGCGCGAAATCAGCCTGGGTCAGCACATGGTTCAGGGCTTCCAGCAAATCCGGCGCCGTATTTACGAGCGTGCCGTCGAGATCGAAGACAATCGTCCATCCGTCGAAGGGTTTTGACATA
>DHZF01000034.1:0-272 GCA_002414505.1 Hyphomonas sp. UBA5111 | reverse complement strand
CTGCCCAAGGTGATGCACAAGGTTGCCGGCCGGCCAATGGTGGATTGGTCGATTGAGCTGGCAAGAAACGTCGGCTGTGACCGGATCGTGGTCATCGGGCACCCCTCGCAGCAGGTGCTCATCGACCATGTCGGGGCCTCGCTCGGCAGCGACTCCCTTGCCTATCAGGACCCGCCCCTGGGCACAGGCCATGCCGTCCGCTGCGCCGAAGACGCGCTTGCCGGCTTCGAGGGGGATCTCGTCGTCCTCTATGGCGACAGCCCGCTCGTGCC
>DHZF01000004.1:14550-19495 GCA_002414505.1 Hyphomonas sp. UBA5111 | reverse complement strand
GATGGTGCGGTCGTCGACATAGATCTGGTCATCATAGGCGGCGTCCATCAGCTGGTCGCGGCTTTTGACATAGCCGGGGCGCTGGGCGAGCGCTTGCAGGATCAGGAATTCCGTCACTGTCAGGCGGACCGGATGGCCATCCCAGGTGCAGGCATGGCGGTTCGGGTCGAGGGTCAGCTTGCCGCGCACAATTGGCTTCTGGTCGCCGTCTTCTGAGCCTGCCACGCCGCCGCGAGCCCGGCGGAGCACCGCTTTCACGCGTTCGGCCAGGAGGCGGTTGGAACACGGCTTGCGGACGAAATCGTCGGCGCCAATGTTGAAGCCGATGACTTCGTCGATTTCCTCGTCCTTGGACGTGAGGAAGATGACTGGCAGTTCGGAAGTCTGGCGTAGACGCCGCAGCAGCTCCATACCGTCCATGCGGGGCATCTTCACGTCCAGGATCGCGATGTCCGGCGGCGTCTCCGTGAGCGCCGGCAGGGCCGCTTCCCCATCATGATAGGTGCGCACATTATAGCCTTCGGCCTCGAAGAAGATTTTCAGGGACGCAACGATGTTCTCGTCATCATCCACCAGCGCCAATGTCGTCATCGCTCTATCCTTCTCAGCCAACGCATATCCGTGAACGGGATCTGGCCGTCTTGTATTACGGTGTTCAAACATGGTTCGCGTCACGGCAAAAGCCCTCCTTCAATGCAATTACAATGAAATCAAGGGATCAAGGCGAGCGAAGGCTCACATTACGGCAATTTAAGGGAGATTGGGAGACTGCGCGAGCTAGCTGAGCGCTTCTTTCAACTGATCTGGAGTAACCGGCTTGATCAGAACTCGATAGGGATGGTTCTGCGAAATACGCTCCAGCGTCGCGGGCTCGTTCGACCCCGTCACATAAATGACCTTCAGGTCGGGTTGTTCCGGCGAAATCGCCATTCCAATATCCACCCCATCCATGGAGCCGTTCAGCCGCATGTCCATCAGCACATGGGATGGCTTTTCCTCGCGCAGGATGCGTAGCGCGCTTTCGCCATCTGCCGCGGTGCCCACGACCAGGGACCCGAATTGTTCGCATGTGCCTTTGAGGAATAGCGCGATGAGGGCGTCGTCTTCAACAATGACGACGCGAGGTTGATTTGTCATGAGTAGGGCTCCAATCGGTCGCTTGGGATACGGATACGGGTGGTGGTGCCATTCTTGGAACGGATCTCAAGGTTGCCGGACAACTGGGCCGTGAGAGCTGTAATGATTGCGGAGCCTGAACCTCCCTCTGGCAGGCTGGCCGTTTCGAAATCACTCAGGCCCTTTCCATTGTCGGAGACGGTCAGGATGCTGTGTGACCCATCCATTTCGAACAAAACAGAAATGACGCCTGGTGATGCCGGGCTGAGCGCTTCGTAATCGAAGGCGTGTTTGAATGCGTTCGAGACCAGTTCATTGATCAGAAGGCCGAGGGTGATGGCCGCATCCAGCGTGATCTTGCGGTCTGTGACCTCTGTCACGAGACGAGTATGAGATGTGCCGCCGCCCAAGCCATGCTCCAGGCGTCCGCAGAGTTCCCCGAAGAAGTCGCTTGCGCTCAGATGGGTGCGAGTGGGTGAGGCGAGCAACAGGTTCTGCACGACCCCGAGAGACTCTATCCGGCCGGATATGGATGTCAGGGCATCCTTGGATTCCTGATGGCTCTGACTTTGCGCCTGAATGAACAGCAGCGCGTTGATCTGCTGCAAATTATTCTTCACACGGTGATAGACTTCACTCAGCAAAAGGTCCCTGTCAGCGACCGTTTGGGTGAGCTGCCCGATCAGGGCAGATTGTTGCTGGTGCGCGCGGTTCTGGTTCGCCGCTAGGACAAGCAACGCGACAAACAGCGCGGCAATCATGATCGTGGCGATCAGGCTGAGGCTGAAATTCTGATTCAGCAGGCCGGCCTTCGACAGCACGAGCGCGGTATAGCACAGGCCCACAGGGATTCCGATCAGGGGGATCACGAGGCGTCGCGCGTTTCGGCTGCCGGGGCCTTGCCCCACGAAGACCTTCATCCATCCAATGTCGCGCCGGCTGAGCAGTATCGAGAGAAACATCAGAAAGAAGGCCACGGATGTTTGGAGTGACATCGCCCGGAAGAGCGAGACACTGTAAAAGGCACTGGCATCAAACAGATGCCCAAGCAGGCCCACAGTGGATATGATGAAGCCAATGCTCGCGAGTATCAGCAGCGCGCATTGGCCCCACCGGCGCTGGCTGGGTTGAAGAATAATGCTTGTCCCCAGACCCACGAAACAAAAGGCCGTCATCGTGGACATCATCTGCTTTGAGGATTCCCGAAACCCCTCAAAGATATTTCCGTCGAGGCCCATGCCATTGACGCGCAGATGGAGAAACTGATCGAGGCAGGCGAGGCCGACGACAAGACATGCGAGTGTCCAGACCAGCCATTTCGTTTGGGGGCCTATAACGCTCAGGGTCAGGACAAGTGCAACGGCCGACCCGACCATGAGCGCAGCCGTACTGGGGACCATTGCCGCCAGATTGGAGTTGGGAGAAATCAGGTATTCAAACTGGAAGGTCCATCCGAGCAGCACGATGGAGCACAGCGCAATGACCGCGCCGATCAGGATGTAAATGTCCCTGTGCTTGTCCTGCAGGGAGGTGTCATTTCTCGCGTTCGGAAGACTCTTGCCTGGCATGTCCTGCATTTCCGCAAGAGCCTTCGCTGATGCCAGCAATTGCTCCAGTTTGAATGATCCGCGCGCTGTGTAAACCAGCCGGAGAGGGAGGTGGGAAAATTTACCTACACATTAACGTAAGTTAGTGCCAGAATGTTCAGCAGTTACAGCTGTCATTCGCTTTTCGCAGCGTCGGTCCGGCTACTGGTCGTGCATGGAGATGATCCGATAGGTGCGAAGGGATCCGGTGTCATCGCGTTTCAGGATGCGAATGCCTTTTCCGATGGAAATGCCGGAATTGTCCAGCGAATCCCAGCGCAGATTGTAAGACAGATAAGACAGCACGAATGGCGAGGTTCCCTCAATCCGGTGGGCGGTCGATTTGATGTAATCGAAGGAGGGCCAGTGGGAAGTGTAGTCTTCGAGAAAGACCCTGATCGCCTCTCGCCCTTCCACGGGCGGGCTGTCATGGGGCATCATCACGGCATCCTCCGCATAGACATGGTATAGAATGTCGGGCTGGTGCCTTAGCATGGCTGCGTCGTTGAATTGATTGACGGCCGCCAGATCGAAGGAGACGCCTGAACCGACCGGTGCAGAGGGCGTAAAGGCCAGGTGTACGCCGGGTAACGCGTCGAAGAGTTTGGAATTTCGAATGTCGGGATAGGCTTCATCAAAATTCCACGCCTGTGTGAGCAGGGTATAGTTTCCCGATGCGTCTTCCTGCCAGATGTCGAAATACGATCCTGAAATTTCCGCCGGATCGCTCGAAGGCGAGTTGGCAGGTTTGTAGGCAAGGCGAAACGCGCCAATGTCTGCGCGGAGATTGTCGATGGGGATCGTTTCCGTCAGGGTCTTTTCGAACTGCGCGACGTCAATGCCGTCAAACAGGGTCTTGTAATAGCGGGTGGCAACGTCCGGGCCCACCATTGTCTTCTGGAATTCCGGCATGATCTGGATATCCGGATCGAAAGCAGACTTCAGTGCGGCGACGTCTTCCTGGGCGATTGCCGTATCAATCTGTGTCCGGAGGAGCGACAAATCGGTTTCCGCCATTGCGGCGCCTGAGATCGCGTAGACAATGCCGCTGACAAAAATACCGCGTAACATGACCCTGTTCCCCTCAGTTGACGCTTCGAGAACGTTAACATGAGGGAGGCAAGAGCCAGTGTGAAAACTTGGTTAGGTTGCTAGTGCGCCTCGGCCCAATTCTTCGCGGCGCGCGCGTCCACGACCAGGGGCACAGACAGGTGCAAGGCCGGCCCGGCCGCCCCTTGCATGGTTGTGCGGACGATTTCGATCAATTTGTCGGCTTCCTGTTCCGGACACTCGAAGACAAGTTCATCGTGGACCTGCAGCAGCATACGCGCCGATAGGCCGGCCTTTGCAAGAGTTTCCGGCATGCGGATCATCGCCCGTTTGATGATGTCGGCGGCTGAGCCCTGGATCGGGGCGTTGATCGCCTGGCGCTCAGCGAAGGACCGTTGCGGGCCTTTCGACTTGATGCCAGCAAGATTGATCTTCCGTCCGTAGGCGGTCGTCACATAGCCATGTTCTTTCGCAAACGCCTTGGTCTCGTCCATATATGCCCGGATGCCGGGAAAGCGTTTGAAATAGGTCTTGATGTATTCACTGGCTTCGCCCTGCGGGATGCCGAGCTGGCGCGCGAGGCCAAACCCGGAAATGCCATAGATGATACCGAAATTGATCGCCTTGGCCTGACGGCGGACCATCGGGTCCATACCTTCGATGGGCACGCCGAACATCTCGCTTGCCGTCATGGCATGGATGTCGAGCCCATCCTTGAAGGCGGTCTTCAGCGCATCGATATCGGCGATGTGGGCCAGGATGCGCAGCTCGATCTGGCTATAGTCCGCGCTGACCAGCACATTGCCTTCATCCGCAATGAAGGCTTCGCGGATCTTGCGGCCTTCCTCGGTGCGCACCGGGATGTTTTGCAGGTTCGGGTCGGTGGAAGAGAGGCGTCCGGTCTGAGCGACCGCCATGGAAAAGCTGGTATGGACGCGGCCCGTGGCCGGGTTGATGGCCGCCTGCAGCGCTTCGGTATAGGTCGAGCGGAGCTTGGACAGGGTGCGCCAGTCGACGATGGTGCGGGGTAGGGGATGGCCCTCCGCGGCGAGGCTTTCGAGGACGTCCGCATCAGTCTGCCAGGCGCCGGTCTTGGTCTTCTTGCCGCCTTCCAGGTCCATCTCGTCGAACAGGATTTCGCCGAGCTGTTTCGGGCTGCCGATATTGAATTCGCGGCCAGCCTGTTCATACGC
>DHZF01000004.1:0-14315 GCA_002414505.1 Hyphomonas sp. UBA5111 | reverse complement strand
TGACCTTTTCCGTGCGCAGCTGGGGTTTGAAAATCTGCCAGAGGCGCAGCGTAATGTCGGCATCTTCGGCGGCGTACTCGGTCGCCTTGTCGAGAGCGATGCGATCGAACGTCACCTGGGATTTGCCGGTTCCGGCAATCTCCTTGAACGGAATGGTCGCATGTTCGAGGTAGCGTTCCGACAGCGTGTCCATGCCGTGATTGTGCTTGCCGGCATTCAGGACATAGGAGAGCAGCATCGTGTCATCGATGGGCGCGACATTGATCTTGTGCGTGGCGAAGACCGAGAGGTCGTATTTGATGTTCTGGCCGATCTTGAGGACGGACGGGTCTTCGAGCATCGGTTTCAGCGCGCGCAGGGCATCCGTCATGCGAATCTGGCGGGGCGGATCCGCGCCAAACATGTCGCCGTCACCGGCATTGTTAGGATCGACATGGGCGAGCGGGACGTAGCAGGCCTCGTTGGGGGACAGGGCGAGCGAGACCCCGACAAGATTTGCGATGATTGAGTCGAGACTGTCGGTTTCCGTATCGACCGCCACGAAGCCCTGCTTGGTCGCGCGGGCAATCCATTCTTCCAGCTCTTCGAACTCGCGGATGCAGATATATTTGCCCCGGTCGATCGGGTCTGCGGCCGGCGGGGCGGATTCAATCGCGCCTTCCAATTCCATCATTTCGCGTACGCGGCGCGTGATGGTGCGGAATTCCATTTCCTCAAGGAAGTTGATCAACGTATCCGGATCAGGGTCCTGCACGGCAAGGTCTTCCAGCGGCACGTCCAGCGGCACGTCATCCTTGAGCGTCACCAATTGCTTGGAAATGCGGATGAGATCGGCATTGTCGATCAGAGTCTGGCGGCGCTTGGGCTGCTTGATCTCTTCGGCGCGCGCGAGGAGGGTTTCGAGGTCGCCATAGGTGTCCAGCAGCTGGGCGGCCGTCTTCACGCCAATGCCGGGCGCACCGGGTACATTGTCGACACTGTCCCCCGCGAGCGACTGGATATCGACAACCTTCTCCGGGCCGACGCCAAATTTCTCGAACACGGCCTCCCGCCCGAGCGTCTTGTTCTTCATCGTGTCAAGCATGACGACGGTGTCGGAGACCAGCTGCATCAGATCCTTGTCGGACGAGACAATCGTGACGCGCGCGCCCTTGGCCTCCGCCTGACGGGAATAGGTGGCAATCAGATCGTCAGCCTCGAAGCCTTCCTTCTCGATGGCATGGGCCGCAAAGGCCTCAGCGGCGCGGCGCACGAGCGGGAATTGCGGGCGCAGTTCTTCCGGCGGTTCGGACCGGTTGGCCTTGTACTGGTCGTACAATTCGTTCCGGAAGGTGATCGAGGATTTGTCAAAGATGCAGGCGAAATGGGTGGGCCGCTCATCGCCCTTCAAATCTTCCAGCAGCTTGAACAGCATGTTGCAGAAACCGCTCACAGCGCCGATTGGCAGATCGTCGCTCGCACGGGTCAACGGGGGCAGGGCGTGGAAGGCGCGGAAGATGTAGGCGCTGGCATCCACCAGATAGAGATGACTGTCCTTGTCGACGGGGGCAGTGGCCATGGTTCGGGAATCCTTTGCTGGCCGAATGTGTAGCCCGTGTCATGCGCGGCGTCACCCATCCGGACAGGAGGAAAGCACCCGCACCTGTGCGGAATTGCCGATCATGCCGCCGGAGCATAAACTGTGCCCCATATTCTGGGAGGGAATGATGAGTGAATCACTGGAACCAAAAACCGCCGGCACGCCCTGGCATGTCTGGGTGGTAGGCATTCTGGCTACCTTGTGGAATGCGGGCGGAGTATTCGATTATACCGCCACGGTGACGCAATGGGCACCGTACATGTCAAACTTTACCGAAGAGCAACAGGCCTTTTTCTATTCGTTTCCTGTCTGGCAATATGTGATCTGGGCATTCGGAGTCTGGGGCGCCTTTGTCGGCTCCATCCTGTTGCTCCTGCGCAGCCGCTTCGCCGTGTGGGCGTTCGCGATTTCGCTGGTTGCCGCGCTGGCCTCGATGATTCACGGCATGTCGTTGAAGGATGTTCCGGAAGGGGCGTCGAACCCAGCGTTTGCAGCCATCATCATCCTGATCGGCGCCTTGCTGTTGGCCTATGCCTGGTGGATGACGCGACGCGGTGTCTTGCACTAACCGGGATTTGACCTAGCCTCCCTGTCAAAATGAGGGAGGATACACATGACCGAGATGAACAAGAGCTGGGTGTTGCGCCAGCGGCCTGTGGGCGACCTGAAAGAGGGAGACCTCGAACTGGTCGAGTCGCCGCTTGTGCCTCTGGAAGAGGGCGAGGTGCGCACACGCCTGATCTACCTCTCGCTCGATCCGACCAATCGTATCTGGATGAGCGATGTGGATGGCTATTTGCCCCCGGTCGGCATTGGCGATGCCATGCGCGGCGGCGGGCTGGCCGTTGTCACCGAAAGCCGGTTTGACGGGTTGAAAGAGGGCGATATCGTCAATACTGGGCTTGGCACCTGGTCCCTTTATTCAAACCTTCCTGGTAGCTCGCTCAACGCGCTGCCGCGCCTGCCGGGTGTGCCGCTGACCGCCTATATGGGCCCGCTAGGCGCAACTGGCATGACGGCCTATTTCGGTCTGATGGATATTGGCAAGCCCAAGGCTGGCGAGACGGTGGTCGTCTCTGCGGCGGCCGGCGCGGTCGGCTCCATGGTCGGCCAGATCGCAAAGATCCAGGGCTGCCGCGTTGTCGGCATCGCGGGCAGCGACGAAAAGTGCAAATGGCTGACCGAGACAGCCGGCTTTGACGCGGCCATCAATTACAAGACCGAGGATGTCGGTGCGGCGCTGGACAAACATTGCCCGGATGGCATCGACATCAATTTCGAAAATGTCGGCGGCAAGATCATGGACCAGGTGATTGCACGCCTGAATGACTTTTCCCGCATGCCCCTGTGCGGCCTGATCAGCACCTATAATGCGACAGATCCGGTGCCGGGGCCGTATAATTTCTCGAATTTGCTGATGCGGCGGACGCTGCTCAAGGGCTTCATCGTGATCGACTATTTCCCTCGCTTCCCGGAGGGCATTCAGCAAATGGCCCAATGGCTGATGGCCGGGAAGATCAAGTTCGAGACCGATATTGTCGACGGTCTGGAAAATGCGCCTGCCAGCCTGTCGCGCCTTTTTGAAGGGAAGAACCTTGGCAAGCTGATGGTTCAGGTCAGCGAACCGCCCGCTGCCTAAATTAACTTAAGTTCAGGTGGCGTTCAGCTTGGCCCTGTATCTCTGATTGCAGACGGGGCTGGGATTGAGGGACGCAGGCTTGTCGAAAGTAGAGGAATTCGGCGATTGCGCTGAATTCCTCTACAGGACCAGCGGCGCGATCCAGTAGCCGACCGCGGCAATGATCACGATACCTGCCAGATTGATATAGAAGCCCTTGCGGATCATCTGCTGGATGGTGATGTGGCCGGTGCCGTAGACGATAGCATTCGGCGCGGTGGCCACCGGCAGCATGAACGCGCAGGATGCGGCGATGGCGGCTGGTCCCAGCAGGCTTTCCGGGGCTGTGCCAAGCGCGATGGCCAGAGAGCCGAGCACGGGCGCGAGCGTCGTCATGGTGGCCACATTGGATGTCACTTCGGTCAGGAAGATGACCAGTGCGACCACGATCACGATAAAGACCAGAGGCGGCAAGACGTCGAGTATCCGCAGATTTGCCCCGATCCATTCCGAGAGTCCCGTACGCGATATGGCCTTGCCCATGGCGATGCCGCCGCCAAATAGGAGCAGCACGCCCCAAGGGATTTGTTCAGCTTCCTTCCAGTCAAGCAGGCCGCGGTCTTCGTCCCCGCCCGCCGGAACGAGAAACATGAGCACCCCGCCAAAAATGGCGATCATCATGTCGACTTCCGCGCCGCCATAATTCGCCAGCAGCTCTATGCCGGAGGCTTCAAGGAAGAGCTGAATGGGCAGTCTGAGCAACCAGAGGGTCGCCGTAATTCCGAAGACGATGGCCACACGCTTTTCCTGGAGGGTCATCTTGCCGATATCGATCAGCTGGGATTTGACATGAGCTGACACGGTTTGGGCATTTTCGGAATGGATTGGCATGCCGCGCGTGACGTTCCACCACGCCACCGGCAACAGGAGCGCCATGGCCGGCAGGCCGAAAGCCATCCATTGGGCAAAGCCGATATGGGCGCCCGCTTCGGTCTGCAGCCAGCTGATCGCGATCAGATTTGTCGGCGTGCCAATCGGCGTCGTGACCCCGCCAATCGAAGCCGCGTAGCAAATGCCAAGCATCAGCGCGGTGGTGAAATTTTTTGAAACGTTTCCGAGCACGGCGCTGGCGGAAATGGCGATGGGTACCATCATCAGGGTCGAGGCGGTGTTGGAAATCCACATCGACAGGACAGCGGTGGCCAGCATGAAGCCGAATACGATGGCGCCCGGTGAGGTGCCGACGCGGCTGATGACGTTCAGCGCAATCCGCTTGTGCAAATCCCAGCGCTCAATGCCCAGCGCGACGATAAATCCGCCGAGCAACAGGATGACAATGTGATTGGCGTAGTCACTGCCGGTCTGGGACGGCGAGCCCGCGCCGACCAGTGGCAAGACGAACAAAGGCAACAGGGAGGTAGCCGGGATCGGGATGGCTTCGGTCGCCCACCAGACGGCCATCAGGACCATGAGCGCACCTGTGCCCCACGCCGCATTGCTCAGGCCCTCTGGTGCGCCGAAAAGCAGCATCAGCGCGGCCAGCGCTGGCCCCAGAAACAGGCCGATCTTTCGCGCCCCCAGCTGCATTCAGCTTCCCCTCATTGCCTCGAACCCTGCTTCCAGATCGGCAATCAGGTCATCCGCCCCCTCAAGACCGACATGAATACGTAGCAAGGGGCCGCCCTTTTGTTCAATCCAATGGCCTTTTGCCCGTTTCAGTTGCGGGTCACAGGGGATGATCAGGCTTTCAAAGCCCCCCCAGGAAAAGCCCATGGAGAAGAGTTCAAGCGCGTCAAAGAAGCGTTTGAGGGCTGCGGGCTCCACGGCTTCGAGAATGACGGAAAACAGGCCGTTGGCGCCGGAGAAGTCCCGTTTCCACAGTGCGTGGTCGGGATGCTCTTCGAGCGCCGGATGCAGCACCTGCGAGACTTCGGCGCGGCCTGACAGCCAGTGGGCGAGCTTGAGGCCAGCTGCCTCGTGCGCGTCCATGCGCGTCTTCAGGCTGCGCAGGCCGCGCAGCGCCGTATAAGCATCGTCCGGAGCGAGGCTGATGCCCCAATCGTCGCCGCAATCGATAATCTGTTGCGCCACCCGCTTGTCGCGGCTCATGACCGCGCCGCCGAATATATCGGCATGGCCAACGGCATATTTGGTCAGCGCCTGAACGGAGATGTCGACGCCGAGGTCGAGCGGCTTGTGCAGCAGGCCTGCGCCCCAGGTATTGTCCAGAACGGTGCAGATACCCTGCTTCTGGGCGATCTCCACGATGGCGGGCGTATCGCTGATCTCGAAGGTGAGCGAGCCGGGCGATTCCAGATAGATAATGCGTGTGTTCGGTTTGATCAGGTTTGAAATGGCTGCACCGCAGCGCGGATCGAAGCGGGTGGCTTCTACCCCCATCCTGTCGAGGCGGCGTTCGAGATACCGCGCGGTCGGTCCGTAGGCGGAATCAGTGAAGAGAACGTGGTCGCCCGCCTTGACCTGGCTGCCGATGGCGAGCGCGCAGGCCTGAAGCCCATTCGCGGTGAGCTTGGCATGGGTGGCATTCTCCAGCACGCATAGCGCGGCTTCGAGTTCACGATGGACGGTGAGGCCCATGCGGCCATAACCGGGATTGGCGCTATAGAGGTCTGAAGCGGTGTCGAACAGAACAGTCGAAGCCCGCTCGATCGGCGGATTGACTGTTTTCTGATCCATCCGGCGGCCACGCGTATGGATGAGGCGTGTCGCGGTGTCCTTCGTCATGCCGGGCCCGTGGCGATGGGGCGGGATTCGTCGGACGCCCATTCCGTCCATGATCCGTCATAGACAGCGACGTCCCAATTCCCGAGCCGGGCCAGCGCCAGCGCCGTGACGGCGGCCGAGACACCCGACCCGCAGGTCGCGATTGTGGCGGCGGAGGGGTTCGGGAACAATTTGGCAAGCTCCTCGGCTGATTTCATCTTGCCGGCAGGCGTACGCAGTTTGTCGGATGGCAGGCAGACGCTGCCCGGAATATGGCCGGAGGGCAGACCTTCTCTGGGCTCCGGCGCCTCGCCCGAAAAGCGCTCGGCGGACCGGGAGTCAATGATCGTGTGAAGACCGCTCTTGGAAGCGGCAAGCATTTGCTCTGCATCTTTGAGAAGATCGGACCGTACGCGCGCTGTGAAATGTCGTTCGACCGGGACCGGGGGCAAATCCTCGATTTCACCGCCGGCTTCGGTCCATGCCCTGAGCCCGCCATCCAGAACTTTCACGTCTCGTTGACCCATCACGCGGAGCATCCACCAGACGCGCGCGGAGGCGAAGAAATTGAACTGGTCGTAGACGATAATCCGGTTGCCATCGCCGAGGCCCAGCTTGCGTACACGGGATGAGAACATGACAGGGTCCGGCAGCATGTGGGGCAGGTCGGTACCGCCCGCCTTGATTGCGTCGATGTCAAAATAGACAGAACCCGGTATGTGGCTCTCAGCCCAAGCTTGGCGCCCGGTCTTCTTCATATTGAGGAAGGGCGGGAACCAGGTGGCATCCACAACCCGGACATCGGGCGCAGAGATATGGTCTTTGAGCCATTCGGCGGTGACGAGCGGGTCTCCGGATTCCATGATTCAGGCCTCCATCCAGGTTGGGACCGGCAGGTCCTTTGATCGCAGGAAATCAGGATTGTAGAGCTTCGACTGGTACCGGTTGCCATAGTCGCAGAGCATGGTGACGATGGTGTGTCCCGGTCCGAGGTCTTTTGCCATTTGCACTGCGCCCGCAACGTTGATCCCGGCCGAGCCGCCGAGACAGAGCCCTTCATTCTGCACGAGGTCGAACAGGATGGTGAGGGCTTCTTCATCCGTGCAGCGATAGGCCCGGTCGACTTCGATCCCTTCCAGGTTTGCGGTGATCCGGCCTTGGCCGATGCCTTCGGTGATGGACGTGCCTTCAGACTTCAGTTCGCCAGTCTTGTAATACTCATATAGCGCGGCGCCCCCCGGGTCGGCGATGCCGATCTGGATATCCTTGTTCTTCTCCTTCAGCGCCATCGATACGCCGCCCAGCGTACCGCCAGACCCGACCGCACAGATAAAGGCGTCAAGCTTGCCATCTGTCTGGGTCCAGATCTCCTGGCCCGTCGTGTCATAATGCGCCTTGCGGTTTGAGACATTATCGAACTGGTTGGCCCAGATGGCGCCATTCGGTTCGGACTTGGCGAGATCTTCCGCGAGGCGTTTTGAAAAGTGCTGATAATTGTTCGGGTTCTTGTACGGGACGGCGTCGACCTCGATCAGCTCTGCGCCGAGCAGGCGGATTGCGTCTTTCTTCTCCTGGCTCTGTGTGCGCGGCATGACAATGACGACACGATAGCCGAGCGCTGCCCCGACCAAAGCAAGCCCGATCCCGGTATTGCCTGCCGTTCCCTCGACGATGGTGCCGCCCGGCTTCAATTCGCCGGCAGCTTCCGCATCGCGCACAATTCCGAGCGCAGGCCGGTCCTTCACGGACTGGCCCGGATTGAGGAATTCGCACTTTCCGAGGATTTCGCAGCCGGTTGCGTCTGAAGCCTGGTTCAGGCGAAGCAGGGGGGTGTTGCCGATAAGGTCGATCACCGAGCGATGAAACTTCATCAGGTTGGGTCCGATTCTGGTCGTTTTTCTTTGAAGCGAAGCTAGTGCGGCGGGGCTGCTTTCACAACAGCCGTAAAGACCGCAGGCGCAGGTGATCCGTTTGACCGTCTCCAGCGTACCCAAGAAGAAACCGACCCGCCCATACAGGACGACCCGCTTGACCCGAACCGATACCTATATCGCCTTCATGATGGACCATGTTGCCGGCAATCACCCGGAATCCTTTGCGATTGCGGCAGACCTGCATGTCTCGTTGAGTGCGAACGGGGCCGAAACGGCCGATTTGTGGGCGATGATCGGGGGCGTCTTGCTGGAAGAGTCTCTTTCCGCGCCGTCCCGCGCAGTGGGTGGGCATCGGAGGCGGCCTGCCCCTTCCACGCATGTATCTGTTGACGAAATTCTTTCCCGCTCAGGTAACCAATTACAGTGGCGGCGTGGCCTGTCCGGCGTTCACTATGCCCCTGCCGGTGCGCCGGGCACGAAATTCATGAAGCTTGAACCTGGCCAGAGTGCCCCGATGCACGGCCATGGCGGCCTTGAAGCAACCGTTGTCCTGTCCGGGCGTTTTACAGACGGACACGGCACATATGCGCGCGGCGATCTGGTTCTTGGCGAGCCGGGACTGCGTCACAAGCCTGCGGCGGTAGGCGATGAAAGCTGTGTCTGTTTCGTGGCCCATCGACCCAGCAGGTTCTGGAGATATTTTCAATGAAACGCTTTTTCTTGCTTGCCCTGACTTCTATTGCGCTGCTGACAGCACCTGCGCTGGCGAAATCCTCCGACGCCACCTGGTCACCGAAGCCCGGTGATGTGATCGAGTTCAACGTGTTGCGTAAGGGCAAGCCTTTCGGGTCCCATTCGGTCAAGTTCGAGCGGGATGGGGAGGGACGACTTATCGCCAAAACCGATGTGAATTTGAAGGCGGGTTTCGGGCCCATCACCGTATTCAACTATGAACTCAAGGCCACTGAAGTCTGGCAAGATGGAAAGCTCGTCTCGCTTTCTGGCGAGGTAGACGATGATGGGGATGAGGGATTCGTCCAGGCTGTTCGGAGTGGCGACAAGCTGGATGTCGACGGCACGAAATTCGAGGGTGAGGTTTCCGCCTCGATTATTCCGTCCAGTCATTGGAATTTCTCCCAGACACAGGTTTCAAAACTCCTGTCGACGGGTAATGGGGAAATACTTGATGTGGCGGTCTCGGAGCAGGGGCGCGAGACCATTACCGCCGCGGGCAGACGGGTTGAGACGACCCGATACCTACTCGATTCCGATATTGATGTGACACTCTGGTACGATGCGGCAGGCCGTTGGTTGAAGCTCGCCTTCAAGGCGCGGGGCCAGGATATCGAATACGTGCTGGCGAAACCATACTGACCGAAACGGGGCTCAGTCGTCTCTTACCCCTAAAATAAATTTTATGAAAAATTCCGAGGGGGCTTGGATGGGGCGATTGTCAGGCCAGACAAAACCCGCTGAAATCCTTGAATATTTTCTCAACCAAAGATTGATGGCTTATGAACCGTTACCGGTTCCCTGAAATTTCGGACTTCTAACTACACGCATTTTCATCATGGCCGCGTAAAGGATTGCCGCAGTGGTGATTCCGAGAAATCGGATGAATTCCGGGGTGGACGCATGAAACTTTCAGTCTTGAAGGATGGCGGCAATGAGCCGCTGTCCGAGATCGCTAAGGATCGGGAAAACGAACGGAAGCATGAGGCGGCCTGGCGAGCGAACCAGCTTGAGATCGTGGGTGCCATCACGATTCCGCTGGTCCTCGCCAATCTGATCAACGCATCCGTTGTCTGGTTGTCTTTTCATGACACGTCGGCCGGAATGTACTTGTCTATCTGGATATCAGGTATCGCAATTATCTGCGCTGCCGCTGTCCTGGCGAACAAGGCCCGGCGGTTTCGTCACCGCGGTTTGGCGACCTCTCGCAGACTTCTGAAGGAATATACAATTGCCGCGGCAATTGCCGGCCTGCTCTGGGCGGCTGTGCCGATCATGGTGATGAATGTCACCGACAGTTACGGGCAAATGATCCTGGGCGTCATTCTTGCCGGTACCATGTTTACGGGCGCTTTCCTGATGTCGCGGATACCGCGGGCCGCCTTTGCGTTCATTGTGCCGATCGCGCTGGGATTGGTCGTGGAAATGCAGTTTCAGCAGAATCCGAAATACCTCTACGCATCTATACTGACGCTGGTCTATGTCGCCGTTCTTATCCTCGCGATCCGGTGGTCACATCGCCAGTTTGTGCGGCAGAGCGTGAATGAGGCCGCCGTAAAGGATCAGTCGCAACTCATCGGCTTGTTGCTCAGGGATTTCGAGGAAAGCACGTCTGACTGGCTGTGGCAGACAGATCCGCAAGGCGTTTTGGTCGATATTCCGCTCGTCTTCGAAGGGGCGGAGCACGACAATGGCTATTTGACGCTCGGCAGTCCCTTGGTCAGCCACTTCGAGGCCGATGAATCGACCAAGGTGCTCAATACGAGCCTGATGCGCCGGCAAGGGTTCCGGGATATTGCCATGCAGCTCAAGGATACCGATGAGGACCGTTGGCTGTCGCTCACCGGTAAGCCGATCTTTGACAAGGGCGTGTTCCGTGGGTTCCGTGGGGTCGCGTCTGATATCACCCAGTCCAAGGAGATTGAGGACCGGATCGCCTTCATGGCCCATTATGACGGGCTGACCGGCCTGCCGAACCGGATGAACATGCAGGAGCGGCTGGAAAAGGCGTTGCGCAAGCAAGACACCAAAGACGTCCAGCGTGCGCTGGTCTGGCTCGATCTCGACAATTTCAAATGGGTCAATGACACGCTTGGACATCCAGCCGGCGATGAATTGCTGCAACATGTGTCTGGCCGCCTAAACGAGCTGAGCGCGGACCAGGATACGGTCGCCCGCATCAGCGGCGACGAGTTCGCCATGATTGTTGAACGACCGTCTATGGACGATCTTGAGCTTTTCTTCGACGAATTGACTGAACGCCTGAGTGAACCCTACGATTTGTGGGGGTCGACGGCGAATTGCTCGGCCTCTGTCGGTGTGCGCATGTTTGATCCGCATACGAAAGATGCACGGACCATGCTGAAGCATGCTGACCTCGCGCTCTATCAGGCCAAGAAGCTGGGGAAGTCGACTTGGTGCCTGTTCACGCCAGCATTGGACGAGCGCGCGCGGGCCCATTTGCAGATCGAGGCAGACCTGCACTCAGCCTTGGAACGAAACGAATTCCAACTCTACTTCCAGCCTCAAGTTGATGCGCATACGCACGAAATGGTTGGCTGCGAAGCCTTGTTGCGCTGGATTCATCCAGAGCGCGGCCTGGTCTATCCCGGCGAGTTCATCGAGCATGCGGAAGATAATGGCCTGATCACACGGATCGGAGACTGGGTCATTCGCGCGGCCCTCGCCGAAGCCCGCCGGTTGCCGAACCATATCAAGGTCTCGGTCAATATATCGCCGTTGCAGATCCATTCCTCAAACCTGATGACGACAATCGTGAACGCAATTGCCGCCAACAAGACCGACCCGCGCCGTCTCGAACTGGAAATTACGGAATCGGTGCTGATGTCGGACACCACTTTCACGCTCAAGCGATTGCACAAGCTGAAGGAAATTGGCGTGGGAATCGCGCTGGACGATTTCGGTACGGGCTATTCCTCGCTGTCCTATTTGCGCAGCTTTCCGTTCGACAAAATCAAGATCGACAAGAGCTTTGTTCGCGATATTGAAAACCAGTCCGACAGCCGTGCCATCACGCAAGCCACAATTGCGCTGGCGCACTCGCTGGGCATGCGGTGCACCGCCGAAGGTGTCGAGACGCGCTTCCAGGCCGACTTCCTGCGCGACATTGGCTGTCAGGAACTGCAGGGATTCTTCATCAGCCGCGCCAAGCCGCTCGATGAGCTGCAGCATGTTGTCGACCTCAAGCCAGCGGACTGGGCCTCAGCAGAGGCCAATGGCCAAAAACCCGTCCAAAAGGTCAAACTTCACGTTGTGAAATCGGCGCAGGGATAAGAAATCAGCTCAGTTGTCCTGGGGGGGCTCTGATTCCTTTTTCTTCCGGTTGCTCAACAAACCGCCAAGCGCTTTGATCGCGGCATCTTCGGCAGATGTTTCGGCGGGGGCATCTGTTTCAGAGGGGGCGGCCTCTGGTTTCTTGATCCCAAGAAGGCCGCCAATGACGTCTTCCGTGCTGCCGGACTCGGCCGAGCCGGAGACGCCCAGTTCTTCAAGAACGCGGGAACCCAGTTCGGCCTGAAAGGCGGCGCGTACACCGCTCAAATCCGGCGTGACCTTGGGGTTGGTCCAGGCGCCGGAGATGCGCACGGGCACCGGAATGCCGTTCAGCTGGATCACACTGCCCTGGCCTTGCGCCGACTTGTCGACACTGGTGGCAAGCCGCAAATCCATGGATTGACCGGCGAGATTGATCTGACCGGTGCCGTCAATGCCCAGCACAGGGCTGAGCAGTTTCATGACATCGACATTGGCAACGCCGTCATTCACTTTCAGCACAGTATTGAAACTCGAAAAATCGGTTTCGGCATTTTTCGACAGGGCTTCCCCGAAATTGAGGTTCTGGATCGACCCCGTCGCCAGCGCCTGCTTGAGCGAAGAGGCACTGCGCACGAGGGCGGCAACGTTCAAGCCCCTGATGACGCCATCAGACAAATTGGTTGAGACTTCGCCATCAATGGCTTGCATGATTTCGTCGATGGATGTGCCGGTGGACTGGGCCGAGACCTTGAACTGGCCGGTGCCGGTCAAGCTGTCGAAGCCTGCGAGCGTGCCAAGCAGATTGGAGACGGCGACGTTCTGGCCCTGCATGTCGAAATTGACCTTGGGCGTCGCAGGACGGGCGTCGACCGTAAGCTTGCCGAGCCAGTCGCCATTGAACGCCTTGAACTGGGAGAGGTCGGCCGTCAGCAGGCCATTGGTCAGGTCCACCGTCATAACGGCATCTGTCAGTACGATCTCACCCACGGTGAGTGTGCCGACCTTCAGATTGAGATCCGCATTCACGGATTTAAGGCCGGTCAGGTCGAGCGGTTCGTCGCTCCAGGGCTGAATGCCCTGGGATGGCTGGCTTTTGTCCGGTTCGCTCATGAAGGGCGTCAGGTCGAGAGCCGGGAGGGTCAGGTCACCCGTGATGCGCGGGGTTGTACCCGACAGGTCCAGCCCGGCCTTGCCAGTGCCGGTCAACTCGTCGAGCGACAGGTCGAGATTGTTGAGCATGATGGATTCGAAGGACCCGGCGGCGGTGCCGGACACAGCAAAGGCCTGCAGCGTATCACCGGGGGCCAATTCGACTTCTGCGGTGCGAAGCAAGTCACGCATCCGGTCGCTCGCCACGGACAGATCGCCGTTCACTGTACCATCGCCTGCGAGCGAGACCGCTCCCTTATAGGAGGCCCTTAACAGATCACTGGTGTGCGACATGTCGAGTTCGGTCAGCGACAAAGCATCCAGCGCGCCTGCAGCTTTGCCGGAAACCTCTACGCGGCCCAAAGCAGCCTGAGCGGGCAGGTCGAGATCGAATTGTTGCGCGAGAGCCGCCGCGTTCGGCAGTGCAGCCTCGAAGGCGCCGCCGACGCGTGGTGCGTCTCCCAGCTGGAGGCTGCCATTATAGTGGAGGTCGCCGAGGTCGGATGTCAGGTCGAGCCGCGTATTGACCGGAGCATTGCTGGTCAGCGCGTTGGGGGCGTCCAGCCAGAGATCCATCGTAAAGGCCTGGTCCTGGAACCGGCCGCTCGCTTCGGCGCTGAGCGGCTGGTCCACGCCGCGCAGAGACGCCTGCAGGTCCAGTTCGGACACTTGGTAGGTCTTGCCGGCTTTGTCATCCTGGAAAGTGAGAGAGGCGTTCTGCAGAACAGCTGACTCAATCCCCGCTTCGAAGCCGCCTGCTGAGTCTTCGGTAGTGGGCGTAGTCTCGTCCTTGGCGGCGAGCTCCCAATTGGTGCTGCCATCGGCCTTGCGCTGCAGGAAGACATTCGCGTCGACGAACGCGATCTCCTGCACATCTACGCGGCGGGAGAGCAGGGGCATCCATTTGACCGATCCGCGCAATTCGCCGGCCTCAATCATGGTGGGGGTCGCGAATCCCTCGGGATTGGCCACGGTGACCTGTTGGACGGAAGCCGAGATGCGCGGAAACACAGAGATGTTCACATCGCCTACCAGGGTCACCTCGCGCTGCAGGGCGTTTGTGGCCGCTCTTTCGATCTGGGCCTTGTACACCGACTTTGGAATGAAGAAAGGTACTGAAAACGCTGCGATAATCAGCAGGACGGCGATGCCGGAAATGATAAGGAGAACACGCTTCATGGAATAACCTCAGGACTGGGTGTCTAACCTGATGTGGGAATATGGCCGGGGAATGACACCTTTATACAGAAAAGTACAAATTCGCGTGAAGTTCCCCGCTTGACCCGCCATGCGGGGTTTAATAGAGAAGCGCTTCGCCGAGTTTCGGCAAGGAAATGCGCGGGTGTAGCTCAGCTGGTTAGAG
>DHZF01000141.1:524-23102 GCA_002414505.1 Hyphomonas sp. UBA5111 | reverse complement strand
ATGAAGCCGGAAGCCTTGTGATCAAGGAAGCCAGGGAATTCCTGCTCAAGCTTGATGTCGACCTTGCCCCACCAGGAACCTTCTTCGCCGTTACGCTCTGCGCCAGCAGCCAAGTATGGGTTGCCTTCGAGGTATGGGTTGAAGCCACTGATGCTGTTCGCGTCGCCATCGAATACAACGCTGTACGGACGACCGGACACGGCCTGACCGAAGGCCGAGAACGTGGTCAGATTGTCGCCGAAGAAGGCACGCTCATAGTTGGTGAGCGCCGTGAAGCGGTGCTTCGTGTTGTAGTCGGACGTCGAAGCGCTGACATCCTGCGGGTCGCCGAATGCGCGGTTGACGTAGTTCGAGAAGGCCACCGAGGACGTCATCGGGTGAACGTCTTCTGCATCCGTGTAGGCGTAGCCCAGGGCCCAGTCGAGGCCGAAGTCATAGGACTTCGAAACCGAACCGGAAACGAGCAGCGACTTGGCATCGCTCTTCGAGTTGGTCAGCACGAAGGCTGGCTCGCGAACGCTGCTGTAGGTCGGGTACTCGCGGCCGTCGACAGTGGTCGTGCCGGTCTGCTCGAGGTCACCACGGATCCAGACTGCGCTGTCCTGGCTGACCGTGTAGAGGATGTCGCCGGAGAGGACATACTCGCCACCGAGCGCAGGCGCGTCAGCGTAGTACGTGCCACCGAGAGCGAACTTCCACTCGGACGGAATTTCGAAATTCGGATCGAGGTAGTTGATCTCGAAGTTCGAACCTTCGCCAGCAGCAACCGCATCGATCATGGATTGCGGGACACAGTAGCCCGGGCCGGTCGAAACGCCATCCTCACAGAGGCCGTAGTCGATGTCGAAGAGCGACGTCACGCCGTTCTCAAGGCCGTATGCACCACCGTCAGCACCGAACTGCAGCACGTTGTTGCCGGAGTAGGTGTTGGACAGCCAGACGTTCGGGTTACCACCGGAGTAGAGGCCGACACCACCGCGCAGGTCGAGGTTGCCGGAGAAGTCCCACTCGAAGCCGAGACGTGGCTGAAGCAGACCCTCACCGTCCAGCGTCTCACCGTTGGTGAAGCCATAGTCAGCCAGGAAGTCCGGGTTGGTTTCCGGAGCATCGTCGGTTGTGTACCAGTCGTAACGCAGACCACCGATCACGACGACGCCGTTACCCAGGTCGACTTCGTCCTGAGCGTACAACGTATTGATCTCGTAACCCCAGTCAGCAGCCGCATTGTTCGGATCACCGGTCGGGGAGTTGTTGTAGTTCACGTTGTCCGCAAGGCCGAGACGGAAGTTTTCGATGGCATCGTCGAACGCACCGTCAGAGGACGGATTGCCGTCGAAGTCGATCTCGGTTTCGACATGCTGGACGAACATGTTGAATACGTCGAGGGCTTCACGCTCATAGCCGAAGCTGAAATTGTGGTTGCCTGTCGTGTAGTAACCTTTCAGCGCGAGGCTCAGGGTCTCATAGTACAGCTTGTTCGCCTGGCGGGAGTCGTCACCGCCGAGGTAAACGTCCACATCGTCAGTTTCGATGGTGATCTCACCAAAGTCGGTGCCACCGACGGAAACCTGACGGTTGTCCAGCTCGGAATAGGCAACACGAATCTCGGTGGAGAAATTGTCAGTCCAGTCAGAGTAGAGCGAACCAGCATAGGCAGTCAGCTCAGCGCCACGCTCATAGAGGTGGTTGGAGAATTCCAACTCATCGGAGTCACCGTCGGACTGGGCGATGTTGAAGCCATCATTCCAGTTGTAGGTAAAGGATGCGCGGTGATCGTTGCTGATGTTCCAGTCCAGCTTGACGAGGATCTTCTCATCGGAATTGTCAGCGCTGGTCGGGATCGTGCCCGGATCATAGCCATAGAGCTCCATGGCGATGTTGCGGATTTCGTCGACTTCAGCCTGAGTGATGTTCACTTCATTGACAGCACCGGAGCCGATGGCACCGCGATCAAACAGGTTCACACCTTCCAGCTTCTCGTAAGCAGCGAAGAAGAACAGCTTGTCCTTGATGATCGGGCCGCCGACGCCGAAACCGTAACGGGTTTCGTCGTATTCACCGGTGGTGATGTCGTCGCCTTCAAGGCTGTCAGCGCGCAGACCGTCATTGGTGTAGTCGCCGAAGAGGTACCCGTGGAATTCGTTGGTACCGGATTTCGTGACGGCATTGATGTTACAGGCGGAGAAGCCGCCATACTGCACGTCAAACGGGGCCAGTTCGACAGCAACCTGTTCGATGGCATCATAGGAGAACGGGATGCGCTCGGTAGGGTAACCGTTCGAGTTCAGGCCGAAATTGTCGTTCATGCGAACGCCGTCAACGGTCAGGGAGTTGAAGCGGGAGTTCTTGCCGCCACACTGGACAGCGTTGATATCGCCGCGGGATTCATCGACATAGATCCGCGGGTCAAGGCGCAGAACGTCGGTGATGTTGCGGTTGATGGCTGGCGCCTTCTGCAGCATTTCCAAGCCAAAGGTCGCCGAAGGACCTGTCGCGGTTGGCGCGAGATCGGAGGCGGAAGCCGTGACAACGATCGTTTCCTGACGGGCTTCACCATCTGTGGTGAGCGTGAAATCGACTTGGGTCGCATCGCCGAGGTTCAGGCCGATATCTTCGATGAACTGGCCTTGGTATTCTGAAGACGTCACCGTGACCACATAGTCATCGGAGACAGGCAGGCTGCGGATGGTGTACAGACCGGTCTCGTTGGTCGTCGCAGTCCGCGTCAGCCCGGTCAATGGATCGGTGATGGTAACCAGAGCGCCGGAAACGGCTTGGCCGTTGTCATCGGTCACTACGCCGCGGACGGCAGAAGTTGTAACCTGCGCCATCGCGACGCCGGCCATGCTCAGCGCAATGGCAGATACTGCTGCCCCACGCCCGAAAGTGGTCCAATTTTTCATGACTATTCCCCTAGTCGGTGATGCGCCAGCAACCGCCCCTTGCGGGTCGCCGGTACTGCGGGTCGGATAACGACTCCGGATGACAGATTAGTGACAAGATCTTGAAGGTTCAGCAGTTAATGCTGCGAACACAGCCAATCGATTTGCTGCGATGCAAAAAAGACACGGTTTGAAGGCGGACCTGCGCACTTTGCGTGCGCTTGGGGGTATTTTATGCTTCAGGGCAGCGGCATAAGTCTCAAGATGAGAAGGAATCACGCCTCATGATCGTTGATGAGTCCGAATCGTCTGGCCGCTGGCAGGCCATCACATTTTCAGCGCTGCTGATCCTGCTTGTGATGAGAGTTGTCTTCACCGGTATCTCGCCTTTAAATCTCTATGCTGACGAAGCGCAATACTGGCGCTGGGGCGATACACTCGAATGGGGCTATTATTCCAAGCCACCGATGATTGCCTGGGTCATCCATGCCGTCACACCTGTATTCGGCAATGCAGAATGGGCCGTCCGCCTCCCGGCCGCCTTCCTGCATACGGCTGGGGCCGCCTTCATCTATTTCCTCGCGCGCGACATGTACGGAGCGCGCGTCGGCATGTTCGCCAGCCTCGGCTATGCGCTGATGCCTGCCGTCATCCTGTCTTCTGTCGTGATCTCTACAGATGGCGTGCTCATCCCCTTCTGGTGCGCCGCCCTTTGGGCCTTGTGGCGCCTGCGCAGCGGACAAGGCGCCTGGGTGAGCGCGCTCGGCCTTGGCGTCGCAGTCGGGCTCGGCTTCCTGTCGAAATACGCCATGCTCTATTTCGCCATTGGCATTGTGCTCGTCCTGTTGATCGACGTGCAGAGCCGGCGGGCCCTGTTCACATGGAAAGGCCTCGCAGCCCTGGCGGTAGCGGCCGCTATCTTTGCGCCGCACCTTGCCTGGAATGCGGCCAATGATTTCAAGACGGTCAGCCATACCGTCGACAATGCCAATCTGGGCGGCAACCTGATCAATCCGGAAAACGCCCTCACCTTCCTGGTCGACCAGCTCGGCGTGTTCGGGCCAATCAGCTTCCTGGCGCTCGTCTTCGGCATCTTTGTGATGCGCAGTGAAGACGAGGGAATCATGGGCCGCGACCGCTGGCTGCTCTGCTTCATCCTGCCCGTCCTGTTGATCATCCTCGCCCAGGCCGTGCTGTCGCGCGCCAACGCAAACTGGGCGGCGACCGCCTATCCGGCCGCCAGCGTTCTGGTCGCTGCATGGCTTGCCCGCGCGCGGCCGAACCGGAATCTATGGTACATCATTGCCGCGATCAGTTTCCTTGCCTTCCTGCTGGCACCGGATGTGTCCCTCACGACGCGCCTGCTGATCGGCGCCATTGTGGCGTCGGCCATTCTAGGTTTCGGGCATTTCGTGCGGCATTCGCCATCCGGCCTGCTCTGGACCAGCCTGTCGCTACATGCCGTCCTGATGCTGGCCCTCATGACCATCGCGCTGGTGCCCCCCGCTATGTCGACCTCGCTCGGCTTCGACAACGCGCTGAAGCGTACACGCGGCTGGGATAGCGCCGCCGAGCAGCTGTTCGCGCGCGCCAAGGAACTGGGCGCGACCTCTGTCCTGGTGGATGAACGGGAAGCCTGGCACGGGCTCGACTATTATGCCCGCGACCGGGAAACGCCGATGATCTCGTGGCGCCGCTATGCCGGTCCGAAGAGCTTTTCAGAGGCAGAGCCCCTGGAGGGCGCGCTTGCCGAACGCGTGCTGGTCGCCTCGATCCATCCCGGCATGCGGCCCAGGCTGCGCAGCGATTTCCAGACCTTCGAACATGTCGGCGTGATCTCCATACCGCTCGGCACGCGCAGCAATGGTTGCCCGATCGTGCGGGAGTTCCAGCTCTATGTCGGCTCGGGATATCAGCGTCAGGACCGGACACCGGAGTGGGAAACGCGCTTTGACGGGCAGACCGAATTCAAGCCGGCGCCCTGCCCCGCCCCTGAAGCTCAATGATCGGCGGCGTCGCCCCAAAGAGTCTGAACCCGCTTGTCCCGGCCACATGAGGTCCGGTAGTAGCGGTATTTCAGCGGATTTTTCTTGTAATAGTTCTGGTGATAGTCCTCGGCAGGCCAGAACGTGCTCGCCTGGACCACGCGCGTGACCACGGGATCCTTCAGGACCCCCGACTCCTCGATCTCGGCGATCTCGGCCTCTGCTACGGCGCGTTCGTCCTCATTGCCGACGAAGATGGCGGTGCGATAGCTGTCGCCCTTGTCGCAGAACTGACCATAAGGATCCGTCGGGTCCACATGCCGGAAGAAATAGTCGACCAGCGTGTCATAGCTGACCAGATCCGGGTCATAGGTCACCTTCACGGCCTCATAATGCCCGGTATGCTCGTGCGACACCTGCTTGTAGGTCGGATTGGCCAGTTCCCCGCCTGTATAGCCGGACACCGTATCGACCACGCCCTCGACCTTGTCGAAATCGGATTCCACACACCAGAAACAGCCCCCCGCGAACACGGCTGAAGACAGGCGCTTCGGGGCGGTTTCAGGGGCTGGCTGGTCCTGGGCACCGGCATTCGAAAAGAAGGCAAGCGCCATGGCAGCCAGGCCAGCAGCGATGGTTAACGTGGGGGCGGATGGTGTACGCATGACAGTTCCCGATACTCAAAACCTGACGCGGCAAACACACGCCGCGCTGTGTCCCTCATATGGCGGTCTCCCCTCCGCCGTGAAGGCCGTAAAGGCAGTGTTGACAGAAATGTGTTGCCGGCGTGTTGCCAAACTGCGTCAGTAATGGGGCAGGCCCGACCCGTCAGGACGGCCCCGTCAGCACACGGACCCTGACCCGGCTCGCCCGACCGCTCTCGTCTACGGCAGTGATCGTATAGAAGCCCGGCAGGGTCGGCAACCAGACGGGCATGCCCGCATCATCGGTCTCGCTCGGACGTCCGTCGATGTACCAGGCGAGGCGCCCTTCCCCGCGTCCAGCGAGCACGAAGGGCCGCGCGGACGCGCCATCAACGCTGCCGGCCCAAAGCTCTGCATTGGCAGGCGGGAACATGATTTCCGGCGGCGCGGCGGGTGAAAAGTCATGCAGGGCGCCGCGTGTTTCGATTTTGCGCTGTGTGGTCAGGCGCGTGCGGGCCTCGCCTTCATCGCGCAAATGATGAGCTGTGCGGTCGGCAATCTCGAACAGCAAGGGTAGCGCAGTCACCCGGCCGGTCTTGCCGGGGCGCGGCGCGCCATCGGCCCGGCCGACCCAGACGATAATGGCGTGCTCGCCAGACACCGCCGCCGCCCAGCTGTCACGGAAGCCATAGGAGGTGCCTGTCTTGAACGCGACCTGTGGCGCATCTGCGGTCAAGCGTCCCGGCATACGCCCTTCCGGCATCGGGGCATTTTGCAGGATACGGATGATATCGGACGCGCTTTCGGCGCTGACCAGACGGCGACCCATGCGCTCATAACTCGCAGCTTCTTCCTCGGCGCGCCAGACGAGCGGCTTGGCCACGCCGCCATCACCTAGTGCCGCATAGAGCACAGCCAGCTCCCGCGCGGTCATGCCCGCGCCGCCCAGCGCCAGAGCGAGCCCCGCATCATGGTTTGCCCCGCCGCCAATCCGGGGCCGTGCGCCCGCCAAGGCCAGCTGCGCCGCAAACCGTTCCGGCCCGACCCGGTCCAGCATCAGAACGGCGGGCACGTTGAGCGAATGCTGCAAGGCATCCGACACACGCACATCGCCGCGAAACATCCGGTCGAAATTTTCCGGCTGGTAGGAGGCGAACCGTTTCGGCAAATCGGAAATGCGCGTGTCGGGGGCGGCCTGACCGTCATCGAAGGCCATGGCGTAGATGAAAGGTTTCAGGGTGGAGCCCGGCGACCGCGCCTGCGCGGTCAGGTCCAGCCAGCCCCCTGCCCGGTCGCGCGAAGCAGACCCGACCAGCGCACGCACGCCCCGGGTCGGAACATGAACCACAAGGGCCGACACCTGCACGTCCTGCCCTTCGGCCTCTGCCTTGCGCAGGGCGATGGCTTCGAGTTCGGCCTGAAGGCCTGCATCCAGCGTGGAGCGCACATCTTCGCGCGGACCACTCGCCAGCGCCTTCTCCGTGCCATGCCAGGCGCGCATCGGAAAATCACGCCGCCGCGTCGGGACCGGAGAGGTTGCTACCTCCTCCACATCCGCCTCGCTGAACACGCCATACCAGCCGAGCTTGGTGGCCACCCAATCGCGCGCCTTCCGGGCCTGTTCGGGTCGCCGGTCCGGGCGGCGCACTTCCGGCGATTGCGGCAGCGCGATCAGCAGCGCGATCTCGTCATCCGACAAGCGGTCGGCCTCATGCCCGAAATAGCTCCAGCTGGCCGCGCGCACACCTTCGAGGTTTCCGCCATAGGGCGTCAGCGTCAGGTAGAGTTCGAGGATCTCGTCCTTCGACAGGCGCCGTTCGATCTGCCAGGCGCGGGCAATCTCGATCAGCTTTGACCCGACATTGCGGTCCCGCGGCTCCAGCATGCGCGCCGTTTGCATCGTGAGGGTCGATCCCCCGGAGACGACCCGCCCGGCCTTCACGGAGTCGATCACGGCCCGGCCAAGGCCCGCCCAGTCGGTTCCGCGATGCGTATAGAAGCGCTTGTCCTCGACCCGGACCAGCGCCTCGATGAATTCCGGGTCGATCTTGTCGAGGTCCCCTTGGAACCGCCACCGTCCATCCTCCGTCGGGAAAGCCCGCAGGGGCCTGCCCTCCCGGTCCGTCACCAGAGCAGAGATGTCTCCCGCGCGGTCAATCGGCGGCGGCAATATCCAGTCCGCAAGGACAACCGCCACGAAGAGGGCGGTTATCCCGATAACGATACGCCGAGGCGTCAGCATGACCTACTGACCGCCTCCCATCGTTCCAGGCGCTGCGCTGATCGTCACCCGGCCGGGCTTGGATCGGGCGAACACTTCGGGACGATACATGTCTTCGGCCACCACGCCCGGCATCGCGAAATCGCCCGGTGTCACGGCCCGCACGACATAGGCGAGCGTGACGGGCTGCGCGTAGACATCCACGGCGGCAACGAAACGGTCATCCTGAGCCTCGGCGGTCTGCACATTGGCAATCTGGCCCAGATAGGCGAACCCACCGGAGCCGCCATATTCCCGCTTTCCATCAGCGGGGCGAAGCACGGATTCGATTTCGAACCCGGCTGGCAGCAAGTCTGCCACGATGACGGGGTTGAGGCGCCGCTCATGCGGCGAGACAGTCAGGCGCACGACCAGCTGGTCACCCTGGCTGATACGGGAGAGATTCACCCGGCCCCCGGTCAGCGTGAAGAACGCCTTGTCGACGCCCATCTTGGAGGTCGCAGCAGGCGGCGCCTTCTCTGGCGATCCACTAACCATCACAGTACGGAACATCGGTGCCTGGCCTTCAAGCGTAAAGGTCACGCCCTCTTCTGCCTGCGCTTCGGTCACGGTGTATTGGCGGTCATTATTGTTGCCGCGGCCAAGCCCTTCGACCTTCAGCCGGAAGCCGTCTGCGCCCTTGTTCAGGGAGTCCACGGCGAGCAGTGCGAACGCTTTCTCCTGGGTGGTCAGGCCGCTGGGGTCCGGCGCATCCTCGCCCAATCTGGCAGCGAGACGTTCGACCACGTCCAGCATGTCCGCTTCGGAGGCGAGCGCCAGGATGGCGGTCTCGTCGCGCAGCGGCGTCTGGTAATAGTCGCCGGTATTGTTGTAGCCGAGCGCCTCTTCGGCTGCCTTGAAGGCGGAAACCGCCCGGGCCCGGTCGCCCAGCATGGCAAGGCCGGCCCCAATATGGGCACGCGCCAGCGGGCTCTCGAGCGATTGCAACTCGCGGTCATGCAGGTAACGCAGGCGGGAAATGTCCGCCTTGCCCGCCTTGGCCAGCACATAGAGCGCATAGGCCGACGAGCGCTGCATCAGCTTCTCTGCCGTGTCGTTGGAATAGCGGCTCTCATAGACATCCGTGTCATACCCATAGACGCGCCAGGCATCGCCGGTCGAGATCGCCCGCAAGGCCCCATAGGCCCGCTCCAGCGACTCATCCGGCACGGTATAGCCGGCCTGCTTCGCCCGATAGACAAAGTCCGTGACATAGGCCCCGAGCCAAGGGGAGGCATAGCCGTCCCCTTCCCGCCACAGGCCGAAGGCGCCATCAGAGCCCTGACGGTTCAGCAGCGTGTTCACCGCCGTCTGGATACGCGTCTTCGGATCGTCGCGGCGTTCCGGCGCGCCCATGGCGATCAGCTGCTCGGAATAGAGCAAGGGCAAGGCCCGGCTGGTCGTCTGTTCGGTGCAGCCATACGGATAGCGGTCGAGCGAGGCGTAAAGCGTCGCCGGATCCATTGGCAGGGTCGAATAGCCGACACTGATCGTGGCAGACCCCGGCACGAGCCCATCCAGCAGATCTGCGCTGACCGAGTAGGTGTCGCCCGGCTCCATCAATTGCCGGCTGATCTTGGTCACGGGCAGATAGGGCGAGCGGGTCTGGATCTGGTAGGTCCGGTCCGTCTCGAAATTGCCCGGTCCGCTGACGGCCAGACTGACCGTTGCGATGCCTTCGGACTCGGCGTCGATGCGAACGGGCACGTCTGCACGGGCCCCTGTCGCGAGCGACCGCGTCAGCTTGCCATCTGCGACATCCACCGGGCCATCGGCCGAGATTTCCGCCGTGAATTCGCCAGGTCCCAATTCGACATTGTCGATGCTGGCCGTAAGCTGGGCCTCATCGCCAGGCGCAAGGAAGCGCGGCATGATGAGGTCAGACGGCGCCTTCTCGCGCACGATCATGCTGGACTCGGCTGAGCCAAGTCCGGAGCGTGACCAGGCGACCGCCATCAGGCGCAGTTCGCCATTGAATTCCGGCAATTCGAGACGGATTTTCGCCTTGCCGGACCGGCCAACATCCACGAGGCCGGAGAACAGGGCGACCGATTTCACCGGTACCACGGACAGGCCTTCGCCGCCCAGCTGGTCACCCCCAGAGCGGACTTCGGCCGGCATACCCATATTCGGGTCGAGCAGGCGTCCGTAATCATCGTACATTTCAACGCCGAGCGCCTTCTTACCGTAATAATAGCTGACCGGGTCCGGGCTCTTGAACTTGGTGAGGCTGAGAATGCCTTCATCCACGGCGGCGAGCGTCAGGAAGACCGGCTCGCGCGGGCCATTCTCGAACTCGACCTCGATCACCTGCTCGCCCACCGGGCGGGCAATATCCGGCGCGTTCAGCGTCAGGCCGAAGGTACGCGCGCCCATGTCCACCGGGATATGGGTCACGCCGACCGCGCGGCGGGGTTTCGCCCGCAGGATCGGGTCACGTTCGGTATAGACCGACACCATGACATAGGCGCCTTCGCCCCATTCATCCGTCACCGGCAGGGTCACATTCGTCCCCTGCGCACTGACCGAGAAATTCTGGACCGACAGGATGCGGTCCGTCGCCACAACGACCTGTGCCTGGCCTTGATAGGGCGGAACAATCGTGATGTCGGCGCTCTGGCCGGCAGATGGGGCCTTCTCCGGCCCGATGATGCGGACGCGGTCCGGGGCCTCGGCGCCATCTTCCGAGACACCGCCGCCCCAGCCAACATAGAAATCATCACTGGAGACGGCCGACGCATTCGCGTCCGTGCCTTCCACGACCAGTTCATGGCTGCCCCAATCGAGACCGGAGACCCGGATCTCGGTGCTGCCGCCTTCCGGCGTCGTCACGATGCCTTCATTGACCTTGGTGACCGTGCGCGACCGGCGCCAGCGCCATTGGTCGCCATCGCGGTACCAGTCATAATGATAGTCGATGGCGAGGAGTTTCCAGGTGAGCCGCTGGGCAATCGCCTGGCCCTTCTCGTTCATCGCGACCACTTCATAGGCCGCGTCCTGGCCTTCCTCGACCGAGTATTCAAAGCCGGGCTTCAGACCGACATAGAGCCGTTCCGGGCGATACGGAATCCGCACGCTTTCTGTAACGGCGCGGCCGCCGGGCTCCAGCACGCTGATAACAGCATTGATGCGCAGCGGACGCCCGGCATTGCTGCCAGCATTGCCGGGGGCGAGCTTGACCGTTGCCACCCCTGCCCCGTCCGTCGTCGTGTCATCCATTTCCAGGATGCGCTCGCGGAAGCTCTCATCATGCTTGCCGAAGGTGAACCCCTTGAAGTCGGGGAACGGGTTCGGCGCCGCTTCGATCCGCGCTTCGGACTTGACCGTCAGGCCTGCGCCCGGCGCGCCATAGAGGAAACGCGACGCAACCTCCACTGGGCGCGTCTCGCCCAGCAGGACCGGCGTGTCCTTGTCCGTACCCAGATCAACGGCAATCCGCTGCGGCACGAAATCCTCGACCGAGAAGCTCACCGATCCGGAGGCGCCGGACACGCCGTCGACTTCTACAGTGGCGCGCCATTGGCCTCGGGAGGCGCCCTTGGCAAGGTCGTATCCCTCGACCACAGCAGACGCTTCCGGATCATCGAACCGGATACGCTCGGCAACCAAGCCGTTCGGACGATAGATCACGAGATTGCCGGCCCGGTCCTCGATGGCCTTGCCGGTATGGTCGCGCAGCAGCGCGGTCAGCTGCACTGTCTCGCCGGGGCGGTAGATGCCCCGCTCAGTATACATGAAGGCGTCAATGTCGCCGGCGGTCCGGCGCCCGCCCACGGCATATTCCGACAAATCTACCGGCGCACGTGTCAGGTCCAGTGCGGCCAGTTCGCCCTTGGCGCTGTAGGCCAGGATCAGCTTGGGCTCCATATTGCCCTGACCATTGGTGATCGGCGCGTCAAACGCCACCCGGCCGACTTCATTGGTGCGGCCTTCGGCAAGGATGTCATTGTTACGGGCGACCAATTGCACGGTCGTGTCCGGCACGGGGCGGCCATCCTGCAGCGAGCGCAGCGTGACATCGAGGCCGTTGCCACCCTCATAGGCGGTGATCGCCAGATCGGTCATCATGATCCACCGGCTGGACGAGGCCGGCGGCTGTTCGGCGCTGCTGAGATCGGCAGCGTCCTTGACGGTCACATAGTATGCGCCGGGCTCCAGCGGGCCGACAACATCCTGCAACGGGAAGACGGAAACGACCGGGGCATTCTGCTCCTTGGCCACATCCATGCGACCCGTGAACAGGATTTCCTGAACATCCTCGGGATTGTCCTCACCCCATGTGTAGGCATACCGCCCCTGAGCATTGGTCTGGCCTTCGGAGATCGACTTGAACGCCAGCGCGCGATCATTGATGCGCGAGACGGTCACTTCGACCTCATCGACATTCACCGTTTCGATCGGCAGGCCGTCAGCGTCCTCTCGCGGCAGGATCACGCCTGCGCCCTTGAAGCCGACATAAGGCGGCCGGTCGGCAAAATCGATCGGCACCACTTCCTCGTTTTTCAGCGTGCGGCCATCGGCAGCCGGAAGACCGGACAGCAGCGTTGCCGACCGCTCCGACCCGAAGGTCAGGCCGCCAACACACAATTCCCGCCCTTCAACGCTGAGCGCCGGGCGGAAGGCCGGGCGGAATTCAAGATAGGGCGAATAATCCGCTTCCGGATCAAGCGGAGCGGAAAAGACGAAACAGGCGAGCGGCTGCTCTGTCGCGGTATCGATCCGGTAGCGGAAATAGGAGAAATCCTGTTCGGCCTCGTTCTGCGCAGCCTGACGCCGGCGCTCGCGCTGCCGGGCGGCGACATTGTCCGCCGGGGACCGGGTGACAATCGTGCCTTCATCGCTGGCGGTGTCGGATTGCCGGCTTTCCTTGTCGCCTCCGCACGCCGCCAGCGCGGCGATCATCATGGCAACGACCAAAGTCCGACCAATTCCCCGCCTGCCCGATACGAAGTGCGACATGAACCCTCTCCTTTGAGCTTTCCTGCAACTCTTACACATCTTCGTGGCGGCGCGAACAGGGCGCGAATGGGTCAAATCAAAGAAATTTCTACAAATTACAGCCGCATTCGGGCGACCTGCACCGCTTTGGGGGTTGCCAGCGGCCATTGGGCGGGGAATGGATTTGCCATGTGGATATGGCGCGCAGTCGGGAGTGTGGCCTTCGTGCTGGGCGCGATCGGGCTGGCCATTCCGGTCTGGCCGACCACGATATTCTGGATTGTCGCCGCCCTCGCCTTTGCCAAATCCAATCCCAGCTGGGCCGACTGGATCTATCGCCAGCCCGGCGCAGGGCCCGCCATCCAGACCTTTCTCGAAACCGGCGCCATGGCGCGTCAGGCCAAGATCGCCGCTCTATTGGGCATGGCCATAGCCGCACTCATTGTTATTGCCTTTACCTACCGCAAGCCCTGGGTGCTGGGCCTGGGCTTGGGCCTGATCGCCATCGGGGCGGTCTTTGTGATGACCCGCAAGCCCCTGCGAGACGAGTAGGCGCCTCATTATTCCCCGCCTTCCCTGAGGGCGGGGATTTCCTTTGTCGAAGAGGCGTCTACGCTGCGCTTCACAACATCAGGGGAGACACGCACATGGATCTGGGACTCAAAGGGAAAACCATCTTTGTTGCCGGCGCGAGCCGGGGCATCGGCCTCAGCATCGCCGAAACCTGCCTTGCCGAAGGCGCCAAGGTTGCGCTGGCGGCGCGCGGCGAGGAGGCGCTCGAAGCGCAACGCGCCCGTCTCGCGGCACAGTTCGGAGAGGACAATGTCTGGGCCCGAGCGGGGGATCTGCGCGACTCCCGGACGGTGGACACAATGATCGACACGATCGAGAACGAACTCGGCGAGCTCTGGGGTGCGGTCGCCAATGTCGGCCTCCACCCCTGCCCTCCCGGCTATGAAGTGGATGACGCAACCTGGGATGCCGGCATTTCGCAAAACCTCGACTCTGCCTTCTTCCTCGCCCGCTCGGCCCTGCGCCGCATGGACCCGCGCGGTGAAGGGGCCATCCTGATGATCTCGTCCATTGCCGGTCTCGGTGCGCTGGGCACGCCGCTCACTTACGGCACGTCGAAAGCGGCGATGAACCATCTCACCAAGGAACTCGCCAACATCGCCGGCGCCTCCGGTATCCGGGTCAATGCCATTGCGCCCGGCAATATCATCTTTCCGGGCGGCGACTGGCAGGAACGCATGGACGGCCCCCGCGCAGAGGCATGGGCGCGCTGGATCAAGCGGGAAGTGCCGATGCAACGCTATGGCAAGCCCGAAGAGATCGGTGCGGCCGCGGCCTACCTGCTCAGCGACAAGGCCAGCTTCGTGACCGGTGCCATACTCCCCGTGGATGGCGGCCAGACCCGCTAGGAATCAGCTGCCGATCAGCGTCGTTCGCCGTGCCGGGGCTTCCATCTCTTCCCGACTGGCGGCTTCCAGGCCCATTTGGCCCATCAGCGCATCATCCTCGTCGATTTCCGGATTGTCGGTGGTGAGCAGGCGGTCGCCGACAAAGATCGAATTCGCACCAGCCAGCAGGCAAAGCGCCTGCCCCTCTTCCGTCATGCCTTCGCGGCCCGCCGACAGGCGCACCCAGCTTTGCGGGAACACGATGCGGCAGACCGCGATGGCACGCGCCATTTCAATGACGGAGATGGCCGTACTCTGTCCCAGCGGCGTACCTTCAATCGGCACCAGCATGTTGACCGGCACGCTTTCCGGGTGAGGCGTCAGCTTGGCCAATTCATGGATCAGGCCGATCCGGTCGTCCCGGCTCTCGCCCATGCCCAGAATGCCGCCACAGCAGAGCTTCAGCCCTGCGGTCCGCGCCCGGCCGAGGGTTTGCAGCCGGTCATCATAGGTGCGGGTCGAAACGACCTTGCCGTAATATTCCGGCGAAGTGTCGAGGTTGTGATTGTAGTAATCGAGCCCGGCCGATTTGAGCGCTTCGGCCTGCCCCTCATCAAGCATGCCCAGCGTCACGCAGGTTTCCAGACCTTCAGCCTTCACGGCCTCGATCATGGCGGCCACTTTCGGCACGTCGCGATCCTTCAGGCTGCGCCAGGCCGCGCCCATGCAGAACCGGTCCGCACCATTCTCCTTGGCCCGCCGGGCCGCGGTGACCACTTCGTCCAGCGGCATCAGTTTCGAGGCATCAAGACCGGTGTCGAAATGTGCAGACTGGCTGCAATAGCCGCAATCCTCGGCGCAACCGCCCGTCTTGATCGACAGCAATTGCGATTTCTGAACTTTCCCATCCGGCCAGTTTGCCTGTTTCACCGTGAGTGCCTGCGCCATCAGAGTGTCGAGCGGCAAGGCGTACAGCGTGGCAATTTCGTCCCGGGTCCAGTCATGGCGAGGGGAAAGGTCTGTCATTCGGGGGATCCTTGAGGGTTACAATCGATCGGCAGACTACGTATCTGGGCAGTACGGATCGATCAACTGCTGCTGAAATTAACTTTGCCGCACGGGGCGGATTGACGTAAATCGCCCTGACCTTGAAAGCGCCCTTCATGGATACTCGTCCCGCCCCCAAAAGAATCCTGGATGCCAATGCGCGCACCGGCGCCATCATTGGCGGCGTGGCGCTGGCCGTGATCGTCTTCCTGTTCATTATCGGAAAGACGACCAATCTGATGGACGTCACCGCCTTGCAGGCCTTCATGCAGGACATCGCCTCCAGTCCCTGGGCCTTGCCAGCCCTGATCCTGCTATTCGTGGTCGGCGCCTTTGTGGGCATTCCGCAATTCGCGCTGCTGGCCATCGCGATCGCCATGTTTGGCCCGTGGCTGGGCGCAATCCTGGGCTGGATTGCCAACATGGTGGCCGGCGCCGCCACCTTCTATGCCGGGCGTCTGGCCGGGGAGAAGACCTTCCGGCGCTATGCCGGCGAAACGGCCAACAAATTGTCGGGCTTTGTGGGCAGGAATGCCATGATGACCAGCGCGATTGTCCGGAACGTGCCCGCCGGCCCTGCCCTGCTCGTCAACATGGCGTTCGGCGTCAGCCATGCGAAATTCCTGCATTATTGGGCTGGTATGGGCGTCGGCATCATTCCCAAGATCGCCCTGATCGCGTTTGCAGGACAAAGCCTGTTTGCTGCCCTCAAGGGTAATCCGGGGGTCGCGATCGCTGCGGCCGCCGCCGCCATCGGCGTCTATGCGGCCCTGGCCGCCTATGCGCGGGCCAGAATGCGGAAAGCCGGGCAATCTGTTGCCCTGATCCCTCAAAACAAGGTTGACAGCACCGCACCTTAGGCCGATGTAACACCCCATGTGGAATAAATTGCCTCTTCAACTACTGCTTACCGGCCCCTGGCCGGTGATGTCTGCCTAGGGTCAGCCAGGGCAGCCGCGCGGTCAGGGGTCATCATCAGCCTTTTTTCCCATCCCCAGACCCGGTAGCTCCAAAATGTCCACCTCATCCAATCCTCATATCCGTATATTCGACACGACCTTGCGCGACGGCGAACAATCGCCCGGCGCCTCCATGACCCATAATGAAAAGCTCGAACTCGCCGAGCTGATGGAGACCATGGGCGTTGATGTCATCGAAGCGGGTTTCCCGGCCGCGTCCGAAGGCGATTTCGCCGCCGTCAGCGCCATCGCCGAGCAGTCGAAATCCGCCATCATCTGCGGCCTCGCCCGCTCGACACCAAATGATATCGACCGCTGCGCTGAAGCGGTGAAGAAAGCGGTCCGCCCGCGTATCCACACCTTCATCTCGACCAGCCCGGTCCATATGAAGCACAAGCTGAAAATGGGCCCGAACGCCGTGCTTGAAGCGGTCGGCCGCTCGGTCGCCCAGGCGCGCAACTATACCGACGATGTCGAATGGAGCGCCGAAGACGCCACGCGCACCGATTTCGACTTCCTGTGCAAATGTATTGACCTGGCCATTGCCAGCGGCGCGACCACGATCAATTTGCCCGATACGGTCGGCTACTCGCATCCCGACGAGTATGGCGCCCTGTTCCGCCGTGTGATCGAAACCATTCCGAATTCCGACAAGGTCATCTGGTCGGCGCACTGCCACAATGACCTTGGCCTCGCTGTCGCGAACTCCATCAATGCGGTCGCCAATGGGGCGCGCCAGGTTGAATGCGCCATCAACGGCCTTGGCGAACGCGCCGGCAATGCCGCGCTGGAAGAGATCGTCATGGCGATGAAGGTGCGCAGCGACACGCTGCCCTTCGAGACCAGCATCAAGCCGGCCTACCTCTCCCGTGCGTCGGCCATGGTCAGCCGCATCACCGGCTTCCCGGTCCAGTACAACAAGGCCATCGTCGGCAAGAATGCCTTCGCGCATGAAAGCGGCATCCACCAGGACGGCATGCTGAAGAATGCCGAGACATATGAAATCATGCGGCCCGAAGATGTCGGCGTTGCCAAGACATCGCTGGTCATGGGCAAGCATTCCGGCCGTCACGCCTTCCGCGACAAGCTGGAAGCGCTCGGCTACACGATGGAAGGCGATCCGCTGAATGATGCGTTCAAGCGCTTCAAGGCCCTCGCCGACCGCAAGAAACATGTCTTCGATGACGACATCATCGCCCTTGTCGATGACCAGCTGGCCGCAGAAGGCGAGCGGATCGCGTTCAAGCGGTTGCGGGTCGTTGCCGGAACAGATGCGCCCCAGACCGCAGAAATCGACCTCGTCGTGGATGGTGAAGACAAATACGCCATCGCGCGCGGCAATGGCCCGGTCGATGCCGTCTTCAATGCCATTCGCGAGATCGTGCCGCATGAAGGCAAGCTGGAACTGTATCAGGTCCATGCGGTCACCGGTGGCACCGATGCGCAGGCGACCGTGTCCGTCCGTCTCAATTGCGAGGGCATCATGTCGACCGGCCGGTCATCCGATCCGGACACGCTGGTGGCGAGCGCCAAGGCGTATCTCCACGCCGTGAACAAGCTGGAAGCGCGCAAGGCGAAGCGGTCACAGGCCGCCTAGACACGCCCTATCTCCTCTCAAAGAGTATTGCTGCATGGATCTCTGGATTCCCATGACGCTGGCGGCTGCACTCTGCCAGAATGTCCGCTCTGCACTTCAGAAACAGCTGAAAACGTCGCTCAGCACATGGGGCGCGACCGCCTCGCGGTTCGTCTATGCGGCGCCCTTGGCCCTCGGCCTGCTGGCGGCCCTGACCTTCGGGCGGGGCGAGCCGCTGCCTGCGCCGCCGGGCGCTTTCTTTGCCTACGCCATTGTGGGCGGGACAAGCCAGGTCGCGGCCACGGGCCTGCTGATCCATCTGTTCTCGCGGGCCAATTTCGCGGCGGCGACCGCCTTTACCAAGACCGAACCCATTCAGGCGGCCCTGGTCGGTATTGTGCTCTTGGGCGACGCCCTCACCCTGCCGGCCCTGTTGGCCATCCTCACCAGCATCTTTGGCATCATCCTGATATCCCTGCCCAAGGGCGCCGGGGGCAGATGGACGCCGGACGGATCGCTCTGGATCGGCCTGTTGTCCGGCGCATGTTTCGCGGTGTCGTCCGTGTCGCTCCGGGGGGCTTCCCTGTCGCTCGGGGAGGCGAGCCTGTTGCTGAGCACGACCACCACGCTCGCCTTCGTCACGCTGATCCAGTCGGCCATGCTGCTGGCCTTGCTGGGCGTGCGCGAACGGGGACAGGTCGGCAAACTCTTCCGCGCCTGGCATCATGCGGGCTGGGTTGGCGTCATCGGCTTTCTCGGATCCATGGCATGGGTCATGGCATTCACCCTGAAGGACGCCGCGAGCGTGAAGGCAGTCGGACAGGTCGAAATCCTGTTCACGCTGGTCGCCTCTCATCTGATCTTCAGGGAACGCATCACCCCCCGCGAGCTTGCGGGCATCCTGCTGGTCGCCTCGGGCGTAATCGGGATCGTCCTGCTGGGCGGCTGATCAGAGCGCCGCGTCGAGCAGGAGGTAGGCCGCGAGCCGGGCGCTGGCATTGCGGCCGGTCTTCTGGGTCTGCTCCAGCGCGTGCAGCGCATCCTCGGACTCCATGTCGAGGAAGTCCCGCGCAAGGTCCATCAAATCCCGGTCATTGCGCAGGCGCTGGGTCACCCGGTCCACCTGCCGCCCGGCCTGGGACAGGATCGCGGATTTGCGTTCCTTGTCGCCGCGACGGGCCGCTTCGGCAATCTTGCGCTTCGCTTTCGGGCGGATCGCTTCCGGCAGGACAATGCCGGATGTCTGCAATCGCTCGATCAATTCCTCGGCCACATCCTCGCGGTCGCGCAAGGGTTTGTCTTCGCGGCTCATGTCCGAAATGATGTCGCGCCAGCCCATTTCCGCGCCCGAGGAAGGCGGGGAAGATGGCCGGACAGGCACGAGCGGCATCGGCTCATCCGGCGTTTCCGGCAGCGGGTCCGGCTCAAGGATATCGGATGTGTCCGGGGCAAAATCTGTCGCACGACGGCGCGGCGTGTCGTCCGGCAGAGGGTCTTCGACCGGCGTATCATCGTGACGGCGGCGCAGTTGTTGCGGTTCAGGCTCCGGCACCTTCTGTTCCAGCGCACGGCTCAGATCCCAGGTGTCATCCTCTGTCGGTGCATCTGGTTCGTCGGTCAGCGCGGCACTGGCCAGTGCGTCGGCGGCCGCATCGAACAATTCATCTTCCATGCTGGCGCGCGGCTGGGCCTTCGGCTTGGGCGCGGCAGGCGGTTCCGGCGTGTGACCGTTGCGATCACTCAGGTGGTAACCATTGCTATGCCCGTTGCCATTGCGCACCGGGGTCGGCTCGAAGGGTTCATCCTCGTCCATCTCAGGCTCGGCATGCACGACTTCCGTGCGATCCGGCACGGGCTCCGCTGCAGCCGGGATGATGGTTGGGTGAGGCTGAGGGGAAGGCTCTGGCGGAGCCGGCTGGGCCGGGGCGTCGTCAGCCTCGGCCAGCGAGCTTGCCTGACGCACCTTGTGCTCCAGCCGCACCGTGTCGGCCTTGGCAGCATATTCGGCGGACCGGATCGCGGCAGCGGCCTCGTCGCCGGCTTCGCGGAGACGTGCGAGCGCGCGCGCGGCATTCTCGGCCGCTTCGCGGGTCGATGTGTTGATCTCGTGATTGGCGCGGCGCGCCCCGTCCAGCGCGGAAGAGACGGCCTCGGTCAGCGCGTCGCCAGTTGTCATCGCGGCAGCGGCAGCAATCTCCCCTGCCCTGACAGCGGCGTCGACGGTCCGGCGGGACTGGTCGAGCTTTTCTTCGACCCGTGTGACGGCAAAGGTCAGGGTTTCGGTGCGCGTGGCGGCATCGCGCGCCAGCGCGTCCAGCTCCACCAGCTTCTCAGACAGGGTCCGACCCGCCAGCTGCATGGACTGCAGACGATTTTCCAGCGCTTCGTCGGCGCGGGAGACTTCCTCGCTCGCATCGCGCGCCGCTTTCACCATCATCTGCGCCTGACGCGGGATGGCTTCGTTCAGCGATTGCATGTGCGTGCGCAGGTCGCGGGCCAGCCCTTCAAGGGCATGACGCTCCTGGCCAAGCCGTTCGGTCAGGTCGCGGGCATTGTCCGCGCTGGCATAAGCGACTGATTCCAGCCGCAGGCGCTCATCGCCGATCTCGCCGGCCATGGCTTTCATCGCCGACAGGGCATGTGCCATCGCGCGATCAACTTCGGCGGCGGCCTGTTTCATCTGTTCAGCAAAAGTGATGCCCTCAGTGCCAGCTTCGCGCGCCGGGGCCATGAGGCGGACAGCGGCTTCCATGACGAGGGCGTTCGAGGCGGCGGAGCGGCGGTTCGTGCGGCCCATATAGCCGGCCATGATCATCAACAGGGCTGGTACGACCAGCGCCATGGCCCCGCCGACCAGGACCAGGGGCTGCAATTCCTTCAGCCCGTCCACGCCCCAAATGCCGATTGCCATCGCGGCGGCGCCCAATATCCAGGAAAACGCCACGACAAAACCGGTCACAACCATCCAGCTTCCCCCACTACGGGCAAGCTCGAAGTTTTCAGACGCCTCTTGCCTGACAAGCAGGTCGCGGCCAGACGGGCGAGCGGCGGGCATTTCGTTCATAGCGGGAGTATACCGCGACATTTCGCCCGGCGCGAGACCAGAATGTGTGCATTTCTAGGTATCGCCCGTTAGCGACCTCAGCGGCCGAAGAGCGCCGTCACCACGGTATCCTGGCGGGAAGCCTCTGGCGTTTCATCCTGCTCCGGCGCGAATTCGAGCCCCAGCCACGCCAAAGTAGCTGCCAAAACCAGATTACGAACCAGAACGATGAAACCCAACATCGTGAATCCCCAGAGCCAAAAAAAGTGCGTGCCCCGTGAATCTGGACACACATGAATAATAATTCAAGTTAGGCTTTTCGACAATCGATAAATTCATCTGAAGGACGAATTCGGGGCACCCCCCAGCCTGTTAACGTTTGCGCAGCAGCCTCGTGGCACGCTAGTCGTCTATCGGAGCGTTCTGACATGACCCAGACTTTCGCCCTGCTCGATCGCGAACACCTCAAGGCCATGACGGGCGATGACACCGGTCTCGCCGTGGAAGTGATAGAAATCTTCCGCCATCAGGCCGAAATCTGGTCCCGCATGCTGGATCCGCACGCTGAAGCGAGCCAATGGGCCGACGCCGCGCATACGCTCAAGGGGGCGAGCCTCGGAATTGGAGCGATCCTGCTGGCGTCAAAATGCGAAAAAGCGGAAAAAGCCGGCCGGTCGGAAACACCGCCCAGCGTCACCGCAGCGGCCGTTTTGATCAGTGATATCAAGGATGCATTGGGCGACACGCTCGAAGAGGTCGCCCTGGTGCTTTACGAATTCACGTCACCGCCGCCGCGCCGGGCGTCATAGCTTCCGAATTCATAGGCAATGCAGCGGTCGATCAGGGTCCGCCAGACAGGTTCCGCGATGGCCGGTGACAGGCCCGCGCCCTCGCACGCCGCCTTCACCTTCGTCACCACGTCCTCGATCCGCGCGGCATCGTGCACTTTCGACCGGTCGGGCTTGATGCGGGCCGCCGCATCCATGAAGGATTGGCGCTCGGCTAGGATTTCGACAAGCAACCGGTCGATCCGGTCGATCTCATAGCGCACATCGGCCATGGTTTCAGCCGTCGCGGATGAGTGGCGGCGCTGGTCGGAAGTGTAGGTGGTCATGCGGAAAATGCCCTGTTGCCGAGATGCTTGCGCATATATGACCCGGCTTTGCCTCGCAACAAAGCAGCTGCGACGAAGCGCCCCCGGGGGCTGCGCACATGAAAAAGGGCCGCCCTTGCAAGGCGGCCCCTCTCTACATGTCTGGCTATGATTAGCGTGTGCTGCGCCAGGATTCGAGAATCCGTGCCGCCCAGTCGCGGCCACCCCAGCCAAAGGCTATGGCGAAGGCAGCAGCGCCGCCAATGACCATCCACTTGGCCACTTCCAGGATGAAGACGCCGCCCGTCGGGTCGAGCCCCATGCGGGAGATGCCGAGGATCACCGACAGGATGATGATGATCCATTTCATCACGCGGGCGGTGACATCGGTCGCCCCTGCCCCGGTCGAATCCATGGCCGAGCTCACCAGCCGGGCGACAAAGACACCGGCAAAGATGATCAGCGCGCCAAAGATGATCTGGACGCCCATGTCGAGCACGACATTCATCGCATAGGTCAGCGAGTCGATGCCCAGCACGTTCAGCGCGGCAACAAGGCCGAGCAGGACGATCAGGAACATGGAAACGCGGGCAATCACCTTGCTGGCAGTCAGGCCCATGTCAGCGCCTTTCAGCAAGCCGAGTTCGGCAACCGCCGAATCCACGCCCGTACCGGGCAGGGTCTTCAGGATCAGATTTGCCACGAACCGGCCGATCAGCACGAAGATTGCGAGGATCACGCCAGCGGCCAG
>DHZF01000141.1:0-308 GCA_002414505.1 Hyphomonas sp. UBA5111 | reverse complement strand
ACGGCTTTCAGCGTCTCACGCACTACATTTGCGATGATGATGAAGATACCGAAGATCAGCGCCGCCCCGATAACATTTGGCAGATAGGCCAGGATCGGATCGATCACGCCGTGCAGCGCGCTGGAGATCTGCGTTGCGCCGGCAATGGCCAACGCCTGCATCAGACCGATCAGGATGGTGACCCAGAAGGCGGCCTCCGCGAGGCTCGTACCAAGCGACTTGCTGTCGCTGGTGGTGGTCGAGGCATTGGCCTTCTTGGCCAGGCCCGTCCGGTCAATCGCCGCGGCAATCAGCCAGCGCACGATGAA
>DHZF01000087.1:5739-5925 GCA_002414505.1 Hyphomonas sp. UBA5111 | reverse complement strand
GTCCCATGACTTATTCTCCTGCCACTATTCTGCGGCGTATTCTTGCGGGTCTTGTGGTGTGGTCGAGGCAGTCTGAACGGGCAGGCCGCCTCCAAGGGCGAGATGATATGAAATCCGGTTTGAGGCGCGCGTGGCACGCGCGGAAACCAGTTGGCTCTCGGATGTGAGACGCCGGGTCTGGGCATC
>DHZF01000087.1:2386-5580 GCA_002414505.1 Hyphomonas sp. UBA5111 | reverse complement strand
GCAAGGCGGGCCTCTTCCAAGGCACGCATTTGCGCATCTTCCTGTTGAGCAAGATAGGTATCCGCCGCGATGGCGTCTTCCACTTCGCCCCAGGCGGTCAGGGCCGTGCCGGCATAGCTGGCAATCGCTGCTTCGGCCTGGGCCACAGCCGCATCGCGCTGGGCATCAAGGCGTCCGCCCGTGAACAGGGGCTGGACGAGACTGGCCACGAGGCGGGCGGCGATGCGCTCCGGGTCGACCATGTCGGCAAATTCGGACTCGCTGGTCGAGATTGAGCCAGTGAGGCGCAGGGCCGGCAGCATGGCGAGACGGGCCTGCTCAGCCCGCAGGCCAGCGGCCACGATGCTGGCTTCGGCGCTGGCAACATCCGGCCGGCGCGACAGCAGAAGCATCGGATTGCCTTCTGCGACAAGGGTTTCGAGGATCGGCAGGTCGGCCGTGGCCTCGATTTCGGTGGCCGGATACCGGCCCAGCAGGATTTCGAGCCGGCGGGCAGCTTCCCCGGACAACTGGCGACGCCGCGCAATTTCGGCTTCGGCGCCGGCAAGGGCGCTGCGGGCGGTGCGGACGTCCAGCGCTTGGGCAAGGCCGCGCTGGAAGCGGCGTTCGGTCAGCATCCGGACCCGGTCCCGCGCTTCATAGGTCAGGATTGCCACGCGTTCCTGGGCCAGGGCGGCGTTGAGATTGATCCAAGCGATCGCGGTCTGAGCGGCGACGGAGAGTTCCGCGGCAGCGAGATCAGCTTCACTTGCGGCCAGATCAGCTTCTGCAGCGGCCACGCCGCGTCCGAGCCGGTTCCAGAGATCGGCTTCCCAACTGGCATCGAGGCCAAGGCCGTAAATACCGTCTGTGGTGCGGTCCAGATCACTGCCGACTTCGAATGCATTGGAGGTGACACCTGTGCTGACCGAGGCATCGAGGCTCGGCAGGCGTTGTGAACGCGCCGTACGAATCGAGGCTTGTGCGGCGCGCACGAGGGCGGCGCGGGATTCCAGGGTCGGGCTGTTGGCCAGGGCTTCGCGCACGAGATTTTCCATGATCGGGTCATCGAACTGGCTCAGCCAGTCCCCCGTGGGGGCCTGTCCGGCAACGCCGACGGAGGCCCAATCGGTCGGAGCCTCTGGCGCAACAGCAAAAATCTCCTCGCGGTTACCGCTCACTCCGGGCAGATTTGCCTGCGAGGATGCGCACGCTGCAAGAATTGCCGGGGCTAATAGTAAAATTGATCGTGTCATGCCGTCGGCAACGCTCCCTTTTCCAGACGTCGGATACGCCCGCTCTATTCGACTGTCAATGATAAATTATCGTTTTTCAATAATTTCTTAAAGTTGCACAAAAACCGCGTTTGCAAGCGATACGCTCTGAGGGGCTTGGCATAAGTCTGGTTGCGTATTAGCGGCTTCAGAACCTGATGTCTTCGGGCAGTTTGTTAATGGGAGCGTGAATGAGCGAAGGCATGTCAGCCGACGCAAAACAGTCCACTCGCAGTGCCCTGTCCCGGCGCGCGAGAGACTTCATCACGCTTGTCTGCTGCTTCGGGTTCATCCTGTTGCTGATGTGGATTACCGGCGCGATCGGACTGATCGAAGCGATTACCGCCTTGCTGGTGGCCATGTCCGTTGCAACCGCGATCTTTGTCGGGACAGCGACGATCCTGCCGCTCAGCCCGCGCCTTGCCGTTGAGCCGACGCAGGTTCAGCCAAACATCCAGGAATCTGCCATTCTTCTGGATGCCTTGCCGCTTCCGGCGTTCGAGATCGACGACGAACAGCGGATCGTCACGATGAATGAGGAAGCCGAGTTCATCCTGAGGCTCGATGGCCGCGTGAACCCGCGCGCCAGCACCGTTATCCGGTCACCGGGCCTGTTGTCGGCCATCGAAAACGCCATCAAGACCGGGACCGTCGAACCGATGGTCGTGGAGGTCGAAAGCGGCCCAGACGAGACCTGGCGGGCGCATGTCTCCCGTCCCGGCCGGGCAAGGCGCACGCTGGTTGTGCTGGAAGACCTGACTCCGGTGCGCCGCGCCGCGCGGGCACGGTCGGACTTCCTGGCCAATGCGAGCCACGAATTGCGCACGCCGTTGACGGCGCTGTCCGGATTTATCGAGACGATGCGGGGGCCTGCCAAGGACGACAAGGACTCCTGGGACCGCTTTCTCGCCATCATGGCGGGCGAGACCGAACGCATGTCCCGGCTGATCGCGGACTTGCTATCCCTGTCACGGATTGAATCTTCCGAACATGTCTCGCCGCGCGAACGCGAGGAATTCCGGGATATCGTCTCGGACGCCACACATGCCTTCAGCGCCATTGCGGCGGAGAAGGGGGTGCGGCTGGTGGTGCAATCCGATGAAGGGCCGATGCCGGTCATCGCGCACCGGGACGAGATGATCCAGGTGGTGGAAAACCTCGTCTCAAATGCCCTGAAATATTCAAAAGAGGGCGGGCAGATCACCCTCAGTTTCGGCATGGCGTCCGGTATGGCAGACGCCCGCCTGAAAGCCGGGCAGACCTGGGCCAGCAGCGAGCGCATGACCCTGTTGCCCGCCGCCAGCCGGCCGGGCACGCAGGAGCGCGCCATATGGATGCGGGTCGAGGATCAGGGGCCGGGCATTGAGCGTGAGCACCTGCCGCGCCTTGGCGAGCGTTTCTACCGCGCCGATCAGAGCCGGGGTGGCAAGATCACTGGCACGGGGCTCGGGCTGGCCATTGTGAAACACATCATGGCCCACCATCGCGGTGGATTTTCGGTCGAGACGCGGATCGGCGAAGGCACGGCCTTTGGCGTATGGCTGCCGGCCGCGCGTGAGGACGGCCTGTCTGACTAGCGGCCGTTGCGTCGGGCCGAGTCGAACCAGTCGGTTACCAGATTGCCCGGCATGGCATGCATGTCATGCAACCAGTTCGGCAGGTTCTGCAGGGCGCCGGCGGTGTCTTCCCAGCGGCGAAGATTGACGTCTGCTGCAATCTGGAAAGCGTCGCGGAGCTTGTCCTCGGTCATGGGGGCAGCGACGCCCATGGGGGCCATCATTGACATGCTTTTTTGAGCGGCAATCAGGGTTTCCAGCGTAGCGGCTGTCAGGGACAGGCTCGCGCGCCAGGGAGTTAGCCAGAGATCAAGCATCGCTTTTTTTCCTCACATTCATAGAACAGACATAGTGCGTCTTGTTGCGCTGCACAACAAATCCCGTG
>DHZF01000087.1:1771-2237 GCA_002414505.1 Hyphomonas sp. UBA5111 | reverse complement strand
TCCCACCAAATTTCGTGCCCTCACCCGCCCGGGGCAGGGTGCTGGTGTTTGATTCCGGCATGGGGGGGCTGACGGTTGCCGAGGAAATCCGCGCGCTGGGCCCGGCGTTGGGCATCCATTATTCGGCGGATTCCGCCTTTTTTCCCTATGGCGACAAGTCCGATGAGGCCCTGACGGCGCGGCTGCCCGCCGTGGCCAAGGCGCTGTGCGACCGGGTCAGGCCGGATGTGTTCGTGATTGCCTGTAACACGGCGTCGACGCTGGCCCTACAGGAGGTGCGCGCGGTTCTGGACATTCCCGTCGTCGGCACGGTGCCCGCAATCAAGCCGGCCGGCCAGCTGACCCAGACGGGGACAGTCGGCTTGCTGGCAACGCCCGGCACGGTCCGGCGGGCCTATACCGCAGAACTCATTTCAAATTTCGCGCGCGACGTGGAGGTCGTGATGCATGGCAGCATCGAGCTGGT
>DHZF01000087.1:1069-1700 GCA_002414505.1 Hyphomonas sp. UBA5111 | reverse complement strand
GCAGAGGCGCATGCGCGCGGCGAAGACCTCCCGATTGAGGCGTTTGAGGCCGCGCAGGCCCCCTTGTTCGAGGCGCCGGGCGGGGACCGGATCGATACCGTGGTGCTGGCCTGTACGCATTTCCCGCTGGTGCGGGCGCAGCTGGTGGCCAGTGCGCCGCGTCCGGTCAGCTATGTGGATTCAGGGGCGGCGATTGCGCGGCAGACGATTCGTGTGCTGCCACCGAAGACCGAAGCACGGGGCATTGGCGGACATGCCTGGCTGACCTCTTCGCCTGAAGACGTGCCGGATCTGGCGCTCGTCCTCAGGCGATATGGGTTTCCAAACGTTCAGCGGGTGCCGGAGGCGCCAATCGAGATCACTTCCGCGCCGACCGCATTGTAGAGGCTCGGCCAGGGGGCGTCGTGAACGCGGGCCACCAGGGTTTCGCCAAAGCCGTTGAAGCGGCTGGACATGGCACGGCCATAGGCGCCGAGATTGCCGAACTCCAGATAGTCGCCCTCGGTCAGGCCGGCTGGCAGCCAGACCTTGGCCGGGAACTTGTCCGTGGAATCGCAGGTCGGGCCGTAGACGGTGTATTCGACGAGGCGTCCGAGCGTGCGTCCGTCGCTTGGCAGGGCCCGCATCGGGA
>DHZF01000087.1:500-1012 GCA_002414505.1 Hyphomonas sp. UBA5111 | reverse complement strand
GCATCATAGAGGGCGCCATAAGAGCCATCATTGATGTAGATCGCGTCGTCCTTGACCAGTTCGACCCGGGCCAGGAGGCTTTCGGATTCTGCAACCAGCGCACGGCCGGGCTCACACCACAGCTCTGCGTTTTCAAGAACGTACATGTTCTCGAAGGCCTGCTCGACCATGGCGGCATAGTCTTCCAGCGAGGGCGGCGGATTGTCCGCATAGATCGACGGGAAGCCGCCGCCGACATCCACGATGTCGACCGTGACGGAAGCTGCGATGATGATGCGTGACACGTCTGCCATTGCCGTCCACCACGCGGTGGGCTTCATGGCTTGGCTGCCGACATGGAAAGACACACCGAGCTCGTCCGCATAGCGGCGCGCTTCACGCAGGATTTCAGTGGCGTCTTCGGCGCTTGCACCGAACTTGCCGGCCAGCGGCAGGGCGGCCCCGTCACAGGACACGGCAATCCGCACAATGATCGTGAGGTCCTTGGCATAGCCGGTTTCCTCGAGGATCTT
>DHZF01000087.1:0-152 GCA_002414505.1 Hyphomonas sp. UBA5111 | reverse complement strand
GCCTTCACGGCATAGAATGGCTCAGCCGGGAATTTCTCCCGGAACCATTTCGCCGCTGCAGTGACCCGTTCAGGACGGAAGCACCACACAGGCAGATCGGGTTGCTCGTCGGCAACAATATTATAGGGAGTAGCATAGGAGTGCATGACACC
>DHZF01000039.1:81468-113647 GCA_002414505.1 Hyphomonas sp. UBA5111 | reverse complement strand
CGTGCAGATCCTTAAAGTAGAGGGCAAGGGATGACAGGGGCAGCAGGCCCAGATATGCCAGATTATGGGCTCGGTACTGCCGGGTTGGGAAATCTCTATACTGAGATTTCAAATGCTGACGCTCAGGGCGCGCTGCAGGCGGCACTAGAAGCCGGGCTGCGCTATATTGATACTGCACCATTTTATGGCCACGGCCTCAGCGAGCAAAGGGTCGGTGCATTCCTTCAGGCTTCCGATGCTAACCCGGTGATATCGACTAAGGTTGGTCGCCAGTTGAGGCCGGCGGGCACCCAGCCAATTCCAGATAATGGCTTTGCCTCGCCCGCCCCCTTCATTCCAGAGTTTGACTATTCTGCAGAAGGAGTACGCGCCTCCTTTGCTGACAGTCAGAAACGGCTGGGAGTGCGGTCTGTGGATATACTTCTGCTGCACGACATTGGTGAAGCGACTCACGGCGCCGCGCATCAGGAGGTTTTCGACCAAGCCGTGACGGAAGCACTGCCGGAGATGGCTGCCCTGAAAGCGGAAGGCAAGACCAAGTGGATCGGGCTCGGCGTTAACGAGATAGAAGTGTGCCAGCAAGTGCTTGATCATATGGATCTGGATGTCTTGCTGATTGCCGGTCGTTACACCTTATTAGAGCATGTGGAATCTGCGCCATTCCTGGATGAATGTCATCGCCGCAATGTGAAGATCATCATTGGCGGGGCATTCAATTCCGGTCTGCTCGCGGCATCGGGTGATGAGCCTTTGCGATATGACTATGCTGAAGCCCCCCTTTGGGCGACAGAGCGGGCCGAGCAACTTCGAGAAGTTTGCGCTGCGTATGACACGGCCCTGCCGGCAGCCGCGCTTCAGTTCTGCCACGCCCATCCGGCGGTTGCTTGCGTCATACCCGGCGCTCGTAATGCCGCGCAAGTCCGCCAGGTAGCTGGTTGGACGCAATCGCCCATTAACCCTGAGTTTTGGGACGCGCTGAGGGAGCGAGGCCTGATCTCTCCGGAAGCGGTGGTGCCATCATGAACCGCAAGATTGATGCGCATATACACGTCTGGAAAATGGCCCGTGGTGATTATGATTGGCTGACACCGGACCTGAGTGGGATCTATCGGGATTTCGGGATTGATGATGCTTGGGGAGATGCAGCCAAAGTCGGTGTGTCAGGTGTCATTCTTGTCCAGGCAGCAGCCACTGCGGCTGAGACAGATTACATGCTGTCCATCGCTGCCAATGACAATCGCGTGGCGGGGGTTGTGGGGTGGGTCGACTTTGAAGCGCTATCTGCGAGCGAGAATGTTGCCCGGCTGGCCGAGAATCCCCACATAGTGGGCCTACGGCCTATGATAGCGGACCTGCCTGATCCGGCTTGGATTCTGAGGCAAGATCTGAAACCAGCCCTTGAAGCTATGGAAGCGGGCGGGCTTGTTCTGGATGGACATGCCCATCCGGACCTTGTGCCTGTGATGAGCAGGCTGGCCGATCACCACCCAGGGCTCCAGATCGTTCTGAATCATGGCGGAAAGCCACCGATCGAATCGCGCCAACTCGATGCTTGGCGCGAAGACATTGCTGATCTGGCGCGGCGGAAGAATGTAGCCTGTAAGATATCGGGCCTGCTGACAGAAGCTGGCGCGTATACGGACGATGAGTCCATTGGCAGTATCGTCTGCCACCTCGGTGCTTGTTTTGGACCGGACCGACTTCTTTGGGGGAGCGATTGGCCGGTCCTGACGCTTGCCTCTGCGTATGAAAGCTGGATGGCACAAAGCGAGCGCTTGTTTGAGCGCTATTTTCCAGACCATCAGGATAGAATCTGGAGCGGTAATGCTGAGCGAATCTATTTGGGGCACAGGGGAGGATGATGTGGGTAGATTGAAGGGGAAAATAGCACTTGTGACGGCTGCAGGAGCTGGCATTGGGCGCGAGTCCGCAGAGGCTTTTGCGCGGGAAGGCGCGACGGTCATTGCGACGGATATTGACCCGAAAGCCTTGTCGAGCCTCCCGTCTGAAGGTGGCATCATTACGGAAGTTCTGGATGTGACCGATCAGGCGGCGATTGAAGATATCTGTCGGAAGCACACGGACATCGACATTCTATTCAATGTTGCCGGATGGGTTCACCACGGCACAATCCAGGAATGCGAACGTACGGATTGGGACCGGTCGATCCTGATAAACCTCACCTCGATGTATGAGTTATCGCGTGCAGTCCTGCCTAATATGGTAAGCAGAGGCGGTGGTGTCATCCTGAATGTGAGTTCGGTCGCTTCGAGCATCGCCGGCGTTTCGAACCGCTTTGCATATGGGGTGACCAAGGCGGGCGTCATTGGTCTGACCAAGGCCATAGCAAAAGACTATGTTGACAAGAATATCCGCTGCAATGCGATTTGTCCGGGAACGGTTGATACGCCATCCCTGCAGGAGCGGATGAGGGGGCAAGGCGATTATGAGGCGGCACGCGAAATGTTTGTCTCCCGTCAGCCGATGGGGCGGCTGGGAACAGCCCGCGAGATATCCAGCCTCGCCCTGTATCTCGCCTCCGACGAGGCCTCCTTCACTACCGGGGCTATTCACACGATTGATGGCGGTTGGACAAATTAGGAGTTGAGAATATGAGGCTCTTGAGAGTTGGTCCGCTTGGACGTGAAAGACCGGCAGTGCTGGACGCGAATGGAGACATTCGCGATGTCAGCCACCTTATTGACGATTGGGATGGGCCGGCCCTCGCAGATGAGGTCCTGAAGCAATTACGTCGTGTGGATGTTTCCAGCTTGCCGAAAATGGATCCGGCGAGCAGGATCGGCCCGTGCGTTGCAGGTGTTGGGAAATTCATCTGTATCGGGTTGAATTATGCCGACCATGCCGAAGAAACCGGGGCGGAAGTTCCCGCAGAACCGGTCATCTTTTTCAAGGCGACCAGCGCGATCTGCGGCCCAAACGACAAGTTGGAGATTCCGCGGCGATCTGAAAAGACCGATTGGGAAGTCGAACTGGGCGTGGTGATTGGCAAGGAAGCGAAATATATTTCGGAGGAAGATGCGCTGGAATACGTGGCGGGTTATTGCATCATCCACGACGTGTCGGAGCGGGCGTTCCAGCTTGAGGGTACCGGCCAGTGGGTGAAGGGAAAGAGCGCTGACACGTTTGGGCCCATAGGGCCGTGGCTTGTCACGCGAGATGAGGTGGATGATCCGCAGGCGCTTCAAATGTGGCTGGATGTCAACGAGGAAGCCATGCAACGCGGTGCGACGTCTACGATGGTTTTTGGGGTGTCCCACCTCGTGAGTTATCTTTCCCAATATATGAGCCTGCAACCTGGTGATGTCATTTCAACGGGGACACCGCCGGGCGTCGGCTTGTCAAAAACCCCGCAACGGTTCCTGCGGGCAGGCGACATTGTTACCTTGGGTATTAGCGGATTAGGCGAGCAGAGACAGGTCTGCGTTGATGCCTGATGGCGTTAGCATTAAAATTTAAAAGAAGTGAAGGAAGGCGAGTGAAGACCATGGACACCCACATATTGAAGGCACGGTTCCAGGCATCTGTTGAGGCACCTGTAACACGGGACAAATTGGTCGTATTGGCGAGACGCTGTGCTGACGCGGGCGGAAAAGCTTCTGCGCAAGACCGCATGGATATTGCTGCCGCACTCGCCCAGACGGCATTCCTCGCACCTGACCGTACGGCCGAAATCTATGATGCGCTCGCAGAAGGTTGGTGCGGGCGCGTTGTCAACGCGCACCCCATTGAGGGGTTTGACAGGCCTCCCGAGCTTGCGCCGGAAGGCTTGTGGGACGAATACTGGGGTATCGTCGAGGATGGCCTCGCCGGTGAACTGGACGCTTTGTCTATCACGCAACGCACGGCGGCGCTCGGGCATCATTCAAATGAAGCGGCGATCGCCCGCATAGCAGAAATGTCCCACATGTTCGAAGGCGTTACAGAAGCGGCCTCGGGGGATCTGCCGGACCTTATCAAGCTCTCAACACTCGCAGCGTGCCCGAAGGGCTCACTGGGCGCTGAGTTCCATGATCTCATCGTGGACAACAAATTTGATCTCGAAGTACTTGACCGGACCGAGATCGGGATCGGGAAATTGCCGAAGCCACTTGATTACCTCAATACGAGGATGCTGCAGGCGCACGATCTCTGGCATATCACAGCAGGGTATCAGACGACAGCGCTTCACGAGATTGCTATCTCAGCCTTTCAGATGGCGCAATTTGGGCACAATTACTCGGCCCAATTCCTTTCGATCACCGCTGTGATCGGGGCGTTGGGGCCTGGCAAGTCCTATCGCTTCCTGATGGATACAATTACCAGTGCTTGGATACATGGTCGCGAGTCGCCCGCTCTTATCTCGATTGCGTGGGAAGAGGTCTGGGACCAACCTGTCGAAAAGATCCGGCGGACCTATGGTATCAAAGCCTATGAAAGTCCGTATCCGGCGGATATCATTGAGCGCAATCAGGGGGTGATGGAAAAAATAGACTTTGTTAAGGGCCTCCTTCGCCGCCTGATGGCACCATTCTCACGAAGATACCAGTTGAACCAGCCTTGATGCTGGTAGTAGCCGCGCCAAGAGAGAGCGAGGCGACTGAATGGGCGGTAGCGTCAGAAACTCGCCAAATCCATCAGTCAGACAACGCCATCAAGATGTGCGGGAGAAAGCGCTGAACGAAAGACTGTGTCCGCCACAGCGCGTCAGCTTAAATCTTGGGGGCAAGACAGCGCCAATTGCGCTCACTGTTTTTCGGAATGGCGAAAAACAGTATTTGGCAATTCGGATCGCCCTCAAAGTACAGTTTGAACTTATCTGACCGCACCTTGAGAGTAGCTGTTTGCGGAGACGACTGCTGAACTGAGCCTCTCAGGCTCGTATGCGATGCCCAATTATCTTGCTGGCTGCTGCAACAATCCGTGCGGCGGCAATCAAGACTTGTTGCAGGCAAAAATGCTCCCTTGAGTGAGCAGCGTGTAGCAATTCGAAAGCAGATCATGAACAGTTGGGCCGGCCTTGAGTGAAACATTCGACAATCTTCCGCCCGTGAACTACGTGGTCAGCGAAGAAGAGCGCGTTGCGCTTGAAGCCGCGATTGATATCGAGGAGCTGACCCAGACTGCGCTCGCATTGGGAAACATAGACAGTCCGTCGATGAGCGAAGCCTCGGCTGCGCAATTCGTGTTCGACTGGCTGGAGACCGAAGGCTTTGCCCCACGGAAAGTTGGCGCGACGCCGGAGCGGCCGAACATCATTGCGACCTATGGCGGCAAGGGAGACGGCAAGAGCCTCCTCTATACAGCTCACCTCGATACGGAGAGCCCGACCTGGAAGCCGGATCTCGACGCGCATAAATTCCGGCCTGAGACGCTGGCAAACCCGGAATGGAACCAGTGCTGGCTTCAGGATGGAGCCTTTCACGGTTATCCCATCTCCAATGACCGCGGACCGATGGTGTGTTTCCTCATGGCCGCGAAGGCTCTGAAATCCTGTGGCATCGATCTGTCAGGGCGACTCTATCTCACGGCGTCGCCCGGCGAGATCGGCCCTGAGCCGATCGAGGAAGCCCGAGGTGTCCAGTATATGGGCAAGGAGATCGGGACGCATTACGCCTTCTATCATGGCGGCGTGTCCCCCGATTACGCCATCGCGGCCGAAGGGTGCGATTTCGGCCTGACTTGGGTCGCCTCTGGCTATGCCGTGTTTCGAATCCAGCTGTTTGGGGAAGGTGTCTTCACGCCGCTTCTGGAGAGTCCCGAACGCGCTGCAGACCACCCGAACCCGATCTATCGCCTCGGAGAGACAATTCAGTCGGTTCTCGATTGGGGGCGCACGTATGAGCAGGAAAACATCTACACTTCGTCCGGCGGCGTCTCGAAACCCAAGACTCAGATTTCATCTGTCCGGGGCGGCGTCCCCTATGCGTTTGGGGCCGGAACCGAGATTTGCTCCCTGTATCTGGAAGTTGGCCTGCCGCCGCATGTCGAGATCGGGCAGGTGCACAGAAGTCTCGAAAGTCATTTGCGGCAGCAGGGTATTGGGGAATTCAGCTTGGAGCCGGTAGTGGTCCGACACGGATTTGCGGCCGATGAAAACCGGGTCGCACCGCTTGTCTCTGCCGTCGATGCGGCAACCCGAGATACGCTTGGGGAGCCTTTGAAACTGGCGCATCCCGTCTATTCCAGCATGTGGCGAGACCACAATGTGTTCAACATGAACCGTATTCCCGCTGTGACGACTGGCTTTCCCCGCTGGAGGCCGACACCCGAAGACATGGTCAAGAGCACCTTGATTTACGCGCTGACGGCGCTGTCCCTTTGTGGCAGAGCGCCTGAAACGGAAAACAAAAAAACGCTGAGCGGTTCCGATGTCTATGGCGAGAACCCATTTTCGTCTGCCGGAGTATCCTGAACATGAGTACCAGAATTCCTTTCAAGGCAGGCAGCCAATTGGTGGCAATGAGCTCTCTGGAGCTCCTGCTGGCGGCGGCGACATATTCATCCCTGGGGGTCGTGCTCCCATTCATGGTGATGGATCTGGAGTGGAACTGGGCGCAGGCCGGGTTCGGGTTCACGGTGCTCGGCGCAGTCACCGGGGTGGCGTCTTCGGTGCCACCCTTGCTCATTCGCCGCTTGGGCGTCCGGAACACCGTCTTGATCGGCGGGCTTCTTGCCAGTCTGGGGTTGTACCTTCTGCATGGGGTCAACAGCCTGCCTCAATATTATATCGCGGCGGCGATCTGCGGTCTGGCATATCCCATGATGGCGTCTATCCCGACGACCTTCCTCGTCAGCCGCCTGTTCCAGCGGCAATCGACGGCGCTGGGTGTAGCGGCGACGATCAGTGGCATGGGAACCGTGGTCGGCCCCTTGATGGTCCTCGGTGTTCTGGCCCTGCAGGGGCAGACATGGCGGAATTACTGGGAATACCAGGCCCTCGCCATTTTGGCCGCGACGGTCTTGTGCGTAATCATCATCGGTCTGGAACGAAGGTTTTCGAGACCTGCCCGCGACGAGTTGATCGCCCCGGAGGCCGAACCCGTGGCTCCCGCCATCATGCCGGATCAGGTCGAAACTGCCCCGCCACGCAGAGGCCGCAACATCTATCGGACGTCCGTCGACTGGACGACCAAGGTCGCGATGCGAACGTCGCAGTTCAAGATTCTCGCTGCCGCCTATTGCCTGAACATGATGTGCTTGGTGACCGTGACGAGCCTGTCCGTCGGCCATTTGATTGAGCGCGGTGTGCCCGAAACCGTGGCCGGCGGCATGTTGAGCATTGAGGCACTGATCGCCGTCTTGATCCGCGGGTTTTCCGGGGTCCTGGGAGATATTTTCGATCCCAAGCATCTCGTGAGCTTTGCGCTGTGTGCGACGATGATTGGCTGCGCGGTACTCGCCCTGACGGCAGATCATGTGATGCTGCTATTCTATGCGGTGGGAACGGGCATTGGTTTCGGCACAACCCAGCTAGCCTGCACCGTATTGCTGCTCAACTATTTTGGCCGCAAGTACAATCTCGAACTGTTCTCGGCCATGTGTGTCACCGGCGCAATCTCGGCGCTTGGTCCGTTGATTGGCGGCGTGATCCGGGACGTCTCGGGAAGCTTCTCCCTGATCTTCCTGTTGCTGTCGGTTCTGTCGGCAGGCGTTTTCATGCTCGTCCTCTTCATGAAGCCGCCATACCCTGAAGAGCTGCCCGCTTCGGTCGATGAACCGGTTGGTGACGCCGATATTGAGTACGGACAGCTCGCTGAGTGATCCCGACAATGGGACTCTGACTGCCGTTTCGTTTCTCTCATGGAGTTTGATATGTCGTCTGACCGCGAACCCGATCTGTCGTCTCAAAAGATGGCCCATCCAAAGGTTTCATGGCCGAAATGGCTAAAGCCGGATCCTTACGCGCTGATCCTGTTGTCTGTGGTTGTCACGGCCAGCATTCTCCCGTGCCGGGGAAATATCGCCATCGGGTTCGAGTGGCTCACAAAAGTCGCGATCTTCCTTTTGTTTTTCTTGCATGGCGCCAAGCTTTCACGTGAAGCCCTCCTCGGAGGGATCGGTGCCTGGAGGCTCCACTCGCTCGTGCTGATGAGCACCTTTGGTTTATTTCCGGCCCTCGGCCTGCTGGTGAGCACGCTGCCGAATTCCATGGTGAGCCCCACAGTCAAGATGGGCTTCCTGTTCCTCACCATATTGCCCTCTACGGTCCAGTCATCGATTGCCTTCACGTCCATGGCGAGAGGGAATGTCGCGGCGGCTGTTTGCACGGCCTCGCTATCCAATATGCTCGGCGTCTTCATAACGCCGCTGCTGGCGGGCCTCTTGATGCGATCCGAGCTCCAGTCTGGCGGAGGTGATCTGCTCGGGGTGATGCAATCGATCATCCTTACCTTGCTGGCCCCTTTCCTGATCGGCCATTTTAGCCGGCCACTCATCGGGCGCTGGATTGACCGGAACAAGGCCATCCTCTCCAAGCTCGACCGGGGCGCGATCCTGCTTGTCGTATATACAGCTTTCAGCGCGGCGGTTGTTGATGGGATCTGGCAGCGCGTGTCAGGATTGGACATTGCCACCATCCTGCTTTTGAGCGCCCTCGTCCTGTCGGTCGTTCTGTTCCTCACGCGCAAGACGGCGCACGTGGCTGGCTTGGCCAAGGCCGACGAGATCACGCTGGTCATGTGCGGGTCGAAGAAAAGTCTCGCCAGTGGTGTGCCCATGGCTGCGGCATTGTTTGCCCCGGCGCAAGTCGGCGTGATCATCCTGCCTCTGATGATATTCCACCAAATGCAGTTGATTGTATGTGCCATCATTGCGCGAAACTATGGCGACCGCACTGAGACTGTTGTTGAAGATGCTGAGATGCTCAGCGAAGCAGGTCGCTAGCCGAACTGGAAGGCCGATACGGTTGCATTCATGACATTGTCGGAAAAGACCTTGCGGCCCGCTTCATCGTGACCCGCACCGGCTGCAACCATGAGCGGGATCAGATGCTCTTCGCGAGGATGCGAGTTCCGGCCCTGTGGTGCTTCCGACCAATTGTTGAGCTTCGACCAGCGCTCGTCCAGATCTGTCGTTTCGATCGCAGCCGTCAGCCACGTGTCAAACTCAGCTGAAGGGGCTGTGGCCATCGGAGACCGGAACGCCCGCATGTTATGATAGCTCATGCCACTGCCAATGATGAGAACACCTTCTTCTCTCAGACGGCCCAGTGCCTTTCCGATCTTCTGATGCTTCTCCGGTGAGAGGTCGCTTGTGAGCGACAGGGTCAATATCGGAATGTCTGCGTCAGGGAATGCGACCAGCAAGGGTATGAAAACGCCGTGGTCGTACCCTCTCGGGCTATCCAGAGGCGCATCAAAGCCCTGCTCGACCATGAGATCGCGTACGCGCTCCGCGAGGTCCGGGGCGCCGGGGGCCGGATAGTTGAGTTCGTAAGTGTGAGGCGGAAAGCCGGAATAGTCGAAGATCATGTCTGGCGCCGCAGCCGTTGAGACGGTGAACTCCTGCTCTTCCCAATGTGCCGACACGACCAAGAGCGCTTTTGGCTTCTCGGGAAGACTGGAAGGTATGCTTTTCAGCCATTCGGCTGTCTTGTCCCACGTATCGGCCGGGCCACCCATGAGTGTCCAGTCCATGAAAAAGCATGGGCCGCCCCCATGCGGAATGAAAAGGGTAGGCATTTTCACGGAAGAAGCAGTCATTTTCTATTCCTGATGCTGATCGACATGTGCTGTTTCTAATCCATCTCCCTGTAGGGCGTCTTGCTTTCTCGCGTCCGCAAACTTGTCCACTGCTGGGGCTGTCATGTGTGGACCCTGGGTCACTCTTGCAACTAGTTGGGCGCTTTTGAACAAGACCAATTTGCGCGCTTGAACTCTGATCCGACAGAAGGCGATTTGGTTCAAGGAGTAAGGTATGGCGCTGGTTGAAGAGACTCGGGCAAGCAAGATTCACGTCCAGCCGGAAAATCTGCATCATTTGAGGGCGACACCGGAAACGGTGCATTGGGGATATTTCCACCCGAACATCAAGCCGGCGCTCCGCGTCAAAAGCGGTGATCTCATCCAGGCCGAAGCGATTACCCATCATGCCGGGGATGCACCGGACCTGATGATGGATGAAACCGTCAAGGCGATCTGGGAGGGCATCGAGCCAGAAGACCGCGCGCCGGGCGTCCATATCATGACAGGGCCTATCTATGTGGAAGGTGCCGAGCCCGGCGACATGCTGGAAGTGCGTTATTTCCGTATGGTGCCCCGGTGTAATTACGGGTCAAACCTCGCCGCGAACTGGGGCCACCTCTATCAGGAGTTCGATGAGAAAGAGCGGGTGACGATTTATGAACTCGACCCGAATGCCAATACGGCCCATGCGCTCTATGCCTATGATTTTGAAGGCAAGTATCTCATTCCCGGAACCATAACCCATTGCCCGGAATGTGACCGCGAACCCGCTCTGGTGGGCGTGCGCGTCCCGGCAAGACCGCACCTTGGGACTGCAGGTGTCGCACCAGCGGTAGATGACCGGGTCAGCACCATCCCGCCCGGCCTGCATGGCGGCAATATCGACAATTGGCGGATTGGGGCCGGCGCGACCATGTACTATCCGGTACAGGTCAAAGGCGGGCTGTTTTCCATTGGTGATCCCCATGTCAGCCAGGGGGATGGCGAGATCAGCGGGACGGCAATTGAAGCCTCACTTGATGTCTTGTTCCAGATCGTCCTGAGGAAAGATTTCAAATTTCCATCACCTCTGCTGGAAACCCCGGATCATTGGATTGTGCATGGGTTCGATGAGGATCTGAACCAGGCGATGAAGAATGCGTCCCTGGACATGCTTCATCTGCTGACGGAACATCAAGATCTCAGCCGGAATGATGCCTACTCCCTGATGAGTGTGGCAACCGATTTCGGGGTAACCCAAGTGGTCGATGGCACGCAGGGAATTCACGTCAAGATTGACCGCGGAATATTTCCTGAGAAGGGCGTAGTCAAAGATATCGACTAGATTGGACGTCATTGATTTATGACGATTTTATCCAGTTGCAGGCAGTATGCAGGCGAGGCTGGGTCAAGACTGCTCGACTTTTAAGCACTCGCCCCTCTCATCGGGATGGGGGAGTGCAGGATGCGTTGACCGACGGTAGGGCAAACCGAGGATCGATGGTGTTGATGGCTGGGTGCCATAATCCGATCGGAGCCTATCTGTGCAGTTTACAACCAACGCGTATCCAAAAGAACAGAGAAAGGATGCTTGGCATTTCGCGCTCCAGCGATTTTCGATGGAATTGCTCGAGCATGAGGGAGAGCTCTATGGGGAGCTTGTCAGCTTTCGTAGCGCCCAGGATTTCACATTTGTCCGGATCACTTCCACCCAGCACCTGATCCGGTTGGACCTGTCCCAAGGGCCTTCCCAGTTCTGGTTGATCATGCTGCTGGAAGGTGACCTGGTTGCCAGGACTGACACCAATACGATCGAAGTTTCTGAAGGCGACGTGGTCTATGGTATCGGGGATCTGGACGTCTCGCTTGATTTCAAACGGGATAACCGGTTCCTGATGGTTCAGGTTCCGGTGTCTCATCCGGCCCTGCGAATGAGATCCAAACCCCAGGCCGACATATCGAATCTGGTTTCGGAAGCTGGCGTCGGGAGGATGCTGTCAGGCCTGCTGCGGTCAGTGGCTGATACGATCACCGATGTGGATGACGACCAGATGCGTCCGATCGAAGTCGCCTTGCCGGAATTCATTTCGACAGCCCTGATGAGCGAGGCATCGACAAAGGAACTGGGCGGTGCAGCAGGCGTACGCGCGGCCCTGCTTGAGCGTATCTTCCAGACGATCGAAATGCGGTTGAGCGACCCGGAACTCAATCTCCACCAGGTCGCAAAAGAGCACAATATTTCGCCGCGCTATCTTCAGAAGTTGTTTGAGTCCGTGGGGGACAGTTTCGGGCATTTCGTGAAGTTGCGACGACTGGAGAGATGCCGCCTCGATCTCAGAAGCCCGCTCCACGCGCAGAGATCGATTTCAGACATCCTCTTCCAGTGGGGGTTCAACGACAGCGCCTCATTCAGCCGCGCATTCCGCGAGCAGTATGACATGAGCCCGAGAGAATATCGCCGGATGCCCCCGGAAGATGAGACCGATGTCGAAGTTCTGCAGCGGGGGCGCCCTCCCACGGCCAAGGACCAGGTGATCGAGCCTGAAGAGGCGGATGACTTGGTCGACGAGGATGATGATCCGGGCGATGTTGAGGGCGTTGCGCCTGTGCCCGTTCGGCGAGGGGCCCGTCATCATTATCTGCCCGTCACACCGGACACGATTCACTGGGGCCATTTCAGCAGCTCGTTGAAACCGGTGCTCACGGTGGAATCGGGTGACTATGTGACGGTAGAAACGCTCACGCATCATGCCAATGATGATCATGACCGCATGGTGCAGGGCGATCAGGCCGTTGAGGACATCTACCGCTGGACAGCAGAGGGCAAGACCATCAATCGACGCGGTGCGGGCGCCCTTGATTCCTCTTCTTCAACCGGCCGCGGAGCCGGCGAGGGGTTTGGGGTTCACATATGCACCGGACCCATCGAGATCGCAGGTGCGGAGCCGAACGACATTGTCGAAATCCGTATCCTGGAGCTGAAACCCCGGACGAGTGCCAATCCCAAATATGCAGGGCAATCTTTCGGCAGCAACGCAGCAGCGTATTGGGGGTTTCAGTATAATGACCTTCTGACCGAACCCAAGCATCGGGAAGTGATCACCATCTATGAGGTCGAGAGCGAGATGGGCCGGTCCTGTGCCCGCGCCGTCTACAATTACCGCTGGACACCTCAGACCGATCCTTTCGGTGTCGTGCACGAACTGTATGATTATCCGGGTCTACCGGTCGACACGAGCACGATTGAAAAGAATTATGATGTGCTTCGAAACATCGAAATTCCGGTTCGTCCGCATTTTGGTGTGATTGGGCTTGCGCCGCCACATACCAAATTGGTGGATTCGATCCCGCCCGGTAATTTTGGAGGCAATCTGGACAATTGGCGGATTGCGCCGGGGTCCAGCCTGTTCCTGCCTGTCGGTGTGCCGGGGGCGCTGCTGTCCTTGGGAGACCCGCATGCCTCCCAAGGGGATTCCGAGCTGTGCGGCACCGCCATTGAGTGTTCCATGACGGCGCTGATCCAGCCTATCCTTCACAGGGCGAGCGAAAAGATGGGGCATATCCGCGACCTTGATTACCCATTGCTCGAGACCTCCGACGCCTGGGTGATCTTTGGGTTCAGCCATCCGAATTATCTGAAGGAACTCGGCTCTTCGGCGCAGAGCGACATATACAAGAAATCCTCCATCGATCTCGCAATGAGGGATGCGTTTCGCAAGGCACGGCGCTTCCTGATGACTGCGCGGGACCTGGATGAGGATGAGGCGATTTCGCTGCTCTCTGTGGGGGTCGATTTCGGCATCACCCAAGTGGTCAACGGGAATTGGGGCGTCCACGCCATCATTCGGAAAGAATTGTTTACGGCCTGATGCGGGGGCGATGTTCCCTCCATGTTTCGGAGAAATGGGGCGCCGAGAAACATCTTGTGCGCGCAGAGACAAGAACGTGCGCCGTGCGAATGACAAGTTGAATCTGACAAAAGCAGAAAGGACCGGGCAATGCCGATCACCATCACTGAGCAATTCATCCGGTCTCTGGCAACGTCCAAACAGGACGTACTGGAGGCCGAAACGCTTCCACCGGAATGCTATACGGACGCTAATTTCTACGAGTTCGAAAAAGATGCCCTCTTCACGCATGACTGGCTCTGCGTCGGGCGGGAAGAATGGGTTTCAGAGCCCGGGGACTATTTCACAACCTCCACAGTAAACGAGCCCATCGTCGTAACGCGAAACCGCAAGGGCGAACTCAAGGCGATGTCGTCCGTATGTCAGCACCGGGCCATGCTGGTCGCTGAAGGCAGCGGCAATGCAAAAGGGTTCCTGTGTCCTTACCATCATTGGAGCTATTCGCTGGATGGTGACCTGGTTGGCGCCCCGGCCATGAACAAGACCTGCGAGTTCGACCGAAAGGCGCACGGCCTTCCCAATTTCAAGGTCGAAGTCTGGGAAGGCTTCGTTTTCATCAATTTCGATCAGGATGCTGCGCCCTTGGCCCCCAGGCTTGTTCACGTCCAGGAGGCGATCAAGGGGTATGATCTTGCGAATGCAGATGGCCCTCGTCCGGATCCGGCTCCGCGCCTGATGTGGAACTGGAAAGTCATGTTCGAGAACAATAATGACGGATATCATGCCAGCCGGCTGCACCATGGCCCGCTACATGATTTCGTGCCGTCCGAGCGTGCCAGCTTTCCCGAAGCGCCAGAGGGCGCCGCTGGGTATCTGAGATTCAACGGGACGCTTCACCCCGATGCGAGCTTCAATCCGACGCAAAAGGCTGTTCTGCCAGTTTTCCCGGGCCTTTCAGACGAAGCGCGCCAGCGGATGACTTTTGCCAATATCCCGCCAAGCCTGTCGCTTGTCCTGACCAGCGATATGGTCATTTATCTGATCATTCGTCCTGACAGTCCCGAAACACATTTTATGGACACGGGCGTACTCGTGGCGCCCGGCGCAATGGAAGACGAAGCTTACGAACACAAGATGGAGATGATCATGAATTCGACGTCTCACATCATCGCCCAGGACTGGCATGTAGACGAAATGGTCCAGCTCGGACTGCGGTCACGGTTCGCCAAGAGGGGACGTTATTCCTGGCAGGAAGGTGCGCAGGCCCAATTCAATGAATGGCTCGTTGACCGCTACCTCGCTGAGTGGGGGCGACGTACGTCAACGACGGACACAGCCATCATTGCGGCGGAATAAGGCGGGCCGGCAAAGTGCAGTCGCCTGACCACCCCACCACATGGAGATTCCACACGCGGTCTGTTCCGCCCTCAGAGCGAAATGCGGCGTGGGCGAATGCCATGCGTCGCTTGCGACTGCCATTCGTCTCCGATCCTGAGGGGCTGCCGGTTGACGGGCGCATGATTATCCAGACTTCGACGATGGGCCTGCAATTTGCCCGTATCGAATCCGGACGTCAGGTGATTGATGGCCGTGAATTGGAGCAGGGCGCGGGTCTCTGGTTGTTGCTTCTGCTGAAGGGAGAGGCCCGGTTCAGTGCTGACGACCTCCTGGTGAATGTGGACAATGAAATGATTGTCTATGGCGCGACACGGCACGATTCCAGGCTGGAAGTGAGCGAGAACAACGCCATTCTGTTTGTTCGCATTCCGGCTGTGGCATTAGGCGGCCGATTGATTGCGCCGACCCACTACAAGGCAGGGGCATTCGGTGGCGAGTCCGGAGTAGGGCGCATGCTGATCAGCATGCTGCGTATCCTCGCGGATGAGATTGGAGACATCTCCCCGCCGGATTTGAGTCCCGTTGAGCTCGCTCTGATAGAAATGCTCTCCAGTAAGCTGCTCGGCATTGCGGGCAAGCGATCTCTAGGTGGGGCCAAGGGTGCGCGAGCTGCGCATCTACACCGAATTCAGCAGACATTGGAAACCCTGCTTTGGGATCCTGACCTGACAATCGGGAAGGCGGCGGACGAAGTCGGCGTGTCGCCCCGATATCTGCAGCGCCTTTTTGCGGCGGATGGGCGGAGCTTCAGTGGATACCTCAAGAAGAGGCGACTGGACCGGTGCCATGCAGATCTGATCAGCCCGCTCCACGCACAGGAATCCATTTCCGAAGTGGCATTTCGCTGGGGGTTCAGCAGTTCAGCGCATTTTAGCCGGAGTTTTCGGGATCATTTCGGCGCATCCCCGCGCGAGCACCGAAGGTCTGGGCTGGCGAACCAGGTCAAGGACGAGATGGAGGTCAACAAATTGTGGGGGGAGTATCAAGAGTTCTCGAAGGACCGATTGTAAGCATGATTTCTGAGGCCGTTTCCTACCGGAAATCTTAAAACGTAAGCATAAGGAATATGTATGACCAGCCCAAACACACTCATTTTCGTCGACCTCATGTCGGATGATCCGGTCAAGGCCGGAAAATTCTATGCCGACGTGATGGGATGGGAGGACGATGTTCGCATGAATGGTCAGTATTGCCGAATGGTGCCAGGCGGAAACTTCAAAAATCCTGATGGGTCAGAGAGTGAGATCGGAAACCTCCATATCGGGATAGGGAATGTTGCAAATCTCCGTCCTAATCCAGACGCATCCGGCGTCGACCCCCGCAGCTTGTCACCACAGGTCCGGTCTTCGCGCCTTTGGGTTTTGGTGAGCGAAGACGACAGCGTTGATCGCATCATGTCTGCGGCTGTGGAGCGCGGCGCTGAAACTCTTTGGCGAAATCATTACTGGAAGGAATTCAACGGATTCAACGATGCGTTCCGGGACCCTTGGGGAAATGAAATCATCCTCTGGAGAAAGGGCGGCGCGGATCCTGTAATTCCGGAAGGGTATACAAGCGAATGACCGAGGCGACAGGCGCGGAGATAATCGGGCAAAAGCGTGACACCAGGCGGCTGGGTGTCGTCGTGGCTGCAACCGTGGGCAACATTGTCAGCACGACACCAGCTGTCAGCGCCGTCTTCAGCCTCTTTCTCGTGCCCATATCCACCGAATTCGGATGGCCGCGTGCGACCGTGTCGGGCGTGCTGCTTCTGACGGCGGTCATGTCGGCAATCATCTATCCCATCGCAGGCCGACTGTCTGATCGTTGGGGTTCTCGACGCGTTATCCTGTTCGGCAATGTGATGTTTGCCCCGGCGATTGCTGCCCTGGCCTTGGCTGATGGGTCGATACTGCAATTCTACTTGTTGTTTGCGCTTGTCGGGGCGGCTGGGGCTATACCTTCCACGCCGGCCTATTCGAAGGTTATTTCCGAATGGTTCGATGAAAAGCGCGGATTGATGCTGGGGGTTGCTGCCGGTTTCGGGAATGGGATTGGATCAACCCTCATGCCCATTCTGGCAGGCTTGATGCTGGTTCAGTTCGGTTGGCGCGGGGCCTATATGGGCATCGGTCTGATTGTGTTCGGTCTTGGATTTCCGACCCTATTTGCCCTGCTAAGAGATGCGCCGGGCAGGGTAGAGGAAATCATGCGGCGCGCAGAGGAAACAGGGCCGCAAACGGCTTCGGCCTCGCCTTTGCCGGGGCTCAGCCTGGGGGAGGCTGTCGCCACCCGTACGTTCTGGGTCCTGATGGCGGCCGTCGCGCTCGGAGCCGGCTGCATGACGGCCATATTTACCCATGTTGTCCCCATGCTTATGGATCGGGGTATTCCCCTCCAGCAGGCCGCTCTGGCGATCAGTATTTTCGCGCTGGTCACGGCCGGATGGCAGGTCATGACGGGGTACCTGCTCGACAAGTTCTACGTGCCCACCGTCGCAGTTCCCATGTTCGCAGCCGCGATATTGGGGCTTCTATGTTTCCAGTTCAGTACGTCTTTGGCTGTCATCTATTTCGGCGCGGCCTTGATGGGCATTGGCCTGGGCGCAGAGTTCGGCTGCCTGTCCTATTTCGTCTCGCGCTATTTCGGTCTGAAATATTTCGGAGTGATCATCGGGGTCTATTATTCGGTGGTCATTATTTTTCAGGGTGGCGCCCCGGTGTTGATGGATATCGGGTTCGACTTGACCGGCAGCTATGAAACATCGGTCTGGGTGCTTTCAGTATTTCTGGCGATTGGAGCCGGGCTCATCCTCCTTCTGCCAGCCTTTGGACTGCAGCGACCATCGCATTCGCAGGAGTCACCTTCTTCATGACTGCGCTGGAGATACTTGGAAGCGTGAATGTGGACGCGGTGTTGCGCGTGCGTGAACTTCCCCGAGCCGGAGAGACCGTCCATGCGCTGGCGTTTGACCGGTTCCTTGGAGGCAAGGGGGCCAACCAAGCTGTCAGCGCGGCTCGGTCCGGTGCGGAATTGCGATTTCATGCCTGCATAGGGGACGACGAAGACGGCGAGTGGCTGATGTCACAGTTGCAGGCGCATACTGTTCCCGTTTCCAATGTCGAACCAGTTCCCGGCGCGTCCAGCGGCCGGGCCTATGTCTGCGTCGATCAGCACGGTGAAAATCTCATTATTGTGGATGCGGGCGCCAATGCTCGGTTGGGCCTGAGGGGCGGGACACTCGAACCGAGCAAAGTTGTGCTGGCGCAGCTGGAAACGCCTATCCCATCAACCGTCGAATTCTTTACAAAGCATCGGGATCTCGGAGCGCTCACCGTTCTGAACGCCGCACCGGCTATTGCTGAGGCGCGGGATGCATTATTTCCGCTAACGGACATTCTTGTCCTGAATGAGTCGGAGATGGCTTTCTATGCCGGAATCGAGGCACTGCCCGAAGATGTCGAGGACATCACGACTTTGGCAAGAGCGCTCATTTCGCACAGAGAACAGGTGATTGTCCTGACCTGCGGCGCCGCCGGCGCTTTGGCGATCACCTGGAACGGCCTTGATTTCACACCGGCCCGCCTCACAAAAGTGCGAGACACGACAGGGTCGGGCGACTGTTTTTGCGGTGCCCTGTGTGCGCGCCTGGCCGAGGGAGATGCGTTGAATCAAGCAATCCAGTTCGCTTCAGTTGCTGCCTCCCTTTCTGTTGAAAGGGATGGTGCGGCCTCGGCGATGCCTGCGCGGGAAGATATTGAATTGGCAATGTTTGAAATGACAGCAGCGGAGATGCCGGGATGAAAACGTGGCTTATCACGGGCGTAGGCAAGGGCCTTGGAAAAGACCTGGCAGAAATCGTGTTGCAGCGTGGCGACCGGGTGGTCGGGACCGTGCGGTCAGGGCGCGACAAGCAAGCCTTTGCAGCGTCTGATCCAGAACGCGCTGTCCCGATCTTTCTGGATGTTACGCGGTTCGACGACATTGTCCCGTCAGTCAATGAGATTGAGGATCGCTTCGGGCGTATCGACGTCCTCGTGAACAATGCTGGCACCGGATTGACGGGAGCCATCGAGGAAACACCCCTTGAGACAATCAAGGATCTGTTCGAGGTCAATGTGCTGGGCGCGGTTGCGATGATCCAGGCCGTGCTTCCGGGCATGCGGCGGCATCGCAGAGGTCATATCATCAATATCACATCGGTGAGCGGTCTGGCGCCTTGGGCCGGGACCGGAATTTACGGTGCCAGCAAATATGCCATGGAATGCATCGGGCAGACATTGGCCGATGAAGTCCAGCCTTTGGGAGTCCATGTCACCAATGTGGCTCCGGGCGGCATGCGTACTGATTTTGCCGGCGGGTCTCTCAAATCCGTTCCGCCAACCATATCCGACTATGATGGAACGGCGCATTTAGCCCGCGAAGTTCTTACCGGGGGAAAGGGCAAGGAACCAAGTTCTCCCCAGAAGATCGCGCGCGCCATATCCGAAGTGGTCGATATGGACGTCCCGCCCAAGCTGCTCCTGTTGGGGGCGGATGCCTATAAATACGCCAAAGGCCATTTGGCGGACCTGAGCGATGGCATTGAAGCGTACAAGAATGTCAGCCTGTCAGTTTCTGCAGACGGCATGTGAGGATTTCGATGTCATTTGAGAAGCTGGAAAGAATTTGTGTCGGGCGGGGCAAGACCTCTGCTACCCGCCATCCTAGCCTTTCGATGACGAAAACCCTGTGAACCGAGTTTGGAGATCATCATGAGCACGATGGAAATATGTGAGCCCGTAACCAGCGCTGCAGCATGGCGGGGTGACCAGATCAAGGAGGGGGAAGAATGGATCTATCATCTGTCTCCAGCCCAGATCGCCGAGCTAGAGGAGCTTGGTGCGAAGTTCGTTGACGCCGATCCGGACCTGCGTTTCGTGCAGGCCTCCGACTATCCGCTGGACGCGTGCGCCGATGCGATCAAGGAATGGGGGCGGGATGTTGATACGGGCAGGGGGTTTGTGCTCGTCCGGGGATTGAAAACCCATCTCTATTCCGACGCGCTTTCTTCCGCGATCTACTACATTCTCGGCCTGCATATGGGCGACCCGATCCGGCAGAACGAAATGGGCGACTTGCTCGATCATATCTATGCAACGTCGGACAAGACGATGGACGATCCGACCGCGCTGTCTTCGAAGGTTCGTGACAAGCTGGTCTTTCATTCCGACAGTTCGGATGTCGTGGCCTTGATGTGCTTGCGGCCGGCAAAGGCAGGCGGCGCGTCTTGTCTTGTGTCGGGTGCTGAAATCTACAATGAGATTTTGCGACGCCGGCCAGATTTGGCGCCGCTGCTGCTGGAACCCTTTCACTGGGACTGGCGTCGGCAGGATCATAACGCACCAGCCAACACCTACACTTCACCCGTTATCAGCATCGAGGAGGGCGTGTTCAGCATGTATGCAGGGTCCCTGTATATCCTGACCGCCCAGGCTTATCCCGGTGTCCCCCAGCTGAGCGAGGCGCAGAAGGAGGTGCTCGCTCTGTTTGACGAGATCACTTACGAGCCGGGTATGGCCATCGATATGGATTTCCGTCCCGGCGATATTCAGTGGTTGTCAAATTATGCCGCGCTGCATTCCCGGACCGAGTTCTTTGATCATCCCGAGCCGCAACGTAAGCGGCACCTGTTGAGACTGTGGTTGAGCCGAGATGCTGGCCGGCCTGTCGTCGAAGGCTTTGGAAAAAACGGCGTAGTTCAGGTCCGGGAGAAGCCGCGCGAGGGCGTGGAGGATGACACTGCGGGTAAGTTCCGGATCGTGGATGCGGCCGTGCCGAGACTGATTTCCTGATTGCTCGGGCAATCAATCCGCCGCGCCGACCCATGCAACAACAGAGGATGAATTGAATGCCGCAATTGCGTGTTGTCAAAAGGTCTGGAGAAGAGGCGGTCATCGAAGCAACCGCCGGACATAGTGTGATGGAAGCCATTTCGAATTCGGGCGTGGAAGACATTGCCGCGATTTGCGGAGGGGCGTGTGCTTGTGCGACGTGTCATGTCTATGTGGCGGAAGAGTTCAGTGAACTTGCTGGAGAAGCATCTGAGTCCGAGCGTGAATTGCTGGACTTCTCAGAGAATGCGCGTCCCGGGTCGCGACTGTCTTGCCAGATCATCGTGACCGAGGCCTTGTCGGGTTTGTGCGTTGAAGTTGCTCCTGAGGAGGACTGACCGGGTAGCGCGAGGGCGCGTTGACTTAGCCGGTCAATAGTTGAGGCGCGATTAGTCAAGAATACTGGCCAAATGTCGGATGATAATCCAGCATCGAAATGAGGGAAGTGAACGCATGTCTCAGCCATTAGTGCCAACAAAATTCGATCTGCCGTCCGATGTTGGAGGCAAGGATCTTGGAATCTTCATGCCGATTGCAAATGGCGGCTGGATCCTGTCGAAGAACAAGCCCGAGCTGGATGGGTCGTACGCCTACAACCGTCAGGTGGCCGTTCTCGCCGAGACGCATGGGTATGATTTTATCATGTCGATGGCGAAGTATCGGGGCTATGGCGGAGAAACCGAGCACTGGAATTCGACGCTTGATGCGACCGTGACGATGTCTGCGCTCGCAGAGGTAACCGAGCGCGTGAAGGTCTGGACCACGGTTCACACCATTCTCCAGAATCCCAGCACCGTGGCCAAGATGATCGCGACCCTTGATCAGGTCTCCAGGGGGCGAGCCGGGCTGAATGTGGTGACCGGGTCCTACAAGGGTGAGTTTTCTCAAATGGGCATGTGGCCTGAAGGCGTTGACCATGACGCCCGCTACGATCTTGCTCTGGAATGGATTCAGGCGATCAAGGCCTTGTGGACCGAACCTTCGGTGACGATGAAGGGTAAGTACTTCCAGTTGGAAGATTGTGTTTCCGACCCAAAGCCCTCGACCAAACCCTTTCTTGTCTGCGCGGGGACGTCCGAAGTGGGCATGCGGTTCAGCGCCAATGAAATGGACGCCATTTTCCTCTCCGGCGATGTGCCGGAAAAACTCGCGCTATCGAGCAACAAGGTGAAGGGCATTGCCGCAGACATGGGGCGGTACATCCGCACCTATGCCATGCAGACGATTGTGCTTGGGGAAACGGACGCGGAAGCTGAGGCGACTGCCCAGCACTACCGCGAAGGCCTGGATGAGGAAGCCTTGCACGGTATGATGCGGGCTTATGGGTTCCTGGATGCAGAGATTGGCAAGGAAAACGCCTTCGTGAAAAAGGCCAGATCTTCCTTCATGGCGCCCCATGTGGCGGGCTCGCCCGATACGGTCATCGAGAGAATTGGCGAATTGCTGGAAGTGTCAGGGCTTGATGGGCTTATGCTGATCTTCCCGGACTACATTTCTGCCATGCCCCTGTTCGCAGAGCAGGTCATGCCCAAGCTGCGTGCCAAGTTTCCTGCACTTGCCGGGGCCGCCTAGATGACTTCGTCCATTGCGGTCGAGGTTCTGCCGCACACGAGTGCAGGCCTGTTGAAAGACATTATCGAGCCCGCGCGAACGGCTCTCCTGCTGATTGATGTTCAGGTTGATTTCGTATCGCCGGAGGGTGTGATCGGGATGGCCGGTGTCGACATGTCCTCGATCACGTCCGCCATCGACAAGATGGAGACCCTTCGCGCTGCGGCGAAAGCGCAGGGGGCGACGGTGGCTTTTCTCCGCGTGGTTACACGAGAAGAGACAGATTCCGACGCACTCAAGAATCTGTATGCGTGGCGCGGACACCCCGGCCAGCATGCGATCTGCCGCGCAGATGAACCCGGGTCGGATTACTTTCGGTTATTCCCGGAGGAAGGGGACATCGACGTCGAGAAGGTGCTGTTCGACGGCTTCTTCGGCACCGATCTGGAGGAGCAGCTCCGCGCGCGCGGAATTGATACACTTATCGTGGCGGGCGTGACTACCGACTGCTGTGTTGATCAAACCGCGCGGTCTGCCTTTCACCGGAACTTCAATGTGGTTGTGGTGTCAGACGCCTGTGCGGCTTATGAGGAATTGCTGCATTTCGGCGGCTTGCTCGCACTCGAAAAGAATTGCGCCTTGCTGGCAGATACAGAAGCCGTCCTGGCGACATGGGGCGATGCGCCGGACCGGGACTGACGGTAACTGGCCCAGTCTGATCTTGCGGTTGCAAGGTCAGGCCAAATATTCTGTTCGCATACCGTCAATACTACTGCGCGAGTTCGTGAGATAGCTCCTTCTCGGCGGGGTCTGAACCTTTGGGGTTTCCAAGGGTATCCGCCCGGCTGAAGAGGGAAGCGGGCATGTATCGAAAGTGGATGATCTTTGCGATTATCGTTGCCGGCTTCTTTGTGCTCAATGCGAGCACATTTGCCTCGCTGGGCGTTGTCCTCTTCGTCATGGCAGACGATCTCGGCTGGTCCTACACATCAGCGGGTCTGAGCTTCACGATCCTCGGGCTGGCTGTGGGACTGACCAGTTTTCTTCCGGCCATTCTCCTGCATCGGATTGGCGCACGGCTAACCTTTGTATTGGGACTCACATGTGTTGCCACCGGCTTCGGGTTGGCAAGCTACAGCAATGGGCTTGGCATGTTCTTCGCGGCGATGTGCCTGGTGGGCGCCGGGTTCTCCCTGTCGGGAAACGTGACGGCTGTTTGGCTCATCGGGGAATGGTTCCCGCGACATACCGGACGGATGATCGGGCTCTATCTCATGCTTGGCGGGGTGGGGGATATAGTGGGCCCCAGTCTCAGCCACTACCTGATCGAATGGACGAACTGGCGTTTCAACTGGATGATCCTTGCTGGCATTTGCGGCGTTGTGATGCTCGTTGGGGCCATTTTCATCACAGAGAAACACGGTGCGGCTGAGTACACTCCGGAGACTGATGGCGAGAGTCACCCTGGCCGGGTTGCGGATGTTGGAAAGGAAACTCCATCATGGCGCCAAGCCGTTCTGCGTCCATTGTTTCTGGTCATCGCTGCGGCGATAACATTCAATCTTGCCTGCGTGACGACGGTTCACTCCATAGCCGTCAGCCACCTCAAACTCCTCGGTCTGTCTCCCGCGATTGGTGCTTTGGGCCTCAGCTTCATGGCGTTGGTTTCACTGGCATTCAAAGGCCTTGCTGGACCCCTGTGCGAACGCTTTTCGTCCCGTCACATGCTGGCGTTGAGCATGGGGCTCCAGGCAATCGGCGTTGTCATGTTTGCCATGGCAACCAATCCAGCTCTGGTCCTGGTGTCGTCCCTCCTGTTCGGAGCCGGGTGGGGGATTACGGTTGTTGCGACCATGGTCCTGCTTGTGGACTGCTTCGGGCGAGTGATTGGTGCACAATTGCTAGGCGCCGCCCATCAGATTTCTTCAATCGCGGCCTTCGGGCCGTTGGCGGCTGGCGTGGCGGCTGACAAGATTGGCTCATTCGCGCCCGTCTTTTATACGTTTGCGCTGGCTCTTGGTGTGTTGGCCTTTGTCATTCAGGTTCTGCGTGACCCTGGAATGTCGAAGCCGTCCCCTGTGGTCTCGCGACCGATTTAGGACAAGGCAAGAATATTCATTATTCGGCCCCTTTGCGCAAGCCTCGCGGAGGGGTTCTTCCGCCTATATTGATGTGTATAGAGATTACGTAGCTGGTGCCAATTTTAAAGAGTTTGCAACTATTTTGGCGCTGGAAATCAAGTCAGGACGCAATCTCGAATCTAGCGTGGGATATCGCAAATTCTGTGATTTCTGCAGCTTGAGGGATAATGTCATGGGTCGGAATAAAAAGGTCGATTTGAAGTATAAGGCCGCGTGTGCGGCGATGGGTTTGGCCCTGCTCCACGGTGGGAGTGCACTAGCCGACGACGCTGACGGTGATGGCGATGATATTCGCAATATGAACCAGATAACCGTTTACGGAGAAAAGCGAGAGACTACACTCCAGGATGCGCCAATCGCACTGAGCGCAATCACGGGCGACATTCTCGACCAAGCCGGAATTACAGATCCCAGCCAGTTGAACGGTTATGTTCCCGGCCTCATGATCACCAAGAGTGGCGGGTCGGAGCGCATCGTGACGATCCGGGGCGTTGGGCAGCAAACGCCTGAGAACTTTGCGACCATTCCGGGCGTGTCATTTCACGTCGACGGGGCGTTTCTGCCGAACTCGATTGCGCTTAATATGGGCTTCTTTGACGTAGATCGGATCGAGGTCCTGAGGGGGCCGCAAGGGACGGTGTTCGGCCAGAGCTCCACGGGGGGCTCGATCAATGTCATCACCAACCAGCCGACCCTTGATGAGTACAAAGGTACCTTCAAGGCAACGCTCGGCGACTACAATTATGTGCAAGGGTTCGCTTCCTACAACGTGCCGATCGGCGAAACCGCAGCCATTCGTGGGTCGGTTCAGCAGACGTCTCACGATGGATACGCGACCGCGACGAGTATCGACGGCGGCTACGAGCTCGATGATGCTGACAATGAGCACTATCGTATCGCAGGCCTGTGGGAGCCCACAGACAAGCTCTCAACCACGTTGTCGTATACGCTCTATAATGACAAGCATAATGGCGGGGCGCTGAAGAACATCAATGATCCCAATCCGGATATCCGGGAACTGACCCAGGATTATCCTGCAAAGTTCAAACTGCGGTCTGAACTTGCCACCCTGAATGTATCATACGAATTGCCGTTTGCGACATTCAAGTCCGTGACGAGTTACCAGGACATGACGCACGGCCAGTCATTCGATGCAGATCGCCTGGATATTGCGACCTATGGCGGATATGATCATGTCGCGACGTGGGGGACGGACGCGGAAACCTTCATGGAAGAGTTGACGATCAGTTCTCTTCCGGATGCCCCCTTCGACTGGATTACAGGCGTCTTTTATTCAAATACGGACTCTGCCCAGTATGTGGTCGAGTATCGGGAATTGGGTGTGACATCCATTCCCGGCCTTCCCATCCTGCCCAAGGACACGCTGCCATCCGAGATCCCGGCCAATCTGGCATATGAGAATATCTCGACCGTGAACCGGGAGTCGGTGGCGCCATTCTTCCAGGCCACCATCCCGGTCATGACCAACCTGAACGCCACGATTGGTGCGCGCTACAATGATGACAAATATGAAGGCGAAGGTGCCTCCTACTATGCGGCGCCTACCCAGAGCACGTTTGATACCCAGACATGGACCGGGAAAGTCGGGCTGGATTATGATGTATCGGAAGACTCCATGCTCTATGCGAGCTGGTCTCGCGGGTACAAGCCGGGGGGGCTGAATGGCGGCTCCTCCGGAGCCTTGACGGTGTCCACCACATATGACGAAGAAATCGTGGAAGCCATCGAATTCGGGTCAAAGAATACCTTCCTGGATGGCCGGGCAACCTTGAATGCTTCTGTCTTCTTCAATCAGTATGAAAACATGCAATTCATCGAAGAAGACCCGATCCCGTATTCGGGCGGAATTGGAAATATTCCGGAGGCGGAGACGTATGGTCTGGAACTCGAGGGTAGCTATCTGGCCTTTGGGGACCAGCTGCTGCTAGGCGGCAACATGGCCCTGCTGGATGGGGAAGTGACAGCCGATTACGAAGCATTGGATCGCCGTCTGGCGGATCTGGCATCAGCTGCGGCCGAGGCGACCGGGACAATCTATCCATGGACATATGACTGGTTCCTCGCGCGCCAATCCGCTGCGGTGCAGGTAAACGGCAATACACCTCCGAACCTGGCCGATCTTACCTATAATTTGTATGCGGCCTGGTTCCAGCCAATCGGCGATCATGGGGAACTGACGTCACGGATCGAAAATGTGTATGTGGGTGATTATGAGGCCCGTATATTCAACACGGACGGGGCAGACGACGTGCCATCCTACAGCCTCTGGAATGCGTACTTCCAGTACAAGCCGACAGAGGGTCCATGGTTTGTGTCTGCGTCCATCACCAACATCGGTGACGAAGAAGGCATTTCGGGCCGGTTCGTGGATCCGTATTCCAGTGGAACGGTCAGTAACGAATATGTGCCCCCGCGCCAGCTGCTGGTCACATTCGGTTTCGAATTCTGATCTCGAAATTGCGACGAGCAAAATGAAAGGTACCCGAAGTGTCAGACTTTGATGGTGACAGGGAATATAGTAGCTTTATCGCGAAGCGGGTTACGCCGTATCTCGGGGCCGAACTTGAGGGGCTGGACGTTACCCAGCCTCTCTCGTCCGGCCAGGCTGATGAATTGCGAGATGCGCTGGCCAGGTTCCAGGTGCTTTTCTTCCGGGACCAACCCATCAGCCATGAGGCTCACAAGGATCTTGGCCAGCTATTCGGTCCCTTGGCGATTCACTCCGCCGTAGCAGGGATTGAAGGGCACCCCGAGATCGTCGCCATTCATGCAGATGCCAATTCGAAATATGTTGCCGGGGAGAGTTGGCATTCCGACCTGAGTGCCGATGAGGAGCCTCCGCTTGGCAGCATCCTCTACCTGCATACGGTTCCGCCGACGGGTGGGGACACCATGTTTTCGAGCATGTACAAGGCCTATGATGCCTTGTCAGATCGCATGAAGACCTATCTTGAGGGACTGGAGGCGGTTCATGATGCCAACCCTGTTTATCATGCTCTGTTCAAGGATTATGACAAGAGATATCCTGTGGCGACCCATCCGGTCATTCGAACGCATCCTGTGAGCGGAAAAAAATGCATATTCGTCAATTCGTCCTATACGACCCGAATTGAAGGTCTTTCCGGCGAAGAGAGCGATGCAATCCTGAAGTTCCTGTTCGAGCATGTCAAAAACCCCAACTTTCAGGTTCGGTTCCAGTGGCAACCTCACTCCATAGCATTTTGGGACAACCGCGCGGTTCAGCATCTGGCAGTGTGGGATTACTTTCCAGAAGTCCGGTCAGGATACCGGGTGACCATTGCGGGGGACAAGCCATTCAGTGGCGCCCTGTAGGTAATTGGCTGTTAGGGGGTGATCCTGCCGCTGTCCAAGACCTGGTGGCTATTTCCGTTTCACTGACTGGTGGCCAAGCCTCTGGGCCGGGATCGACATGTTGACGGCGAAGCCAATGGGATCCACGGCGCCATAGCTCATATCTACATCCTTGCCATATGTGGAAATGAGGCGCTGTTTCACGTTCAAGAGTCCGATACCCTGCGGCTCGCCGACTGCCCCGTCCGGCCCCGGCATCTGGCCGGATCCGTCATCCTGAACTTTCAGAAGGAGGCGGTCCCCGACCAAGCTGGCTTCCAGGCTAATTCTCGTGGGTTTAACATTTCGGCTGACGGCAAACTTGACGCTGTTCTCGAAGAGCGGCTGCAACAGTAGGCTGGGGACAGCCATGACGCGCGCCGCATCATCGACGTCGAAAAAAATATGCAGGCGGTCTCCAAAGCGTACCTTCTCGATGCCGAGATAGAGTTCGAGGGTTTCGAGTTCATCCTCCAGCGTATGCTGGACTTCATTTGAATGATCCAGTGTCACCCGGAGATAGTTGCCGATACGGGCCAGCATATCCGTCGCGCCATTCGTGTCACCTTTGCGGACAAGCGAGGAGACGGAGTTCAATGCATTGAACAAGAAGTGCGGATTGAGCTGGTATTTCAGCATGCGCAATTGCGTGTCGCGGAAAAGTTTTTCGGCTTCGAGGCGTTTCAGCGTTTCACGCTGGGCAACTTCCTTTGCTCGCAGGGCCGTGTTTTGTGCGTCTACCGCCAATTGGTGTTCCACGATCCAGTGCCGGTAATATTTCAACGCGTGATAACAGAACGCCCAGGCTCCGAAGACGATCACGGAGGCAAACATCCATCCGCCCCAGTCGGACAACGGAATAATCTCTCCGGTGAGCCACATGAAGGAGTATACCCTCAGAAGCGTCCAGACCAGCGAGGCGACCAGGACGGCGGCGCCATTGATCAGAACGCGAGGCAGGAGAGAAATATTCCATGTGCCCGACGCCACCCATCTCAGCGGGTGGCTGACAAAGACCCCCAATACCGACTGGAGGATTGTGTGGAGGATGGGAGTCAGCTGGCCGGGATTGTACCAGACGGTCAAACTGAGGTAGCTGAGCAGCGCCATCGCCGACCAGCCCGTGGTCTGGAACAGCCAGTACTGCCGCGCGTCCGGCTGCATGCCCTTGCCCAGCGTTTTGAATATGGAGGATGGCGTATCAATAGCAGTCATGGAACCATGTGACAGCGAAAACTGGTTCCAGATCAACCATATGATTGCTTATTGGCGAGAATTATTTGGCTGCCCATGCGAGAGGAAACCCAAATCAGATGCTCAGAACGATAGTTTGTGATGACGAGGCCCCCGCGCTGGAATTGATCGAGGGGATGTTGCGCGATACGGGAGAGGTCGCCATCGAGGGCGCGTATCTCTCGGTCCTGGATGCAATCGAGCGCATCAATGCCGGGGGCATCGACCTGGCCGTTCTGGATGTCGAGATGCCAATACTGACTGGTGTGGAAGCCTCGGAACAGATCACGGTCGATCCCAAGCCACTCATCGTGTTTGCAACTGCCCACCCGGAATATGCGGTCGAAGCGTTCGGTCTCGACGCCATCGACTATGTTTTGAAGCCGTTCGACAGGCATCGCATTGCCAAAGCGGTCGAGAAAGCGATCCGGTTTCGTCAATTGATCGAGCAGAGTGAACAGGAAGTTCAGGGCGAGGGGGACGACAATCGGGCGGACCCGCCGGCAATGTTGAGGATCAAGGATTCTGGCCGGTACTATTTCATGCCTCATCACGACGTATTGTGGATTGAAGCCGCCGGTGACTATTCGCTTTTGCACACGCAAGATAAGGAAGCGGCTATAAGGCGTACGATCAAATCCCTGGAGACTGATCTGCCAGCCGATCGTTTCGTGCGTATACATCGCTCGTCAATCGTTTCGATTGAGCACATCCGAGAAATTCGGATGCTTCACAAGGGCGAGGCCCAGATACTCCTCACAGATGGCACCATCGTGCGCACGAGCCGCAGCTATCGCGATGTTATCCAGAAGCTCATAGACGATCTGTAATTGCCTGGCGCGAAATGAACCTCCCTCCCGTTCACCGCACGAATGGGACGTTCCGGCGCAATCTGTCTTGCTCCAAGGCAGAAGTTCGCTCGACAATGAGCCAAAAGAGCTTTTAGCGGCTGGTTTATCGGGAGGATTAAGGTGAGGGCAATTTTACGCTTACTGTGCGCGGCGATACTGATTGGGTCGCTTGCAAATGCAGGTGCGGCAATGGCTGAAGAGCCGGCGGCGATAGAGGCGCGTGTGGAGAGCCTGCTGGCGCAAATGACGCTGGAAGAGAAAATCGGCCAGCTCATCCAATTGTCGAATGTCGGTGACACGACCGGGCCCTTGCCAGACGATGAAACGCGCCGTCGCAACATGGAGTTGGTGAAGGCCGGCATGATCGGATCGATGTTGAATGTTGTCGGCGTCGAGGAAGTCCGGATCGTGCAGGACTATGCCGTCAACAATTCGAGACTTGGTATCCCGCTCATCTTCGGGTTCGATGTCGTGCATGGGCACAAGACCAGCTTTCCGATTCCTCTGGGTGAGGCCGCGAGCTGGGACCTTGAATTGATTGAAGAAAGCGCGCGGATCGCGGCGGCCGAGGCGGCCGCTCAGGGGCTGAACTGGACGTTTGCGCCCATGGCGGATATCTCCCGCGACCCTCGCTGGGGCCGTGTGATGGAGGGGGCAGGAGAAGACCCCTATCTCGGCGCGGAGATCGCTGTTGCCCGGGTTCGGGGGTTTCAGGGCAGCGATCTGTCTCGCCCCGACACCATCGCTGCCACAGTAAAGCATTTCGCGGGCTATGGATTTTCAGAATCGGGCCGGGACTACAATACGGTCGACTTCAGTTCCACGACGCTTTTCAATGTCGTGCTTCCCCCGTTCCGGGCGGCCGTGAAGCGCGCCAATGCGCGCACGGTGATGAATGCATTCAATATCGTGAACGGTATCCCTTCCACCGGAAATATCTTCTTGCAGAGAGAGATTCTCAAGGGCGAATGGGGGTTCGATGGCTTTGTTGTGTCTGATTGGGCCTCGGGGCTCGAAATGATCAATCATGGCTTTGCGGCAGACGAGCGTGAGGCTGCGAGGCTGGCGATGCAGGCGGGTTCCGACATGGACATGGAAAGCTCCGTCTATTTGGAGCACCTTCAGGATTTGGTTGAGAGCGGCGATGTTTCCCTGGAGTTGATCGACGATGCGGTTCGCAGAATTCTTCGCGTCAAATACGAGCTTGGCCTGTTCGACGACCCCTATCGCTATTTGGACGAGAGCCGGGAGGCGGCCGTACTTCTCTCGCCCGAAAACCTTGCCACAGCGCGCAAAGTTGCGGAGCGCTCGATTGTGCTCCTAAAGAATGACGACCACCTGCTTCCCTTGAAAAGAGGTGAGACGGTCGCGTTGATCGGCGCGCTGGCGGCCGACAAGGATTCTCCCCTCGGTAATTGGCGTGCAATGGGCGAGTCTGATTCCGCAGTTTCCGTGGTGGACGCCTTTGAGGCGGCCGGTATCGATTTCACCTATGCGGAAGGCGCGGTTCTGGAAATTGGCAGTGCCGGTTTTCCTGATCCGGTTGTGGTGAATACCGAAGACCGCAGCGGGTTTTCCGAAGCCGTGGCCGCGGCTCGCGGCGCCGATAAGGTCGTCATCGTTCTCGGTGAAGATGCCCGTCAGTCCGGCGAAGGACGTAGCCGCACGCGCCTCGGATTTCCCGGTGTCCAGCAAGAACTTCTGGAAGCCGTGACCAGGGCGAATCCCAACACGATCCTAGTGGTGATGAGTGGCCGGCCGCTCGTGCTTAGTTGGGCGGATGAGAATTTGCCAACCATCGTTCAGGCCTGGCACCTCGGTAGCGATAGTGGCCATGCGCTCACCAATGTCCTGACCGGGAAGTATAATCCCAGCGGCAAGCTGCCCATGAGCTTCCCGCGATCAGTCGGTCAGGTGCCGGTTTACTACAATCACTTCAACACAGGTCGTCCCGACGAGATACCGGATGTCTTCTGGTCGCATTTTACTGACGAGAAGAATACACCCCTGTACCCATTCGGACACGGACTGAGCTATACCAGCTTTGCCTATTCGGACCTTTCGGCGGTGCCGGAGGGTGAGACCTGCAGCATCGAGGTGACGGTTGCCAATACCGGCAAGGTCGCAGGCGAGGAAGTAGTGCAACTCTATATCCGCGACCGAGCGGCGAGTGTTGTGCGGCCGGTCCGGGAACTGAAAGGCTTTCAGAAGATCCTGCTGCAGCCGGGCGAACTCAAGGTTCTGCGATTCAGTCTGGGACCTGACGAGTTA
>DHZF01000039.1:51605-81380 GCA_002414505.1 Hyphomonas sp. UBA5111 | reverse complement strand
TGGGGCTTCTACAATGGAGACGGTGAGTTTCTGGTGGAGCCGGGCATGTTTGATATATTCGTCGGTGGCGTGTCCACCGCAGATCTGTCCACCTCATTTTCCTGCGAACCCCGCTGAATGTGACAGCGCGGTAGATCCCGCTTGGAACCGGTGTACTTGCCGCGAATGGTCCTGCCATTCGCGGCAAATTTTTTAGTCGCCTCCTTCCGCAGAGAGGCAATGAAACCGTTTTACTTTCCCAACTGCCGCATGGCGTGTCCAATTCGCCGCAAGCGCATTGTGCGGTGAACGCGCCCTGAGCATTTTTGATGACAGGGAAGAAACAGACCCGAATGGGGCGTTATATGCGACTATTGGCAGTGGGCGGACCTCTGAGCTTCGCGGCATTCTTGCTTGCAGCCTGCGTAAGTGCAGGTCCGCATGCTGATGTCGCTGCGTACGCTCCCGAAACGGCGCCTGAATGGTCAACCGTCTGGTTCGACGATTTTGACGGCACCACATTGGATCGGACCAAATGGGTCGCTGAAGAATCCTGCTGGGGCGGCGGAAACAACGAGCGTCAGTGTTACACGGGGCGGCCTGAGAATATCCAGGTGGCTGATGGCGTGTTGCGATTGATTGCCCAGGAGGAAGAGTTTGCAGGACCTCTCCTGGCCGATCAGCATGGCGGCGAGCAGACAATAAGAACTTATACATCCGGCAAGGTCCGCACACGCGGGCTGGCGGACTGGACGTATGGCCGCTTCTCGGCCCGTATCAAATTGCCAGACGGACAGGGCACATGGCCTGCCTTCTGGATGATGCCGTCCAGCAGCACATACGGCCGGTGGCCGCTGTCCGGTGAGATCGACATCATGGAAGCGGTCAACCTTGGTACGCCGTGCGAAGACTGCGTGGGCGGCAGGGAAAACCGTACCTCCGGCGCCGCGCATTTCGGCGACGTTGCACCTGACAACACCTACCTGTTCCTGAAAACGGATCCGACCAGGCCGGAGAGCCCTGCAGATCAGTGGCGCACCTACGCGCTGGAGTGGGCAGACGGTCAGATGCAGTGGCTCGTGGATGGCAAGGTTTTCATGCGGCTGACCAATGAGGACTGGTACACGGCGGCCCCGAACGCCGCCGGTCGGCCCAGTGCCCCATTCGACCAGCCATTTTTCCTTATGCTGAATTTAGCTGTAGGCGGAAATCTGCCTGAGAAATCGAATGGGATGGGCTTCGACCCGAAGTCGTTCCCCGCGGAGCTTCTGGTCGACTGGGTCCGTGTCGAGCAATGCCGGGGCGACGAGGCGTCAGGTCGCGCATGTCTCGACACACAGAAATGGAATGGCCAGCCACAGGGGCCTTGGGAGACGCAGGCGCGTTGAAGCGGGCCGTCGGAGCTGGATTAAAAAAGAATTCATTGGGAGGAAATGAAATGAAGGAAGAACGCAAACATGATTGGCGAAAGCTCTCGCTGATCTTCCTGGGCAGCGCGTCAGCGCTCGCTCTGTCGCATTCTGCAAATGCACAGGAAGTGACAGACGGTGAAGAACTCCGGCAGGAAACGGTCACCGTTCAGGGGATTCGGGGAAGCCTCGCAGAAGCGACCGACATCAAGCGTAATGCGCAAGGGGTTGTGGACGCCATCACGAATGAAGACATGGGCAAGTTCCCCGATACGAACCTTGCGGAATCGCTCCAGCGTATCACGGGGGTCTCCATCAACAGGTCCAATGGTGAGGGTAGTCAGGTAACGGTTCGCGGCTTCGGTCCGGACTTCAACCTTGTCCTTCTGAACGGCCGCCAAATGCCGACAGCCTATCTTGAGGGCGGAGCGCCGTCGTCGCGCAGCTTTGATTTCGGCAACATAGCTTCAGAAGGCATCGCCAGCGTTGAGGTATACAAGACCGGGCTTGCTTCCATTCCTACAGGCGGGATCGGGTCTACATTAAACATCAAGACTGCGCGCCCACTGGATGCGCCGGGCCTGCGGTATTCTGCCGGCGCTAAAGGCGTTTACGACGACTCGGTTACAAGTCTTGGCGACAAGGAAGTCACCCCCGAAATCTCCGGTATCTATTCCAACACCTTTGCGAACGACACGTTCGGTGTCGCGCTGGCGGGTAGCTATCAGGAACGAAATTCCGGGTATGCACAAGTCGGTACGACAAGTGGGTGGCGCGGGGCTTATCTGGGGGCTGAAAACAACTGGGGAACTCTGCCCCAGCCTCCAGGTGACACACAGGTTACCAACCGTCCCGGGCCAGATGACATCTACTCGACGCCGCAAAACGTCAACTACAGTCTTACGGATGTGGACCGTGAACGCCTCAACGGCCAGGCGACGCTCCAGTACAGCCCCGGTTCGAACTTCACCGCGACGCTGGATTACTTTTACACTCAGAATAAAGTCGCCACCGAGCGTGCCGATATGTCGGTCTGGTTCAACCATGGCGATGTGACGAGCGGATGGACGGACGGGCCAATTGCAAGTCCGCTATTCTACAATGAGGATTTCGGAGACGCCGGTACCGATCTTTCGATGGGTGGGGCCAAGTACGCCACAAAGAGTGAGAACCAGTCGCTCGGCTTGAATTTTGATTGGCAGGCGACAGACAGGCTCGGCCTGGTCTTTGACGTGCATTCTTCCAGTGCTGAATCAGGGCAGGACAGCCCATATGGAACGAGTTCGGTAATCTCGGCCGCTGACTTCCAGCTTCGCTCGCAGGCTGTTGATTTCACGAATGACATGCCGGTTCTGGGCCTGGTGTTTCAGGATCCGTTCACCGGCATCGATCCCTCGCGCATGATCTCGACCGGATCGGTTTTCAGCAACAGCTATATCAAGACCGAGATCGATCAGGCCCAACTCAGTGGCCACTATGACTTCGACACCTCAATCGTCGACAGTGTCGATTTTGGCGTGTCGGCGACGAAGAACAAGGTCCGCTCTGCCTTCGCGAATGCGCAGCGCGATACCTGGGGCGGGGTCGGCACGGCTGATGACTTGCCGGACGATATCTTCCGGCGCGTGAACATCGCGGAAAACTTTGATCAGTTCAGTGGCTCGGGAATGACCCAGCAGGATATCTTCGTTTTCGACTTCGACCAGATGGTCGGCATTATTGATAGCGATGGGGATCCGTTCAACAATGCGTGCGGCGGCGATGGTATTTGCCGGTCTGACGATTTCCTCGAAGACCGCCGGATTGAGGAAGAAAGCTATTCGGCGTTTTTCCAGGTCAACAATGAGTTTGATATTGGCGTAATGCCTGCAAAATTCATTGCAGGTCTGCGATACGAGACAACGGATGTCACCTCGCCAGCACAAGTTACAACCCCTAGCGGTGTGCAATGGGTCGCTGCCAACGAATTCGGCCTGATTGGTCTGGATGATTCGAACAATCTGGTCGTGCAGGAATTCACCGGTGAGTACGATTATTGGCTACCCGCCGTCGATTTCCGGATCGATCCGCGTGATGATGTTGTTCTGCGTGCCTCCTACAGCAAGACGATGACCCGCCCTGGCTATGGCGACATTGCAGGTGGGCTCTCAGTGCAGCAGATCGCACGGGTTGATGGCGGTACCGGTACAAACGGAAACACCAATTTGAAGCCGTTCATATCCGAAAACTTCGATCTGTCCGGCGAATGGTATTATGATGAGGGAGGTTCCTATCTTTCTGCGGGTTACTTCAGAAAGAATGTGGAGAATTTCATCGGGTCCGGCGTTGTTACGCAGTCGCCATTCGCGGTCTACACACCCTATGGAGGTGAGCGTTACAATGCTGCGCTTGCGGCCGTAGGGGATGATGCCGTGGCAATCCGCCAGTGGATATTCGAGAATGCTGATCCATCGACGTTCGAAATCACTGGTACGGATACGAATGGAAATTTCACAGGCAATATATTCGGTGTCGCGGGTGAAGATCCGCTCCTGACCTTTGACATTGCGACGCCGGTGAACCAGGAAACCGCCACGGTGGATGGATGGGAATTCGCTGTTCAGCACTTCTTCGGCGAGACTGGGTTCGGCGTCATTGCCAACTACACAATCGTCGATGGCGATGTGGCATTCGATGACACACAGGTCCCGTCGAGTGGCGATCCACAATTCGCGATCACCGGTCTGTCGGACAGCTACAATCTGATCGGGTTTTACGACAAGAACGGACTTCAGGCGCGTCTCGCCTATAATTGGCGTGATAAATTTCTCACCTCCACCGTGGGGGTCAGCGGCACGCCCAACAATCCGCAATATGTTGAGGATTACGGCCAGTTGGACTTCAATGTCAGCTATGAAGTTCGTGACGGCTGGACGCTATTTGTCGAGGGTATCAACGTCACCGACGAAACCACCCGCACCGTCGGCCGTACGTCAGCCTATGTTAACTTCGCGACCCAGACGGGTGCGCGGTACAATTTTGGCTTCCGCTTCAATTATTAGCGTCCCGAACATAAGCGTCCGCCGGCATGAGCTGGCGGGCGGCTTCTAATCCTGCAGCTGACCTGCCGCGCTGAGCCTCTGGGACAGCGCGGCAGACTTGCAAAAGGTGCCTGCAAGGGGAACACATTATACAATGATCTGCATGACAGACCGGACCGACATTTTTAACGACACGCCACGAGTGCGTGAGGTCGCCTGGCGTCAAGGGGATCGCGATCTACCGGAAATCTCAGTATCATCAGTACCTGTGGTCCTGCGCGGGTTTGTCGAGGACTGGCCCGCCGTGAAGGCTGCGCGATCCTCCCTTTCCGATTTCTTCGACTACCTCCATCACTTTGACCGTGGCGCGGTCGTGCCGATTTCGGCCGGTCCAGCGGAGCTGGATGGGCGACTATTCTACAATGACGACATGACTGGCGTGAATGTCGATCGCGGCAATGCAACATTCACGATGTTTCTGGATCGCGTTTTCAAATTCGGACCGGACACCCCTCCACCTCTGATCTATCTGGCGTCGACCGATGTCGACGAAGTCCTGCCTGGCTTTCGGGTTGAGAATGATCTGGAGTTCGGTGATCTGGAGCCCCTTCGGAGTGTATGGATCGGCACGCGCACACGGGTTGCCGCGCACAATGATCTCCCTCTGAATCTTGCATGTGTCATCGCTGGCAAGCGTCGCTTCACGCTGTTTCCCCCAGACCAGACCCCCAATCTCTATGTCGGCCCGTTTGAACTGACGCCAGCCGGGCGGCCTATCAGTCTCGTCGATTTTGCTGCGCCTGATTCCGTCCGCTTCCCCCGCTTCGCCGAAGCGGTACAGCATGCGCAGATTGCGGACCTGGATCAGGGCGACGCGCTCTTCATTCCCTCCATGTGGTGGCACCATGTGGAGGCGACCGGGCAGGTGAACATGCTGGTAAACTATTGGTGGCGCACCGTGCCGAAACATCTCGGCACGCCACAGGATGTGCTCAACCATGCGATGATGACATTGCGGGACCTTCCGCCCGAAGAAAAGAAGGCCTGGAGGCACATGTTCGAGCATTATGTTTTCAACAATGATGGCACGGAGGTCGATCAGGTGCCTGAACACATTCAAGGCATACTCGGCCCGATTACTCCGGAGGTCGCTGCGAGTGTGCGAGCCTTTCTCCGCGACCGGCTGGATCGCTGAGAGTCATGACTGAAGCCGGAAAAAAGCAGAGGGTAGTCATTGCCGGTGGGGGCACGGCGGGCTGGATGACGGCTGCGGCGATGGGCAAGGTGCTTGAGAAGGTATGCGATGTCACGCTCGTGGAATCCGATTCGATCGGAACTGTAGGGGTCGGCGAGGCGACCATACCCACTCTCGTAACCTACAATCGCCTGCTCGGAATCGATGAGGCCCAGTTGATGAGCGCATTGCGCGCGACGTTCAAGCTGGGCATCGCGTTCGAAAACTGGACCGATGTCGGGCACCGCTACATTCACTCATTCGGGATTACCGGTAAGGATCACTGGACGGCGGGCTTCCAGCATTTCTGGCGCCGCGGCCGGGAACTGGGGGTCGCAGGTGAATTCGGAGATTATTGTCTGGAACTGATCGCCGCAGAGCAGGAGCGCTTCAAGCATCTACCTGACCTCGGCCTGAACTATGCCTATCATCTCGACGCCACCGCCTATGCGGGCTTCCTCAGAGAAATTGCCGAACAGCATGGCGTTGTTCGCCGCGAAGGCAAGATAAGGGAAGTGCGCCGGGCCGAGGACGGGGATATCGGCAGTCTCTTCTTGGAAGATGGGAGCGAGATTGCGGGTGACCTGTTTGTCGACTGCACAGGGTTCCGTGCCCTGCTGATCGATGGCGCGCTTGGCGTTGGTTATGAGGACTGGTCGCACTGGTTGCCGTGCGACCGCGCGATTGCGGTGCAAACAGCCTCAGTGCGTCCGCCGCGGCCTTATACGCGCTCTATTGCTCATGAAGCAGGTTGGCGCTGGCAAATCCCGCTCCAGCACCGGACGGGCAATGGCACGGTCTATTGTAGCCGATATATGAGTGATGATGAGGCCCGCGGGAAACTGCTGGGCGATATTGAGGGGGAATGCCTGAGCGAGCCGCGCCTGCTCCGCTTCCGCACCGGTACACGCCGCGCGCATTGGCACCGCAACTGTATCGCAATTGGACTTTCGAGCGGGTTCATTGAGCCTTTGGAGTCGACCAGCATTCACATGATCCAGAGATCCGTTATGCGGTTGATGCAGATGTTTCCGCGCGAGGGTGTTCACCAGCCCGACATAGATGAGTTTAACCGTCAGACGGCGTATGAAATTGAACACATCCGTGATTTCATCATTCTTCATTATCATCTGACAAACCGGACCGATACGCCTTTCTGGCGTCACTGCCGCACGATGGATATTCCGGATGGTCTGCGTCACCGGATGGCTCTGTTCCAGCAGGCCGGACGGGTATTCCGGGCGAATGATGAGCTGTTTGCGGAGAATTCATGGACCCAGGTTATGCTGGGTCAGGGCCTGATGCCTCAGTCCCATCACCCGGTCGCTGATGTCATGACTGAAGCGGAGGTCACACGCTTCCTGAGCTATATAACCGAGAACGTGAACAAGACGGTCGCGGGCCTGCCGATGCATCAGGATTATCTGGGCTCTTATTGTCCGGCAACGAAGTCCGACTTGTAGTTTCCGGCTAGTAAGGTCTGGTCGATACCGCTGTTTCCTAAAACCTTTCTGAATGTCTCCATCAAATGGGCGAGCTCTAAATGCGATATAAAGTTTCACTCTCACTAGAGTGAATATTATTGACAGGAGCGAATATTTGTTTTCCAACACGTCATGAAAAGCGGGAAAACCCGCTTTCATACAGGGAGGAAAACCAAATGACTCTACGGTCAATGGCGTCCGTATCGGCGATTTCGTTCGCCGTACTGGGAGCGCCCGCTTTCGCACAACAAACATCGACTGCTGACGAGGTTTCGCAAGAATCACCCAATGATGAAGCGCGTCAGGATACAATCATCGTGACCTCAACGCGCCGGGAGCAGAGCCTGCAGGACGTGCCGCTGGCCGTCACGGCCTTCCAGCAGGAAGCCATGTCGGAAAAAGGCATTGTCAGCTATGACGGCCTCGCCCGCGAAACGCCCGGCATCGTGCTGAACCAGCCAACCGCCAACTTCAACACAATCACCACGCGCGGCATCGCCACCAATGGCTACGGCGCCAACCTTCAGGCCGCCACCGCGATCTATATCAACGAGCTTCCGATCTCTTCGAACGGCAACTCGACCATCCTCGATCCGACACTGTTCGACGTTGAGCGGGTAGAAGTATTGCGCGGGCCGCAGGGCACGCTGTTCGGCGCAAACTCGCTGTCCGGCGCCGTGCGCATCCTCACCAAGAAGCCCAATCCGAACAAGTTTGAAGCGTCCACGCTGGTCGATTTCGGCCTGACGGATGGCGATGCCCTCCGTCAGCGGTACAACGGCATGGTCAACATTCCGCTCGTGTCGGATCAATTGGCACTGCGAGTCGTTGGCTTCTACCGTGATGAGGACGGCTGGGTCGATAACCTCGGCACCGGCATTGAAGGCGCGAACTCACTGAAAGCGGTCGGTGGCCGCGCGCACCTGCTATGGGAACCGACCAGCAAATTCGATGTCGGCTTGCTCATCATCCGCGAGGACAACGAACCTGCTGATTCGGGGCTCACCAACCCTGACCGGGGTGAATTCATTCGCTACACGGACCGCCCTGACCTCTTCCAGTCCGACATGACCAGCTATAATCTGACAGCCAACTGGGACATGGATTTCGCGACCCTTACCACTTCCTCGAACTATTCGAACATTGACGGCAAGTTCATTGTCGATCTGGCGGGCACGTTCGGCGGGGGCATTCCCTTCGCGCTTGATGCGGTCGGGCATGACGAAAACTTCGTGCAGGAAGTCCGTCTGGCTTCCGCGGATGGTGGAAACTGGGACTGGATCGTCGGCGGTTTCTACTTCAATAAACGCCGCGACATCGATTATGACTACCGCTCCTCGCAGGAATTCCTCGACTCGCGTGGCCTGACAGGCCTGCCGGATGAGTATTACTATCGGTTCAAGGGCTATTTTGACGCGATCGAATCGGCAGCCTTCGGTGAGCTGACCTATCACTTCTCCGACCAGCTGTGGGCGACCGGTGGTCTGCGCTATACCGAAACCTCGGTGCAGTCTCACACCCTTGCTGGCGGCTACAACTCGAACTATCTGACCGCCGCGCTCCTTGGCTTTACCAATACGCCCCTCACGATTACCCCGGTCACGGCGGCAGACGGGCTCAAGGTCGAAGCGGACAATCTGTCCTACAAGGGTAGCCTATCCTACAAGCCGGTGGACAATGTAACGACCTATGCGTCGGTTTCGACAGGCTTCCGCTCGCCGGTGGCGAACGCCCGCGCCGGTCTCGCCAGCGGAGTGGACCCCAACGACATCATCATCCCGAACGGGGCCGATTCGGACACGCTCATCAGCTATGAAGTCGGTATGAAAGGGGCCTTCTACGACCGCAAGCTGACCGCGAACCTTGCCGCCTATTATATCAATTGGGAGGATATCCAGGTTCAGGCCAACCGCCTGTCAGATCAGGCGCAATTCGCCACCAATATCGGCAAGGCCGTCAGTCAGGGCCTCGAATTCGAGATTGGTTACCATCCCGGCAACGGTTTCAGCCTGTTCGCGAACGGCTCGATCAGTGACACCGAGATCACGGACCTGACCGATGAGGAGGCCGCAATCTCCGGTGCGGAAGAGGGCCTGCAACTCGCCATGCCCGATTTTCAGGGTGCCATCACAGCTCGTTACGATTTTGGTATCGGCGACAAGGATGCCTTCGTGACCACCACGGCCGCCTATGTCGGCGATTTCCCGGGCATGTTGCCGAACGTGCCGGGCCAGCCTGGCGTACCGGCCGCGACCTTCGACTACACCGAAGCATACACTGTCGTGAATGCGCAGGCTGGCATCTCGAAGAACGACTGGAAAGTGATCGCTTATGTCGAGAACCTGTTTGACGACAGCTCGATCACCTACGTCCACCCGGAAGGTTTCCTTGATAGTCGCTATGCCCGTGTGCGCCCGCAAACGGTCGGCGTTCGCGTCAGCTACGAATACTGATTGCGGAAGGGAGAGACTGATGCCGAGACTGGACAGATTATTGGCCGAAGGTCAGCAGGTAAGGCGCGTAGGCGTGGCGTTTGCCCTTCTTGTCCTCTCGGTATCACCTCTCCTGGTGACCAGCTGTGCGGGTGTGGATGCAATGTCCGTGGAAAGCGTTGTTGCTGACACGCCCGCCGGCTCCCTTCTTGGGACAAATGAAGACGGTATCGCTGTATATCGCGGTATTCCTTATGCACTGGCCCCTACGGGCGAACGCCGGTGGGCTCCGCCCGCAGCGGTTCCGGACTGGGAGGGGCAACGCGAAGCGCAGGCATTCGGCCCCGCATGTCCTCAACCGGAATCGCGAGCTCAAAGCATATACGCGACAGAACTTGGTGCCGTTTCGGAAGACTGCCTGAGCCTGAATGTCTGGACGCCCGAAGACGCCAAGGATGCACCGGTCTTCGTATGGATTCATGGAGGATCCCTGACCACAGGAGCGGGCAGCCAGGCCATGTATGATGGCGCCAGAATGGCGCGTGAGCAGGGTCTGGTCGTCGTGACGATCAACTATCGTCTGGGGGTCCTCGGATATCTTTCCCATCCCGGATTGAGTGCAGAATCCGAGCAAGGCATTTCAGGAAATTACGGGCTGATGGATCAGATCCTCGCTCTGAAATGGGTTGAGCGGAACATCGCCGCCTTCGGAGGTAATCCGGACAATGTGACGATCGCGGGAGAGTCTGCCGGCGCGCTCAGCACAGTCCTGCTGATGACGTCGCCCAAGGCCAGGGGTCTGTTCGACAAGGCTATCGCTCAAAGCGCCTACATGGTGACCATGTCCGCATTGAAAGAAGAGACCAACGGATTGCCATCCGCGGAGTCCGTGGGATCTGATCTTGTGGACCGTATGGGCGTGGAAGACATTGACGCTCTCCGGGCGATGCCCGCTGGCAAAATTGTCGAACTGGCAGGAAAGGCAGGTTACTTTCCCTTTGCGGTGATCGATGATGTTTACCTGACCGATCAGATGGTCGCGACCTTCGACAAGGGCGAGCAGGCACCTGTCCCTGTTCTGGCGGGCTTCAATGAAGGTGAAATCCGCTCTCTGCGATTCCTTTTGCCCCCCATCCCGAAACAGGATGCTTACGAGACAGCGATCCGGACCGGATACGGCGAACTCGCAGATGAGTTCCTGAGCATCTATCCGTCTGACAGCGTGGAATCGAGCATGCTCGCAACAACTCGCGACGCTATGTATGGCTGGACGGCAGAGCGCCTCGCGGCCTCGCAAACATCGCAAGGCATTCCCTCATACTTCTATCTGTTTGATCATGGCTATCCGGCTGCTGATCGATGGGGTCTGCATGCCTTTCACGCCGCAGAAATCCCCTATGTCTTCGGAACGATGTCCGAGGCTGTCGCGCCCTGGCCTGAAATACCGAATACGGATGAGGAGCGCGACCTGTCGCAGACCATGATGGCATATTGGGCCAGTTTTGCACGGGATGGACGTCCGGCAGCCGAGGGCGCGGCGGAGTGGCCATCCTATGGTGACAAGGCGACCGGCATGGTCTTCGCCGAACAACCCCAGCCTTGGCCGATGCTCGCCCGGGAACGCTATGCCTTGCATGAAGAGGTGGTCTGCCGCCGGCGCGCAGCCGCCAATATTCCCTGGAACTGGAATGTCGGCGTCCTGTCACCTCCCTTGCCCCCAAAGGACCCAAAATGCCAATGATCGATGGTGCCATCCAAGACTACGCACTCACACTCGACAAGTTTCTTGATCACGCAGCGAAATGGCGCCCCTCGACACAAGTCGTGACGGCTCGCGCGGACGGCAGCACAGCCCGCATCGGGTATGCCGGGCTTCGTGAGCGTGCCAAGCGCGTGACGTCCGTGCTCAATGATCTGGGTGTCAAGACAGGCGACCGCGTTGCCACGCTGGCCTGGAATACCCAGGCGCACATGGAGTGCTGGTATGCGGTGATGGGCTTGGGCGCTGTGTGCCATACGCTCAACCCGCGTCTCACGAGTGAGCAGCTGGCCTGGATGCTCGGGCAGTCCGAGGCATCGATCCTGATTGTGAGCAGCGACCTGCAGTCCTTGGCTGCCAGCATTACGGAGCAGGCTCCCGGTGTCACGAAGGTATTGGTTATCGACCTTTCAGAGGGCGACGTGCTGGACACAGCGAGACTGCCTTCGGTGCAGGCTCTCGAGGAGGTTATCCCGAGCGAATACACGGACATCCCCTGGGGAGATTTCCCGGAAACAACTCCGTGTGGCCTTTGCTTCACGTCGGGCACGACAGGCGCGCCCAAAGGCGTGACCTATACACACCGCGGAAATTATCTGCACACCATGCGCCAGCTTCAGGCGGATGTCTCCGGAATTACATCCCATGATGTCGTGTTGCCCGTCGTGCCGATGTTTCATGCCAGTGCATGGGGGCTTCCATTCTCCGCGCCTGCCACAGGAGCAAAACTCGTCCTTCCGGGTCGTCATTCGGATGGTGAAAGCCTCGCGCATCTCATAGCCGATGAAGGTGTGACGATTGCGGTAGGTGTCCCGACAATCTGGACGGGCCTTTTGGAATATATTGAAGCAACCGATCTCGAATTGCCCTCGCTGAAGCGGATCATGGTGGGCGGCGCCCCAATGCATCCCGCCTTGATGAAGCGGATCGAAGATCGCGGCATCTGCGTACAGACGACATGGGGTATGACAGAGCTGTCGCCGCTCGGAACGGCCGCACCTCCGGAGGACGAGCGTTCACCTGAGACCGCGGGTCGGCCTGCGGTCGGGCTTGATCTGATGTTGACCGACCATAATGGGAAGCCTCTGGCCGAACAGCGGGGCAGGGAAGGTCATCTCTGGGTGCGAGGATCGTCTGTGGTGGCGCGCTATTTCGGACAGACCAAAGACGCAACGAAAGATGGTTGGTTCGAAACAGGTGACCTCGCTGTCCTGAGCGAGGAGGGACAGGTTTTCATCACTGGGCGGTCCAAGGATTTGATCAAATCCGGGGGAGAGTGGATCAATCCGACGGAAATCGAGACGCTTATCTCCCGTATGTCCGAAGTTGCCCTTGCCGCAGTGGTCGGGCGGCCTCACCCAAAATGGGGAGAGCGGCCGGTTCTGCTTGTCGAAATCCGTGAGGGATACACGCTCAGTGACGAGTCGCTTCTCGCAGGGCTGAAAGGACATGTGCCAAACTGGTGGATACCAGATGAGGTCATCCGCATAGGCGCGATGCCCCTCGCAGGAACGGGAAAGATCGACAAGTTGAGTTTGCGGGAACTCTGCGCAACAACGGCATGAAATGAAAAGGGATGACAATGAGAACAGGCCCCAAATACACAACTCTGGCTGTTCTCCTCATGGTCGCCTCCGTTTGTCTGGCGGCCTGTGCTCGTCCAGTTGATCGCCTGACCGGCCCGGTTGTCGAGGTGGAGCAGGGGCAACTGATTGGCGTCCGTGAGGGGGAGGCCAATGTTTTTCGTGGCATTCCCTATGCGGCCGCACCAACCGGAGAGAGACGGTGGAAGCCGCCATCTGGTCCAGTAGCGTGGGAGGGTGTCCGTGACGCTGCCGAGTTTGGCCCAAGCTGCATTCAGCCTGAGGTTCCGGCGAGCAGTCTTTATTATGATCCTCCGGCCAAAACCTCCGAAGACTGCCTGACCCTCAACATCTGGGCGCGCCCAGATGCTGCGAAGGCTCCGGTCATCGTTTGGATTCATGGGGGATCACTTCGCATCGGCGGTAGCGATCAGCCGATGTATGACGGATCCGAATTTGCGGTCAGGGGTGTTGTATTCGTCTCTCTGAACTACCGCTTGGGCGTGCTCGGATGGTTGGCGCACCCAGACCTCAGCGCGGAATCTGAAGACGGTATCGCTGGAAATTATGGTCTTCTCGACCAGATTGCCGCTCTGGAATGGGTTCGCGCCAATATCTCGGCGTTCGGGGGCGATCCGGATAATATCACGGTGATGGGAGAGTCGGCCGGCGCCCTGAGCACAACCTATCTGTTGGCCAGTCCCGCAGCACGGGGCCTGTTTCACAAAGCGATCATTGAGAGCACAAACAGCCGGAATTTCCCCGAACTTCGCGCATCTTCCTTTGGATTACCATCTGCAGAGGCACTTGGCACGCGCCTGTTCGAGGGGCTCGACCTTGAAGATGTTGAAGCAGCCCGCGGCACAGATGCGCAAGACATCACCTCCCAGGCAAGTCGAATAGGATTCGTCCCGCAAGGTACGATCGATGGAAAAATCCTGCCCAAGCAGATAATCAAGTCGTTCGACGAGGGAGCATTTGCAAAAGTCCCCATACTTGCTGGCTTCAATAGTGGGGAAGTCCGCGCCCAGCGTATCTTTCTGCCTCGTGCGGCAAGCACGCCGGAGGCCTACAAAGCCGCGATCACCGAGCGGTATGGAGATATCTCAGACGAGATGCTTGGGCTCTATCCCAGTGACGATGTCGAGGCTGCGAAGCTCGCCACGCTTCGCGATGCGATTTACGGTTGGGCGACCGAGCGGGTTGTCCGCAGCGCTACGGAAGCAGGCCAGCCAGCGTTCATGTATGTGTTCGATTACTGCTATCCGAATGCGCGCGAAGCGGATCTCTGCGCATTCCATGCCAGCGAATTGCCATTCGTGTTTGGCGCGCTGGATGCCGACTCCCTGCCGCCGAACTGGCCTGTCCCTGACGGTGAGCATGACCGGGACGTATCAGACGCACTCCTCGATTACTGGACGTCGTTCGCAGCAACCGGGCAGCCGGAAAGCCCCGATGGCCCTGTTTGGGCTGCCTATGGGGCTGACGAGACCTATCTGAGAATTGCATCCGACCCTGAGATACTTACTGATCCGTACCCGGGCATGTTCGAGATGCACGAAAAGCTCGTCCATCAGAGGAAAGAGAACAACGAGTCTTGGTTCCTCAATATCGGCGTCGGAGCAAAGCCCCTGGAGTAGGTGTCTGCCAAGGGAGCCTAATGGCCAATCTTGTTCGGTGCCGTATAGGTCATTTCCGTCTCATACGTCTCCATCCAGTTCTCGGGAGGTAGCGGGAGGGCGCGGCTATCCTCGGCGCGCGCCTTCGTGAAGGCCGGTCTAGGTTCGTCTGAGCGAACCTGTTCCAGCCAGAACACGCCGTCATAGCTTCCGCTGTTTCCACGCGTCGCAACGAGGTCAACGTCGCCATCCTTGTCCATGTCTACGGGAAGGAAACCGTCATACATGCCTCGCGCCAGGCGCAGTATGTCATGTCGTTGCCACGCCAACCGGGCGTCGCCGGGGTTTTCGAACCATGCAATCCGGCCAACGGTGGAGGCTGGGGTGACGCGCGGATCGTCCCGATCACGCGGCGCACCGGAATAGGCGCCGACCAGAATATTCAGTCCGGAATATCCTCCGGTGACAGCATCGAGATCACCGTCTTCGTCGATGTCGGCGAGCGCAATCCCCGCAATGATATCCGGCAAGGTGTCGCCAATAGGAAAATAGGCCCATGGCGCGTCGAGCTGCTCCGGCTGTTTCAGCCAGCCAAGCCCCGCAGTTAGTGGGCTGCCCTCATTGGCTTGAGGCGTTTCGTGTACCGCTACTACTAGGTCCTTGCGACCGTCGCCATCCAGATCAGCGAAGGCGGACTGGAACGCACTGGATGCACCTTTCCAATCCTCCGAAACGGGCGGCCCGGCCTTGATCTTGATGGGATGTGGTTGAATGTCCATGTCCTGGCCGGGGACGGGCTCAACCACTTCAAGGATTGCCATTTCGAGACGTAACCGAGCGGCGACCAGAACATCCAGGTCGCCATCTTCGTCGATATCTACCGGCATCGCCGTGTTCGGCACGACTTCCCGCGACAAGACCTGCTCGTGCCAGCTTGATTGCATGAGGGGATCTCCGTCTACCCGGAAGAGCGATGTAGGACGGCTTGCGGTTGGCTGAGATGGATCGATGATGTCCGCTGCACCCTTGTTCGCGGCCAGCACGTCCAGGCGCCCATCCTGATCCATGTCCGCCGTAAAGACGCGAAGCCATGACCCACGGCCCTGCGTAATCGCCGGTATCAATCCTTGCCAGGTTTGCGTCCGGGCGTTTGTTCCGGGGTTCTGGAGATAGAGAAGGTGCGCTTCCTCACAGGCCGCCATGAGATCGAGCCATCCATCGCCATTGAGGTCGCCTATTGCGACATCTTCGATGGCAGCAACGGTTTCGCCCTCCGCAATGGTCACATTTTCCCAGACATCGGGATCATCCGTGCCGAACGCGATGCGAAGGTGATTGGAATCCTCGTGCACCGAGATGATATCGATGTGCCCGTCTCGGTCGATATCCGCCATCGCCAGCCCGTCACCGCCCCGGATGGCTGTTCCGCCATTCGTATGCTCATCATCGATCAGATGCTCTCGCCACGAAATGTAGCGTCCATCTTCTGCCCGAGCTGTGCTAGGCGTCTCGTCTACATTAAGGCGTGGCGCATCCGTCGCCGACAAGCCGGTGCTGCTGGGCACCTGACACGCAGCGACAGCAAGAAGGATTGATCCGAGCAGCTCGGGCCGGCAGCGGGCTCTTTGGCGCGTCATTCCTCCAGCCTCGCGATGTCCCTCCGAATGTTGTTCGCTGCGAGTACATAATGGAGACAGGCCCAGAGCGCTCCGATCACACCGCAAATCAGCATGGCCGTTGCGAGCGGGGTTTCAAACCCTGCACGCGTGAAGCGATCGCTGAGTGCCCCGACGATGAGCGGACCGAGGCCCAGGCCGATCAGGTTCAGGATGAAGAAGAGAACGGCCGACGTGAGGGCTCTCATGCGAACGCTGACCAGGCTGTGGGACACGGCAATAACCGACCCCAGATACGCCGCCGTCAGGAAATTGAAGGGTGCAGTCAGCAGCAGGGCAACACGGGGCGACCCTGATGTCAGCGCGATCACCAGAACGGGCACGATCATGAAGGTGAGGATGGCGGGAATCCAGAGATACCAGCGAATATCACGCGCCCCGTAACGGTCAGCCATCCAGCCCCCGAAAAATGAGCCTGCGGCGCCTCCGATCCCGCTGGTCAATGCCATCCATGTTCCGACGGTGCTGAGGCTGAGATCGAAATTTCGGAGGAAGTAGGACGGAAACCAGTTCCCAATGCCATAGATCAGGAAAGCCTGCAGACTGGCGGCCAGAGCAATGTGCCGGAAGGAGACATGGCCCCACAACAGTTTGACGACGTCTTTGATGGGCGGCGTGGACAGATCCTTTTTCTGAGTACCCTCAGACCATCCGCGGACGGGTTCCCGGACTGTGAAACGCAGGATTATGGCGAGCAGGACTCCCGGGGCGCCCACAACAAAGAATGCAAGGCGCCACCCGAATGTGTCAGCGATCCGGCTGCCGAGGGCAAAGCCAAACAGGATGCCGATATAGATGCCGATGGAATAGACGGACAGGGCGAGGGCTCTGTTCTTCGGTTTGAAGATGTCGGAGAGCATGGAGTGAGCAGGGGGGCTGCCGCCTGCTTCTCCGACGCCAACGCCAATACGCGCCAGGAGCAGGTGGACGAAGTTTGTGGCCAGTCCGGATACGGCGGTCATGATGCTCCAGACCGCCAGGGCCCAGGCGATAATGTTCCTGCGCACGCCCTTGTCCGCCCAGCGCGCGATCGGGATACCGCAAATCACGTAAAAGAGGGCGAACGCGAAGCCTGTCAGCAGGCCAAGCTGGGTGTCAGAGAGACCGAGCTCTGCCTTGATCGGTTCCTGAAGAATGACGAGCAGCTGACGGTCTACGAAATTGAATGCGTAGATGACCGTGAGGACCAACAGGACGTAGATGCGATATTTTTTGCTCGTATACGGCGTACTTTCCGCCGTTTCCGAGCTCAGTGGTCCCGTTTGGACGGAATCCGCCTGTGGTGCTGCCTCTTCCTTCACATTTCTCTCCCCAGAGTTTTGGTATTGTTTTCTTGATGATTGTCCAACCACGATCCTCAAGATCGCTTACTGAAAATCTCCTCTTGGAAAGATATTCACTCATAAGAGAGTGAAGTCAATTGAATCGTTTCGTCTTCCCTTGTACAGGATCAATAGAGAGAACGGCGCGACCTCATGGAAACCCGCATCGCATAGTGATGAGGACTGTGGGCCGTTCGGGGTGACCATCATGGCAGCCGGGCAGTCGCCTGGCGCTTTGCGGGTGGGGCGGGCGGTTCCGGATTATTTGGTGCCGTAGCGGCAACAGGAAAAGTCGGGACGAATCGGTAGAGAGTCGGTCAGAGGTAGTGAATATTCGCCCCCCTGTGGGCCAGTGGTTGACGGACGTGAATCGGCCGATCTACCCTGAAAAAAAGGACGGCGCGATGTCGAATACGAAAACCAAGCAACCCCGCCGCAGCAAGGCAGAGCAGCGAGCGGACAGCATTGAGCAAATTCTGGATGCCGCGGAATACTTGTTCTCCCGGAATGGCCTGCACGGGGTTACCTTGCGAGACGTTGCCAAGCGTGTCGGTATCCACACCACCCTTGTCCACTATTATTTCGAAGACAAGCAACACCTGTTCGAAGCTGTATTTGCGAGACGGGCCGGTGTAACCAGCGACGGGCGGATGGAAGCTCTCAGCAAGTATGAAGAGGTCGCCGGCGACAACCCAACCGTTGAGGGCGCCCTTCATGCCTTCCTCGATACGGATCTCGATCTGTATTATGAGGGCGGCGAGCACTGGATGAACTATGCGGCGTTTTGTGCCCGGGTCAGCAATACACCCGAAGGCGCAGAACTGATGGACAAGCATTTCGATCCTGTCGTTTTGAAGCTGGTCAGTATTCTGAAGCGCGCCTTGCCCGACTATTCAGAGGAAGACATCTTCTGGGGATACCATTTCGTCACCGGTTCCCTGATGAACACACTCGCATGCACAGGACGGATCGACCGACTGTCCGGAGGTGTCTGCAAGGCTGAGGACTTCCCCGCCGTGAAGAAACGTATGGCCAAATTCATGGCGGCCGGCTTCCTGGCGCTGGGAAGCTGAGTTCAGCGTCATTGGCGTAATCTTGATTTCAAAATGACAAACGCGGCAAGGGATGTACCCATGCCGCGTCTTTTGGTGCGTCGTGATTGGCGGCGTGTCTGCCTTGTCAGACGCTGACCACTTCCGGGAGGGCTTTGCAGAACCGCTCGACGTCTTCGATCTTGCCCATCGAAACCCGTGTCCATTCATTATAGTCCATATACTGGCCGCGAACCGAGATCAGCTTGGCGCTCATGGCCTTCTGGACATCATTGGCTTCCTTGCCGGACTTGAAATACACGAAGTTTGTCTGCGACGGCAGGCGCTCCAGGCCAAGCGTATCAATGGTAATGTTCACCATCTCGCGGGCTTCGACGATTTTCTTCTTGGAGTAATCGATGAAAGCCTCATCCTGATACGCACCAATCGCCGCTGCATAGGAGGTGCATGGCGACCAGGACATGACCACGCCGCGGATTTTCTCAGCCGTCTCAGCCGAGGAGATGGAATATCCCATCCGCAGACCGGCCATGCCGAAAATCTTCGAGAAGGTGCGCGTTACAATCACGTCGTGCCCTTCATTGATCAGCCCGATACAGGTGTTGCCTTCTGGATCATCGGCGAGTTCCATATAGGCCTCATCCACCAGAACGGTGGTCTTGGCGGCCATGCGCTTCACCGAGGCTTTGAGTGTCGCGGCATCCGAAACCATTCCGGTCGGATTGTTGGGGTTGCACAGCTGGACGATGCCGGTATCGGATGACACCTTCGCTTCGATCGCTGCGAGGTCCACACTCATGTCTGCCGCGAGTGGAACGCGATCAATGCTGCCGACGCCCTGGTTGACGGCGTACAGGGCGGTCGTATCCCAGAACAGGCGCGGAGCGACGATGGGGCCTTCCTTGCCGTAGATCATTGCGATCGCGCTGAGCACTTCACCAGACCCCGTGGTCAGGACGACTTGCTCAGGCGCCACGCCATGCTTGTCCGCGATCAGTTGCATGAGCGTCTGCACGGCCTCCTGGGAGGTATAATACGCGCCCTTGCTCGCCGCATACTCAACCATTTTCAACGCCGACTTGGAGGGGCCGTAGGGATTCTCGTTGCGTGACAACAGCGCGACGCCTTCCTTGGGGCCCAGCAGGTAGGGGTCGGGCGTTGTGGTCGCCGGAAAAGCCCCTTGCGCTTCAGCCGACGTGGTTGCGCACGCGGCTAGGCTTGTCATCGTGGAGGCGGCGAGGCCACCCGCCATCAAGAACCGTCTTGATACGTCAAATGCCATTTTCATTTCCTTCCTGATTCATTTGTTACTCAACACGTTTGATCTTGTTTCACCCGGTATCAGGTGAACGAATTCCATAGAACGATCGCAGAGGTCGCGACCAAGTACACTCCGAAGACCCGTTTCAGGGCAGGACCATTCAGGGCGTGCGCCGCTCGGGCGCCGAGCGGCGCGGTTATGAACGACATGGCCGTGATGGCCACCACGGCGAGGATATTGACGTATCCGAACGACCCGACCGGCAACTGGCTGGCGCCGAGGCCGAGGAGCGCAAACCCGATGGCGCCAGGAACTGCGATGATGACGCCAAAGCCGGACGCCGTTCCCACGGCCTGGTGAATGGGCCGGCCGCACATCGTCATGGTCAGAATGGCAATCGTGCCCCCGCCAATGCCAAGCAGGGCCGAGAACCCGCCGAGAAAAGAGGCGAGCCCGGCCAGCGCGATGCCCTTGGGCATTTCGTCTGACAGTTTCACATCCTTCAGTACCGGCATGATGAAGTGCAGCCCCATCAGGAAAACACCGATGGAGAAGATCCATTTGAGGGAACGGCCATCCATGAATTGCGCCAGGATAATTCCGCCAACGACGCCGATGAGAAGCCAAGGCGCCCAGTCCTTTATGATCTGGAGATCAACCGCCCCTCGTTTGTTATGTGCATGGACGGATCTGGATGATGTAACGATAATTGTCGCCAGAGATGTCCCAATGGCGACATGTGTCAGCACTTCGCCGTCCACGCCGAAGAAGCTGAAAACCAATAGCAGGGCTGGGACGACAACGAACCCACCCCCAATCCCAAATAATCCCGCGACGAAGCCGGCAATCAAGCCGGCAATCATCAACACACTAATTAGCTGTGCCAATTGTGCCGGATCATACTCAAGTCCCAACATTAACGGTCCAGTTCTGAAAGAGGGTCAAATTTGAATTCGGAGACGGTGAAAGGGGGCGTTCGAAAACGCCCCCCATCTGTAGCAACTCGCCTGTGGGCTGAGTTGGTGCGCATCAGAACGAGGCCGATGCCTTGACGTAATAATAGCCGCCTTGCCAATCGACGACCGAGTCGGACCGATAGATCCGTCCACAGCATGTCTCGCCGATGGCCGCGTCGCCGGCATCGGGATAATTGTCGAAGGCGTTTCGAGCACCAGCCGAAAGGGTCAGCATTTCGTCAACCTGATAGGAGGCTTCGAAGTCGAACAGAATTTCTCCGTCCCATTCCTGAATGGCGGCGAGCGAAGAGTCGGCGGCATTTTCATACCCGCCATAATAGTTGGCGCGGCCGAGAAGGGTGACTGGTCCAATTTCGTGAAGGACCGTGAAGACCCCACGCCAGTTCGGTGTCCCGTTCAGGAAGTCGAACTGGCTTTCTTCATTGAACAGAGCGTCCACATCGCTGTCGAACTCGGTCTTGTTGTAGTTTACCGAACCCGTGAAGCTGGTGCTCTGCCCATTGCTCCAGGCCTTGGCATAGGTTCCCACGATATCCACACCGGAAGTGGTCGTGTCGAATGCATTGGTGAAGTAGAATACGCCGCCAATCGATTCAGCTCCCGTCACCCCGGCATTGACCAGTGCGAGATAGTTATCATACGCCGCGCCGGCTGACGGATCGCTTGAAACATCCTGGGTGGAGATGGCATTGACGCGATCAGCCAGATCGATCTGGTAGAAGTCGACCGTCAGGCTCATATTGTCGAAATTCGACGTCATACCCAGCGTATAATTGGTCGAGGTTTCCGGCTGCAGGGGCGTCGCCCCCAGAGCTTGAGCAACGGGTCCACTGGCCGGGAAGAGGCCAGTCGCAACCGGGAAGCCGTTGGGCAACCGGGTCGACACATTGGTCGTGCCCTGTTGGCCCGGCGTCGGCGCCCGGAACCCTGTGCCGATCGAACTGCGAAGCGCGAAGACGTCGTTGATTTCGTAACGTCCGGCAATCTTCCACACGGTTTCGGCATCAAAGTCCGAATAGCTTTCGTAGCGCAGGGCCCCTTGCAGGAAGAGATTCTCCGTAACGTCAGCGCTCAAATCGGCGTAGATGGAATGGGAATCGCGGGTGTAGTCTTCGGAGAAGGCTGGCGAGTAGCCCGGGAAGCCGTTCGATCCCACGCCGACAACCTGATAGACAGGATCATCTGGATCGGAGCAGTCGAGGGTTGAGCCGGCAGCCATGACTGTCAGGCCTGCGGCTGTGGGAGCCATTGCGTCACAGAAGCCAAAGGGATCTGCGTTGGCGAAAGGGCCATCTTCATAGGACGCAGCATCGCCTTCGACCAATTCATAGGCTTCGTCCAGATAACTGGCGCCGAAAGCAAAGACCAACGGGCTGGCCAGTCCCACTTCCAGTTCCTTCGAGAAGTCTGCCTGGAGTTGCATTTCTTCGTTGATCAGGTCACCGGGACGGAACGTCGTGGGCGTATCCGGGCCGAGTGACGGGTTGATCGTATTCGACAGCGTGTACTGGATTTCATTGTGCCCGTAGCGGGCGCTGAGATCGTATTCGAAACCCGCAACCAGGCCGCGTAGGCCGCCCACAAAGGAATAGTCAATCACGTCGCCGAAGAAACGCGGGGTGAAGCCGCCCGGGAAGATTTCGAGGGGCGAATAGATCGAGCCATCTTCAAGGCGCAGATCCTCAATCGTGCCATTTCCGGGATAACGATAGAAGAAGCCGCCGTCTGACTTGCTGCTGGAATAGTTGCCGAAAGAGTAGAGTTCAGCATTGTCACTGATGGTGTAAGCGGAGTTGTAGAACAACCGGACCGCTTCGCTGGTGGGCTGCCCCCATGGCTGGACAACTCCAAAGTCTCCCAATGATGCGGACGGAACGCCCTCCACAAATTCAGGGGTGAGTTGAGCGGCATAGCTTGCCGTTGGATCGAAATCCGGATTGCTGGGATCGAGACAGAACCAGGATTCACAATACTGCTCGCTGCGGCTGGTCGCATCGGCTTTGCTGACTTCGCCTGAAACGCTCAGGAAGCCCTTTCCGCCCAGATCAAAACCGTAATTTCCGGAGACAGTATACTGGAAGCCGTCGCCTTCAAAATACTGGCCGACATCGACGTTGACCGAGCCGCCTTCGGAATTATCCTTGAGAATGAAGTTGATGACCCCAGCGATGGCATCCGAGCCGTACTGGGCGGCGGCGCCGTCGCGAAGCACTTCAATACTCTTGAGGGCAGCGGAAGGGATGGTTGCAACATCAGGCCCTTGTGTCCCGGACCCGCCGATGGTCACCAGTGCAGCGCGGTGACGTCGCTTGGAGTTTACCAATACGAGCGTCTTGTCGGTGGGAAGGCCGCGCATTTCTGCAGGCCGGATGAAGGAACTCCCGTCAGAGATGGGCTGTCGTGACAGGGAGTAGGACGGTATCAGCGTTTTCAGGATATCGTTTGTATCCGTGAAAGGGACCGCATTGAGTTCGTCCTCGCCGAGGACGTCGATAGGCACCGGCGAGTCCTGAATGGACCGGGGCTTCCCGCGAGACCCGGTGACGGTAATTGCTTCCTGGACCGATACAGCATCAACTGCACCTTCCTGAGCATGGGCGGTTGCGATCATGGAAAGGCTGGCTGCAGTAATCGCGCAGGACAGCAAATGTGATCTGAATTTCGTTACTCTCATAATATATTGACCCCTCTATTCGCCCCCAGGCGAATTCAATGTGTCCATCAGTAAGCGGACGGTAAGCCGATGTCACAGAACGCTCCTGAGCGTCTGCGATCGAATTTGTTTTGAGAGGCCCGCCTTTGGGCCAGGGCAGCTAAAGGCTGCAGAAGACACGCCTTTGTGCCTTCGAAACCGAAGTCCCTCTTTGGACTTGCTAAAACCTTTTCAGGTCAAAAAAACGCTGGGTAGGGGAACGTAATGCGCAATAGGGAATGAGCGTCGTTTGCCGAAATTTCGCGCACACTCGCTTTGCTTGGGTGAAACTTCGTGCAGAGGAAACAAATCTGACGCGTTCCATCTTCCCTGTCACATCAAGGTAACAGGTCGGACATCGAAATGAGGGCGTCACAAACACTTTTCAGGGATTTCCCCTGACGCATCGCCATTGAGCGTAGCGTTTTATAGGCTTCCTCTTCACTCATGCCCCGTGTTTGCATGAGCAGTCCTTTTGCGCGCTCCACAATCTTTCGGGCGGCGAGGCTGTCCTTTGATTTTTGCAACTCGCCGTGAAGGGCTGTTACCAGCCGATGCCGCTCCAGGGCGACAGTGATCAGGGGGGCGATGCGCGACGGGGTGAGGCCATCGACGACGAATGAGGTGACGCCAGCGCGAACAGCGTGTGGCGCAAGGCCTTCCTCATCACGCCCGACGAACCAGATGATCGGGAGCTGTTTCGCGGTGGCCAATCGTTCGGCTGTGGCGATATGCTCAAGATCGACGGAGGCAGAGGAGATGATGAGCAGATCGGGCGTGCTACGCAGGATGTCCGTGGATACCTCAGAAAATGAGAATGTATCCACTTGTCTGAAGGTTGAGCCAGCTGGCAGTCCCTCCTGAATTTTGGCGACATCTTCCTGCGCCGCAGCGACAACCAGCACGGAAAGTGCCGAGAGATTCGCTTGGTCCGGCATGTTCAAAGCACGCTCCCTCTACCCGTTTTCCAACAGGTCTTGCTTTTGTGCTGACTTATTTTGCTTGAACGCATGGCACACCCCCGTTCGGTAACTTCGCTCCTCGTCTTTCTGAGTTGAACGCTCTCCTTCCAACTCATTGTATTTAGAAGGGAACGATTTTTCCGACTTTTTTAGTGCGGATGAGCCTCAAAGCTGCAGTTCATGCATATTTGAGCAAGATTAGGACAAAGCTGCCTGTTCTTTGATTTTGGGAAGAATTGTGTTGATACACTGTATCAACTATTCCGGCGGGTGTCGGAAGGCATCGCCTCGCTTGCCCGAACGGTGGCCATACCGCTGCGGAAGGGGGACGCTCGAATTGGCGCAAGATCGTGTAGGGACGAGCTGAGTCGTTCCGAAACATCACGGTGCGGCTATCCGGCCAGACGGCCTCAGAGTTTGAGATCGTATCGTATGTAGAAGAGGCCGCCATCTGTATCGTAGGGCGCGTTGCGGGAATATATCAGACCCTTGCTGGCCTGCCTTTCTGCTTCATCGGGGTAGGCGTTGAACAGGTTTTCCACGCCTGCCCGGATGGCTGTTCGGTCTGTCAGGTCGAAGGCAATGCTCGCATCCACGAAGACTTCAGACCCGAATGTCTGTATCTGGTCTCCCTCCTCGTTCAGATAGTCCTGCCACGGGCCAAAGCGCCGTAGCTTGCCCGTCACAATGATCCGGTCCTTCTGGTAGCGGAGGCTCGCCAGCATGGAATTGCGCGGATGAAGGTTCTCGAACCGTGACACGCGGGAGGGGTTGTCAATGAAGCTGGCATTCAGAACTGCGGTATGATTGGTGTTGTAGGTAAGCCCGAGGTCCAGGGCTCCGCCAGCCAGGTCGTTTGCGTACCGGATGGCGACATCCACGCCGCTGGTTCGCGTCTCGAAGTCATTCTGGTAGAAGAAGACGGTGGTAATGCTTTCTCCGCCGGGAACGCCCAATGCGGTCAGCCTGGCCCGCTCCTCCGGCGACAGAATGAATTCGTCTGAGGTAAAGATCCGGTCATGCAGGTCTATACTGTAGGCATCGAGGCTCGCCGCGAGACCCGGGATGGGTTGCCAGACGAGACCAGCTGAAAGGCTTTCAGATGTCTCTGGCGAAAGTGACGAGATATCGGTGTCCGGCCTTTGGCTGATAATGGTGGCCACCTCGCCAGTGGGCGTGAACCGGCCCGCAGTGAAAATGTCGAGCGTTTCAGCATCCACGCCCTGAGAGGTGCGTTCCGAATAGAGCTGCGCCGGCGTGGGAGCCTTGAAACCCGTCGATGCCGTCGCGCGAAAGGCAAGCGTGTCCGTCAAATCCTGCCGCAATGCCAGCTTGCCGATGAACTGGCTCCCAAAAGAGTCGAAGTCTTCGAACCTGACAGCCAGCCCGGCCCGCGTGCTCGCCGTCAGAGGGGCCGTCGCGTCGATATAGGCGGCCCAGTTGGTCTGGTCGTGGGTGTTTGCCTGTAGCGGCGTATAGCCCGGAAACCCGTTCGAGCCCGAGGTCAGCCCGTCCGCAGCGCCGGGGCCGATTTCGTAGGAGGCCAGATCGCCCGCCAGCGTCGTATATTGTTCAACTCTCCGTTCCAGCCCAAACGCCAATTCCACCGGGCCTTCGGCAATGCCGGGCACGCTCCATTCCGTCTGAAAATCAGCGTTCAGATTATACTCGCGCTGGCGCAGGCCGCCGGCATCGAATTCGAACGGGCTGGCGGGGCCCATGGAGGCGTTGATCGTGCTGTAGAGAAAATAGTCGATCTGGTTCTCACCAAAGCCGGCGCTGACATCATAATGGAGGCCGGCTTCGCTCTTGCCCTTCAGGCCCAGCGTGGCCGCGCTATCGCGCTCTTCCTGGCCGAACTGGGGTTTGAACCCATGAGGGTACACATCGCGCAGCGTCCAGCCTTCGAACGCGTCACTTTCCGCATAGGCGCTTTGGGCTTCCGGGCTCCGCCAATTGAAATCGGAAACGCCCTGTCCCCAACTCAGGCTGGCGAGGCCATACATCTCTCCGAAAGCGGTGGCTGTGTCACCATTGGCCAACAGACGGAAATCCTCGCGTTCCGGCTGGCCCCATTTCTGGACGGGATCACTGAGATTGGCCTCCGGATGCGCCTCCATATACGCCATCGCGTCCAGTCTTTGCCGGGCGCGAGACGTCGCGGCGGCATGGCTGTAATCGAGATTGACGCGGACGCCATGCGTGCCTGTTCGATGCCCCGCGCCGAGGCCAAGGCGTTTCTGGACACCGTCACCTTCATAATACTGGCTGTACTGAGCAAATCCGTCGGTAATCGCGTCCCGGCGTGTGATGATATTGATCACCCCGGCGATGGCGTCGGATCCATACTGGGCAGATGCGCCATCCCGCAGCACTTCGACCCGGTCGATGGCGTTGGTCGGGATCATGGCAAGGTCCGGTGACTGCGATCCCCCGGCATTCAGCATGGCGGACCGGTGCCGGCGTTTGCCATCGACCAGGATGAGGGTGTGATCGGCGGACAGGTTTCGCAGGCTGTAGGGCCTGACGAACACTGCGCCATCGCTCAGCGGGCGACGTTGCGCGAAAAATCCGGGCAGGATTTCCGCGATCACATCCGTGAGATCATCTGACACCGGCGCGCCAAGCGTCGCGCGATCCAGTACGTCCACCGGAGAGAGGCTCTCAATTGCCGGCGATCCAGCGCGGGTGCCGGTCACGATTACCGTGTCATAGATCCGGATGGGCTCGAAACTCGCAAAGGGCGTGGGACGGGCAAGGGGGCGAGCGGAGTGTGGTGAGCCGGGCTGAGGCTCCACCGACCGGTGGACCACCCACACGCCGCTGACCTTGGAAGTGAATTCGAGGTCCGTATCTGCCAGCAGCGCGCTCAAGGCTTCGCGGGCCGTCATGGTGCCCGTGACCTGTCCGGACTGTATATCTGACAGATCTGCGGATTCAGCGATGATGACTGTGTCGAGCTGTTCGGACAGCAGGTTCAAAGCCTCTGAGAGCGACCCCGCCGGAATGCGGATCGCATGGTCCTGAGCGACCGCCGGAACTGTCAGGAAGGCGCAGCTTGCCAGATACAATAAGACGGATCGCATGAGCCCCTCAGGCGGAACCACGAATGAGTGGATCAGTTCAACCTGTTACAAGCGGACAGCGATGACAGCCTGATGACAATGGCGAAAGACTGCAGCGATTCCGCATGCATGGCGCGGCCATGCCACAGTCTTCCAACCATATTTCGTCAGTTTTCCATCAGGAGCTGTCGCAGTGCGCCCACAAGTTTCACGCAATCGTCCGGTGTGTTGTAGAGGGCGGGTGTGACCCGCACACATGCTCCGTTCGAGACACCTGTGCGATGGACCGTGAACACGCCATGCTGAGACAAGCGCCGGACGATATCCTTGTTCGCGTCCACGCTGGTCATGCCTTTGACCCTGAACGATGTGATGCCTGCATGTAGCCGGGGGTCATCAGGTGTGAGGATGTCCAGACGATCCTCGCTGCGCATCTCGCTGACCCAGAGATTGCGCAAATAGGCCAGCCGGGCTTCCTTGTGAGCCGGGCCAACCATTTCATGAAAATCAAGCGCATCATTTATGGTCAGAAGGGTTGCGAAATTTGTCGTGCCCGTGTGCAGGCGGTGGTGGATGGTGCCGATGCCGTCCGGGCGTTCAGAAATGTTCGGGGCAATATCGGCCAGTCTTGAGCGGCGAATATACATAAGCCCGGCGCCAATGGGGGCGCCCATCCATTTGTGCAGATTGAACCCGACAAAATCTGCACCGAGATCGTCGATTCGGAAATCTGTCTGTCCCCAGGAATGGGCGGCGTCCACGACGCAATCCACCCCGTGTTCGCGTGCCATCTCCACGATCTCGCGAACGGGTATTTTCAGGCCGGTGCGGTGGCTGATATGGGTCAGCAGCAGCAGGCGAACCTGCGGATTTTCGGTCAGGGCGTTACGGTAGAATTCAACCAGTTCATCATGGGTGACGGGCTCAGGAATGACGATCCGTACGACGCTCGCTCCATGCCGCTCGGCCAGTGTCTCCATCGCGACTTGCATGGAATCATAGTCGAGGTCGGCATACATGACGGCGTTGCCCGGTTGCAGCAGTCGGTAACCGCCGATCAGGGCCTGCAGAGCTTCCGTGGCACCTCGTGTTAGTGCGATCTCATCATCGCCGGCGCCAAGCATCGCGGCGAGTCGCTGCTGAATGGGCTGGAGGTCCTTGTAGAAATTCTGCCGCGCATACGAGGAGTTCTCCCGGTTCACGCGTTCGGTATGGCGAAAGAATGCTTCCATGACCGGCCGGGCCATGAGGCCCCAATAGCCGTTCTCGAAGTTCACGATATTCGGCGTTACGTCGTATTGCGCGGCGATCTTTTGCCAATAGATCTCGTCCTGAGCGAGATTGATCTCTGGGCCTTCGCCCTCGGATAGCGGAATGGGGCCGGCATATGCGGCGGCAACATTAAAGGACGCCGCTGTCGCAGCGGCGCCCTTCATGACCAGTCGTCTGGTAAATTTCATGTCCTGTCCTTCGGGATCAGAAGCTGAAGTCCAGGCGGACATAATACTGGCCGCCATCGGTGTCGTAGGGGGCATTCCGCGAATAGATCAGTCCACGGCTGGCCTGGTAGGTCGCTTCGTCCGGATACTGGTCGAAGACGTTCTCTGCGCCAACACGTACTTTCATGTTGTCATTTACCTGATAGGTCGCGCCGAGGTCAAACAGCACCATTGCACCGAAATCCTGGAAGATGTCCCCATCAGAGTTGCCAGAATAGTCGCGCCACTCACCATAGTAACGCATCCGGCCGAACACATCCCAGTTTCCGACCGTGTAGGTGGCCTGAAGGTTTCCGGTATGCTCAGGAATGCCTTTCTCGAACCGATCAGCTGCCGTTTCATTCGCAGCGAAATCCCCGCCTGTCACTTCGGTCTTGTTGTAATTGTAGGCACCGGTCAGATTCATCTCGCCCGGCCCGACTTCGTATTTGTAGGTCAGGACCAGGTCGACGCCCTTGGTCTGGGTGTCAAAATCATTCTGGAAGAAGTTGACGGCTGTGATCGTGTCCGCTCCTGCCACGCCGAGCGCAGCCAGTTCGGCACGCTCCTCATCCGTCAGCGAGAAGGCGGCGGAGGTGCTCAGACGGTTGGTGACGTCGATCTGGTAGACATCAAGTGTCGCGGAAAAACCTGTATTCGAATTCCAGGCAAGGCCGGCCGTCAGGTTTTCGGACTCTTCGGGCTCCAGCGGAAGGATATCGACCCCGTCACGCAGGCTGATGACATCGGCGATTGGCCCCTGCGGGCTGT
>DHZF01000039.1:0-51517 GCA_002414505.1 Hyphomonas sp. UBA5111 | reverse complement strand
TTGGCCCCTGCGGGCTGTAGCGGCCGCGCGTGAAGATGTTCAGCGTGGTCGTGTCGAGGCCTTGCGAGGTGCGTTCGGAGAAGAGCTGGCCCGGGGTTGGCGCCCGGAAGCCGGTTGACGCCGTGGCGCGCAGGGCGAGGTTCGGGCTGACTTCGTAGCGTGTGGACAGCTTGCCGTTCGTGTCATTGCCGAACTCCGAGAAATCCTCGAAGCGCACAGCAGCGCCGACGGTCCAGCGGTCCGTAATCGGGGCTTCGACGTCAACATAGGCAGCATAGCTGGTCTGGTCGGATGAACCGGACTGTTCCGGGGAGAACCCCGGGAAGCCGTTCGAGCCGGACGGGAAGCCTTCCGGAGCGAGCGGGCCAATCGCAAAGGAAGCATACTCACCCGCGCCAATCTCATACTCTTCGGTGCGCTGCTCGGCGCCGAAGGCGAAGGTCATATCTTCGGCCAGGAAGTCGAGCGTGGCCCGATAGGCGAAGTCTGCGTTAAAGGTCAGCTCCGACTGGGTCAGCGTACCGATGTCAAAGGAGGTCGGGCTGGCTGAACCGAGCGAGGCATTGATCGAATTGTACATGAAGTATTCAATCTGGTTGCGGCCATAGCCTGCGCTCAGATCGTAGGAGAAGCGACCGTCATTGTTGCTGCGATAGCCGCCGGTCAGCGCGAAGTCATTGTCGTCCTGCCCGAAGCGCGGCGAGAATCCGGCCGGGAAGGTTTCAGAGAGATCATAGTCCGGATCGATCGCGCTTTCGCCGAAGGCGCTGGTCGTCAGCGGATTGCGCCAGTTGAAATCGGTGACGCCGGAGCCAAAGCCATAGGTGCTGAAGACATAGGCTTCGGAACCGTCCAGGTCGTAAGCGCCGTTCAGGGCAAAACGATAGGCCTGGCGCTCAGGCTGGCCCCAGTTCTGGACCGGGTTCGGGACGTTCAATTCCGGGAAGGCCTCTTGCAGCGCAATTGCATCTGCCCGCTGGCGGGAGCGGGAGGTCGGCTGAGCGTCAGTGTATTCGCCGGACAGGTTCAGGTAGCCATTGTCGAACACAAAGCCCTGCTGGACGCCGAGACGATACTGCTCACCATCGCCTTCATAATACTGGCCAGCCTGGGCAAACGCGTTGAAGCCCGCCTGGTCGTCGAGGATGATGTTGATCACACCGGCGATGGCGTCGGAGCCATACTGGGCCGATGCGCCGTCGCGCAGGACTTCGATCTGCTTGATGGCATAGGATGGGATCTGGGCGAGGTCAGCGGACTGGGCGCCATTGCCGCCGAGCATGGCGGAGCGGTGGCGGCGTTTGCCGTTGACGAGAACGAGCGTGTGGTCTGGCGACAGGGAGCGCAGCGTGGCAGGGCGCACGAAGACCTGTCCGTCCGCCATCGGAAGGCGTTTGACGTTGAAGGACGGCACAAGCTGGGACAGCGTATCCATGACTTCGTCGGAGGCGGTCAGGTCAATGGCGGAGTCGGAGATCACGTCGACCGGCGCAAGACTGTCAAAGGCGGTGCGCGGCGCGCCGCGTGTGCCGGTCACGATCACGGTTTGCTGGATCTTGGTGTCGTCCTGGTCGGCGGAGGTCTGGGCGTATGCGGCGTGGCCAAGGCACAGGGCTGCGCCCGATGCCGTCAGGACGAGCGCTTTGCGCAGGCTGATGGAAGAAGTCATGATGTTCCCCTCATGAGAAATGTACGGACGCCAAGCAGTGCGCCCGCGCCACGCCCTTGCGTGGTCAGAGGGAAGACAGATCAGGGAACGATCTATTTCAGGGATTTGGCAAACTTCACAAAAGCTTCACCGGACGCGTCGCTAGTCGCCCTGTGTGATCAGGATGTCGTCCTCGCGGGACTCGATGGCCACCGGGTAGGCGGCATCCAGCCCGGCCAGAACCTGCTCAATCTGGTCGACCGGGAAGGACAGGGTGAGGCGCAGGTCAGCGGGGGCGGTGGGCGAAAGCCGGATCGGCCGATCACTATACTGGTTCATGTCCGCCACAATATAGCGCAGCGGCGCATCGACGAAGGACAGGCGGCCGGACCGCCAGGACAATTCCTGGCTGGCGTCAAAGGTCATGACCTGGCTGAGGCCGTGCGTCGCGTCAGACACGATTTTTTCCCCGGCGGTCAGGTCCTGCCGGCTTCCGGTGGCCGGCGAGGTCACGCGGACATGGCCATGGTCGACGGCCACCGCGACGAAGTCCGTCCGTGTCTTGATATCGAACCGGGTTCCGAGCACCCGCACATTCACATCACCTGTATGGACGGTCAGCGGACGGGCTTCATCACGGGCAATATCAAAATAGGCATTGCCTGAAACGAGTTCCAGGGTGCGGCCATCCGGCGTGAATTCGCCTGTCAGTTCGCTGGCACCCCCGAGCGTCACCGTGCTGCCATCTGACAGCGTGATGGTCTCGATCTCGCCCGTCGCGGTCGCGTAGAGAAGTGTTTCTGTCGGTGCCGGCTGCATCAGCAGGAAACCAATGCCGGTTGCGACAGCGAGGCTGGCGGCCATGGCGCCCCCCACGAGGAACCGCCTTGTCATGCTGTTTCGAGGACGGAACTCTGTCACACTGTCCCGGTGAAGCAGCAGATTCTCAATGCCGTCCACGTCTCCGAGGGCCTCCCAGATAGACTGGGCCTTTTCATAGGCGCGCTTGTTGTCATCGGAGGCAGCCAGCCATTCGGCAAAGGCGAGGCGGTCGGCTTCCGTGTCTTCGCCGGACGAGAGGCGTAGTACCCAGGCGCGCGCCACTGCAGCCCGCTTGTTGTCCTCTTGTGATGCGCTGTCGCGCGAATTCTCTCCGGGAGGCGTCATGCACACGACTCCCGAACTGATCTCTGGAAAGGAATACGAAGGATTTGCATCAACAGGCGCCTCTACCGATCCAACTCGGCTTGCAGCAGCGCCATGACCTTGTTGAGCTGGCGCGAGATATCCGCCTGACTCCACCCTGTCTCCTGCCTGATCTCATCATAAGTCTGTCCCCTGAACCGGCTCCGGAGCAGAATTTCACGCTGTTTCGGCGGCAATTGCCGAATGACATGCGCGACCCGCTCAAGATCCTGCTTACCCATGAAGACAGATTCGGCTGATTTTTCTTCCAGACGTTGTGAAAAATTGCTTTCAAGCTGGCTGCGAACAAAGGCGCGGCTGCGTTTCAGCTTGTCATTGGAGTTCAGGCATATGTTTACCGCCGTCCGGAACAGGAATGCACGGGGTGAATGAATACGCTCGAGATCGTCCAGTTCGGCAATCTTCGAAAATGCGGCCTGCGCGACATCCTCGGGGTCGGGCGGCCCCGCGCCATACACTTTGCGGAGCCGGCCCACCAGTTCTGCATAATGCAAGCGGAACAGGCTGTTCAGGAAACTGGTACGTTGGCGGGCCGCGTCAGTCAGGGGCGCGGACATAGGGTCGCCGGGCATGAGGGTGCGCGGTGACCGGTCCCGCTCATTCACTTTCGCCTGCATGTCGCCACCATCCCTCAATCGGAGTTTGCTATTGGCGATGAAGTGCAAAACTTATGTGACCGTCGTTTAAAACTAACGTGAAAGTGCAGGCCCTGTTTGCTGGAGAATTGCCAGTCCTTCGCCTCGTTCTAATCGGGAACAGTTCAGACCAACCGGTTCCGGAACCGGGCTGACACAACGTCCAGCGCCATGACGGTCAGGAAGATGACCAGCAGCATGGTACCAACGCGGTCATACTGGAACATGTCGAACCGGCCTTTCAGCTCCTGGCCGATCCCCCCGGCGCCGACGAGGCCGATTACAGTGGCCATGCGGATATTGCGGTCGAGAATGTAGAGTGAGAGGCCCGTATAACTCGGCAGGACCTGAGGCAGCACGGCCAGCCTGAGAATGGCAAAAGTGCCCGCGCCGGTCGCCTTCAATGCGTGCTGGGGGCTGGTATTCGCCGCCTCGATATCCTCAGCGTAGAATTTCGCGAGAAAGCCGATGCTGTGAAAGGTCAGGGCCAGGATGCCGGCAATCGGCCCGAACCCGAAGGCCAGGACAAGGAACAGGGCGCTGATCAATTCCGGGATCGAACGGAGCAGCGAGACAAAAGATCTGGCGCCAGCATAGATGATGGGATGCGGCGAATAATTTCCGGCGCATAGCCATGCCAACGGCAGGCTCACCAATATGGCGATCAAGCTTGCCCAGATGGCGATCTCGATGGTCTCCACCATCTTGCCAAGCACAAAGACAAGATACCCAATCGGTTCGACCAGAAAGCGTCGCTCGGACACACTTGTCGTCATTTGCAGCGTCTCGGGATCCAGCTCGGTGGTTTCGATATCCACCGTCTCGATATGTGAGAGGAATGGCAGTTCCGTTTCGTCCAATCCGTCCATCAGGTCGATCGGCCGCCGTTCGGCAATGGCGATCGGGAACATGTCGCGCGTCACGCTTTCCATGCCCCGGCCAATCTGCGAGCTTTCTCGCAGGCCCACGGTCTCCAGCGCGAAGTCGCCGATCTGACTGGCCATGCGGTCGAATTGCATACGCTCGGCTGAGACGAGCGAAACCGCCAGCACCATGAACAGGACGAGCAGGGACCGCCATCCGAAGGGTTGCTTCAGGTGCCAGTCTCGCACCCCGGAATCCTGTGCAACGTCCGACATGTCAGGCGACCTCCATGCGGATGATTGTCGAGCTGTCGTCCATATCGAAAATGGCCTGCATCTCCTCACGCGTCAGGGCAGCGGGTGGGCCGTCGAAGACGATGGCGCCATGGCTGAGGCCGATGATCCTGTCAGCATATTTGCGCGCCAGATCGATCTGGTGAAGCGAACAGAGCACTGCCGCGCCACGCTCCTGCGCCGCGCTCTTCAGCAGCGTCATGATTTCAACAGATGATTTCGGATCAAGGCTGGCCACCGGCTCGTCCGCAAGGATCAGGCTCGGGTCGGAGATCAGCGCCCGCGCGATGCCGACCCGCTGCTTTTGCCCGCCGGATAGTTGGCTTGCCCGCCGGTTCGCGTGATCTTCCGAGAGGCCGACCCGTGAGAGAAGTGCGCAGGCCTGCCGCTGGATCTGGCCGGGATAGAGTTGCAGGGCGACGCGCCACGCGCTCAATGTAGCGGCCATGCCGGACATCACATTCTGGGCGGCGGTCAATCTGTCGGACAGGCCGAAATCCTGATGCACCATACCGACACTGCGTAGCCGCTTTCGTGTGAGGGGTGTGCCATGAAGCCGGATATTTCCCGCGTCGGGCTCGGTCAGTCCGGCAATGCATTTCAGCAGGGTGGATTTTCCGGACCCGGACGAGCCGAGTACGACACAGAAACAGCCCGGCGCGATATTTAGCGAAAAATCCTCGAGCACGGCCGGCCCATCCTTGTAGGATTTGAACACTCCGGAAAGTTCCAGCGCAGGAGCGCTTGGCGCTTGGGGTTTCTCATCTGTCATGTCGGGAACTGTACCGTAGGGATGGGGGAGGAATCAGCCGCGCTGAGAGGCGTCGGCCTTGCGCAGGATCGCGGCCCGGTAATCATCGTCGAGGAAGGAGGTGGCAGATATTACGCTGTCGAACAGGTCTTCACTGGCCTCAGTATTATATCGGTCGACCTGCTTACCACCATAGCCGCGTATGGAGGCCGGGTTGATGCCGTCGGCCTCGTGAATGCCGGACATGGCCTTCTTCAACTCTGCCTTGATCCCCTCTGGCAGCGCCGTATTCATAGCGATGGGCGGATTGGGGATTGGGTCGGATTTGGCTAGTATTCGAAAGGCGCGCGGGTCGAGGCTGCCCTGGTTCACGGCGCGCTCGAAGGACACAAACGATGCGCCCGCAGCATCCACAAGGCCGTTCTTCAGCGCCAGCAGGCTGTTGGTGTGGCTCCCGGTCACCCGGAGGGCTGAAAGATCCTTTAGCGGATCAAGTCCGGCATCCTTAAGCATCACCAGAGGATAGGCAAAACTGCTGGCGGAGTGGCTGGACCCGAGCGCCAGCGATCCGCCTGACAGGTCGGCAACCGAGCTGGCACCGGAGTCGGCGGCAACAAACAGGCCGGCATAATAGGTCGAGGCGCCATCTCTTTCCTCGACCGCCAGCAACTCCGCGCAGCCGCGGTCGCGGGCTTCGAGATAGGAGGCTGGACCATACCAGACAATATCCGTCAGGCCCGCGCACATGGCTTCGATCACGGCCGCATAGCTTTGTCCGGTACTGACCGTGAAGTGCAAATCGCTGGACCGTGTGATGGCATCGAACAATGGCTGGAAGTCTGCCTTGGTGCCATCTTCCGTGCCGCCATCCGCTGGGATCAGCATGACCCGGATGGGCTTTTGCGCGCTCCCGATCTCCTGGGCATGAGATGGAAATGTCGAAAAGACGGTCAATAAAACAAGCAAGGCGGCGTACAGGATGCGCATGTTCAAATCCCCAGTCTCACCCGGCGGCGTCATGGATTGATGCGCCGCAACATTATGATCGGAGGGAGTAGCACCCGCTTGTGACATTGGTGTTACGGAATTCATATATCCTTGATGAAAGTTGAGTAGTATTCAACTGATAGACAAAGAAGTGCAAAGGGATGTAAATGTCTGAGAGCAAGGCAAAGCGTAAATCCGCCGTGAAAAAGCGCGCGGATGTGGCCATTGTGGACAATGTCATGACACGTATCCGGGTGCGCCACCCATCGCTTGGGCCAAGCACGCGGTCGATCGCCGATTTCGTTCTGGCCAATCCGCGGCAGGTGGTCGGTATGTCGGTGACCGAACTTGCCGAAGCGACCGGCGCAAGCGATGGCAGTGTCATCAATTTTTGTCGCCAACTGGACCTCTCCGGCTTCCAACAGCTGAAGCTCAGCCTGGCTCAGGAAGTGGTACAGCCGGTACAGTTCATCCATGAGGATCTCCAGCCGACTGACGACACGCCGACGGTTTGCCGGAAGATGTTTCATGCGGGCGTCCAGGCGCTGAAGGACACATTGTCAATTCTGGATGCGGATGCCGTCTCCGCTGCAGTGGATATCATTCGCGCGGCCAAGCGGGTCGAAATTTATGGCATCGGGTCCTCGGCGCCGATTGCCGAGGATGCCCAATACAGGATGTTGCGGATCGGCCTGGATGCGCGGGTCGTGGTGGATAGTCATGTGCAGGCGATCAGTGCGTCCCAGACAGGCCCTGACGTCGCCGTGCTGACAATTTCGCATTCGGGTGCAACACATGAGACGCTGGCTGCCACCAGATTGGCCAAGGATGCTGGTGCGAAGACGATTATCGTGACCAATTTCTCGAGTTCGCCGTTGCAGGCCTATGCGGATGTGAAACTGTTCACGATGGCGCGCGAAACGAAGTTCCGGACCGAGGCCATGACCAGCCGGATTGCCCAGCTCTGCGTGCTGGATGCGCTGATCGCGGCGCTGGCATTGGCTGATTACGACCGGGCAACGGATACGCTCCGGAAGACTTTCGATGTGTTGTCGCTGAAGCGGTTCTAGCCTAGCGCGCCCGCAACAGCGTTTCGAACACGTCCGGCGATTTCGCGGAGGTCAGGATCGCCTTGATTCCCAATGCCTTTGCCCCGGCAAGATCGGTGGCGGGATTATCCCCCAGCATCACCAGCTGGTCCGGCGACAGGTCCAGCGCCTGGCATCCCATGCGGAACAGATGCGGTGACGGTTTTCCCACGATATCCCATTTTGTTTCATCCAGTTCCACGCACGCCCGGATCGCCGCCAGAAGCGCTCCGGTTTCGGGCTTCAGGCCGCCATCTTTTCCGGGATGGGTGGAGTCCGGATTGGCCACGATGAGGTGCGCGCCCCGGGTGAGGGAATTTACCGCCCGCTCAAGGCGGCGATAGGTGAAGCGCCGGTCCCGGAGAAGCACGATGACGTCGGCGTCTTCCTGGGTGAGGTCGAGCCCCATCTTCTTGGCGGCACCCCGCATATGCGGATCGCCGAGGACCATCACTTTCGCCCCGGTAAAATCAGTGGCGCGCTTGAGCGCCTCCATGCCTGCCAGGACGATCTGGTTGCGATCCAGTTGAATTTCATTGCATGCCAGTATTTCCAGAAAGTCTTCCGGTGTGCATGTGGAGTTGTTTGAAACGATGGCGGTTCGCTTTTGGTTGGCGCGCAGGAAATCCGCAGCTGCGGGAACGAGCGTGTTGCCAAGCGCGCAGCACCCATCCCAGTCCACGAGAAATCCCGAGGCCGTCCGGGCCAGGTTGGCAATATCTTCCGAACGCGAGGCTGGGAACTCGTAGGCCATATTTCACTCCGATGAAAAACAATCTGTTGTTGAGAATTTCTCAATTACAAATCGGCATCGAAGTAAATATCATTCATACAATGTTTTCTTAATCTTCATCGAAGTGTCGCGTTGAGCCTCTAGAGCACCCTCGTGGCAAGCGGCGTCATTCGCGCTGCGCCACAGCCTGCTGATGGTTGGCGGGCGTTGGGGTTAGATGGAGAGACCAGCGATGAGACTTGATAAGAACAGAAGTTTGAGATTCGGTTTGAGCATCCTGACGGCGACTGCGGCTGTTCCGGCCGTACTGGCGCAACAGGCTGATGACCGGGATGATTCCCGCCGCATGGAGACCATCCGGGTTGAAGGCCAGACGGTCGATGCGTCCGCATCCGACATCGCCGTGGACTTTGCCGAATATGGCACGCAGGTGCAGCTGATCAGTTCGGACGAGATCGAGACGGGCGGGTTCACGAATTTCGGCGAACTGGCCTCCGGCCTGATCCGGGGAGCCAATATCGGCTATTCGCCGGATGAGGGCGAGTTCACGATCCGGATCGATGGCGGCACCGACCGCGACACCTTGCTGCTCGTGGATGGCGTGCCCTTCTTCGACCGGTCATCCCCTCTGGAAGACCTCTGGCCGGCAACGGCCATTGATCCCCGCATGATCGAAGGCGTCGAAGTCTATCGCGGCGGCAACAGCCTGTATTTCGGATCGAATGGCGGCCTGGGGGTCGTGAGCGTGAAGACAAAGCGTCCTGACGGCACGCAAAAAGGCCAGTTCGGCGTCTATACGGGGTCGTTCAAGACCCGCGAGATCTATGGCAACATGTCCTTTCCGCTGGACAAGGCGGGCAAGCATTCCATCCTGGTTTATGGGCGCTCCTATGAAACAGACGCCCACGAACTGTTCGATGAAGAAGCGTATGGCGACAATGTGCTGGCGCTCGGTGGGCGGCACGAATTCCCGTACAGCTTCAACAGCCTGGGCATGAAGTATCTCTGGGATATCGCCCCGGAAACCGAATTGCTGCTCGGCGCCTCCTACACCACGATCGATTTTCGTGACTCGTTTCCGCAAAGCACGGTCTTCCAGCCGAACTTCACGGAATTCCCGATCTATACGGCCGAATTCAAGCATCGCTTCAATGACAAGCTGAAACTGAATATCGAGGGGCATTACCAGGATCCCCAACTCAAGAACAATGAGATCGATGCACGGATCTGCCAGATCCCGCGCCTGTCGGACCTGCCGGCAGATATTCAGACGATCGCGGCTAATCAGGGCATTTCAGGCTTTGCCACCGCCACTGAATTCGAAAGCTTCGCAGCGGGCATTTCCGGTCTCGCCGCAGGCTGTGTGACCAATCCGGTCGGTAGCGCCGGCAGCGCATCGGATGATGGCTGGAATGGCGGCAGCTCGTTCTACATCAACCAGGACCCGGATAGCCCGTTCTACGGCCAGCCTTATGGCACGCAACAGAATCCGTTCCCGATTGGCGCGCCCATCGGCTACGTTGTGCAATCCACGGCGAGCTTCGGAGATGGCGGCCTGACCAAGGGCTTTGGCACGACCGACCAGCGGGAATCCGGTTATGTCGATTATGGTTTGAACGCGCGGGCCACTTATACGGTCAATGAGTATGTCGAGCTTGTCGCCGGCCTGCAAAATACAACCTATAAGGATAATTCCGACGCCTCCTTCGGGGTCAAGGATGTAACGCTGTCGAGCACCGGCATCTATGGGGATCTTCGGCTCTCCCTGCCGGTTCTTGACGGGTTCAGCGGCTCGTTCGCGGCTCGCCAGGATTTCAACGACAATTTCGATGACCAGTCGATCTGGAAAGTCGGCCTGCGTCAGGATTTCGGCTACGGTCTTTATGCGCGCGGCTCGGGCGGTACATCCTACAGCCTTCCGAAAATTGATGAAATCGGCGCTTTCGGCTCCGGTGCGAACATCAATCCCGGCCTTCAGCCACAGGAAGTCAGCGCTTTCAATGTTGGTGCCGGTATTGATGGCGACATCTTCGGCGGAACCTACAATGTCGAAATCGGGTACTTCGAAACCGAGATCAAGAATTTGTTCTCAAGCCGGGCAATTGGCGCGGTCTGCTATGAATACGCAAACGATATCGCCAACCCGCTCTTCAATAATCTGACCAATGACACGGCTTCCATTGAGCGCAATCGCCAGAACATTGTTCCGCCGAACGATTTCTGCGCAACCGCCGCAGCGGGCCTGAATGATCCGGACGAGTCGGTTGCCGTGAACGCGGTGGCCCAACAGGATATCGAAGGGATCACCCTGGATGTCGCGTTCGACTTCGACAAATGGCAAGCGGACTTCAGCTTCACGGACATGGAATCCCTGGAGCCGAACCCGGTCTTTGGTGCGATGGCCCGCCTTGACGGCACCACCACCGATCTGGGCTTTGTCGTGCCGGGTCATGCCGGAGGTTCGGAATACCGTCAGTCCTCAGAACGCCCTGAATGGACCCTGTCCGGGCTCGTCACCTATACGCCAACGGATCGCTGGGTGTTTGCCCTGAACCCGCGTTGGCAGGGGCCGGAATGGGCCTATGCCGGCACCAGCCTCGCCCGCATGGTGGATGAGGACGGCAACCGCGTCGTCGAAGACCTGAACTTTGGGGACTATTTTGTCCTGAACGGCTCGGTCCAGTACTTCCTCGGCGATGAGAAACAGCACCGCTTCCTCATTCGCGGTGTGAACCTGCTCGACGAAGAGTATTACGAGCGCGCCTCCGGCGGCTCAGGCTACAGCCGTGACCGCGCCGTGGTTCGCGGGGAAGTTGGTCCGAACGACAGCGCCTATTACCGCCAGTATGGCTGGAACGGGAAGCCGCGCTCCTTCTGGATCCAGTACGAGTACTCCTTCTAGTCATCCAATGGCCCGGTCCCGTGCAGACGGGATCGGGCTGCCCCGTTTGGATGATTACAGGCTGCCGGCGTTTGTCCCCACGTCGGCAGCCGCCCCTTACCAAGTGTCACGGAGGTGAGATGCAGCCGTGATTAAACAGACGCCTACACAAGGAAGAGAGACATGAGATTCAGTTTCCTATGCATGGGCCTGACGGCCATGATCGCCGGTACCACTGCCACCGCGCATGAGCGCGCAGTCGAGTTTCCCGACACTGCCGACGGCAGCGTCGTGCTGGCCGCTGACCTGCACACCCATTCGGTGTTTTCCGACGGAGAAGTCTGGCCCTCAATCCGGGTCAAGGAAGCCCATCTGGATGGCCTGCAGGTGCTGGCGGTGACCGAGCACCTCGAACACCAGCCCCACAAGGCCGACATGCCCCACCCGGATCGCAATCGGTCCTATGAAGTGGCCGAGGAAGTGCGCGCCAGTTCCGAGTTCGACCTGATGGTCATCAATGGGGCCGAAGTGACCCATGACCAGCCCTATGGCCACATCAATGCGATCTTCCTGGATGATGCAAACGCCCTGCTGGTGGAAGAGCCGAAGCAGGCGATGGAAGCCGCGAAGGCGCAAGGGGCCTTCGTGTTCCTGAACCACCCCAACTGGTTGCCCCACATGCCGGACGGCATTGCGCGCCTGAGTTCCTATCACAAGGAACTGATCGCAGAGGGCTTGTTGCAGGGCGTCGAAGTGGCCAATGGCACACTGGACGGCCATTCGGAGCACGCGCTCCAGATTGCGCTCGACAACAATCTCACCGTGCTCGGAACCTCCGACATTCACGGCCTTGTTGACTGGACGCATGATGCCGGCACGGGCGGGCACCGTCCGATGACGCTGGTGCTTGCCAAGGATGCCAGCCAGGCAGCGTTCAAGCAGGCCCTGTTCGATGGCCGCACGGTGGCCTGGTCCTATGATGATCTGCTGGGCCGCGAAGAGAATGTGAAGGCGGTGGTCGATGCCTGCCTGTCGCTTGAGGCGCAGCCGGCCCAGCGTAATTACACGGTGATTTCGGCGACCATCGTGAATACGTGTCCTGTGAACTTCACCTTGCTCAACCAGAGCGAAGAGACGTTCCAGAATACCGGCGATGTCCTGATGGTGAAGCGGAATGCGGAGACGCCGATCACGGTGCGCACCAAGACCGGCGAGGGCCAGATGGCGCTGAGCTTTGACGTGCTGAATGCCCAGATCGGCTTCCGCAAGGCGCTTTCCACCACGCTTGAGGCGGCCATCCCGGCCGAGTAAGTCTCGCTCAATTCCGAGACGTATATCCTATTGAGAGCGCACATCCATTGGGTGTGCGCTCTCTTTCTGTGATGGCCCGACAACACTGTCGCGAGGTCAGCTGAAAATCGGACCGGATTGCAATTGACTTGCAATGGCATTTCCCCTAGGCGGCAATTAAGATTGAGACACATTCTCAGAAATTGCCAATTCAGGGGTTATAGAAATGGACGTATCGCGGATCAGCGCTGTCAGTACGATTGCGCTTGTAATGGGTTTGGCATGCGCCGCTCCGGCCTGGGCACAGTCTTCCGGTGAAGGCGACCCCGAAGAGAGCCGTCAGGAAACCGTTATTGTCACGGGCACAACGGGCTCGTTCGGCGCGACCAAGACGGAAACCCCGATTGTCGAGACGGCGCGGTCGCTGTCGGTTGAAACCTCCGACATGTTCATCGACAAGGGCGCGCTGAGACTGGCCGAAACGTTGACCTATGTGGCGGGCGTGACCGCCGAACCCTATGGGTTCTCCACGCGCGGCGACTTCCCGTTCTCCCGGGGACTCAGCATCCCGCGCTATCGCGACTCCATCCAGGAACTTTTCGGCAGCTACAATTCCACCCGCGCCGACGTGTACACGATCGAGCAGGTCGAAGTGCTCAAGGGGCCTGCTTCGGTGATCTACGGTCAGGGCTCGCCGGGCGGTATCGTCAACTATGTGTCCAAGACGCCGCTTGAGGAATTCGGCGGGGAGATTGCGGCGCAGGTCGGCAATTATGATCACTACCAGATTGCGGGCGATGTGACCGGACCGGTGGCGGGCTCCGAGGGTAAGCTGCTCTATCGGATGGTCGCCCTCTACCGGGACACGGGAACGCAGATTGACCAGGTCGATGAAACGACGTCTGTCTTGATGCCTTCGCTCAGCTGGCTGCCAACCCCGGACACCAGGTTCACGGTCATTGGACTCCTTCAGGACACGGACAGCGATGCGGCCGCGCAATTCATTCCTGTGGACGGCACCCTGACCCCGCACAGCGTCACCGGCGAATACCTCGACACAAATGTGTATGCCGGTGAGCCGGGCTTCAATCGCTACAACACGGACTCGCAACAGGTCACCTTGCTGGGCGAGCACCGTATCAATGATGTGTTCAAGCTTGAGGGAACGGCGCTCTGGCGGTCGGGTGAAGCTGACTATCATCAGGCCTGGCCAGTCTTTTATGGGCCGCGCTATTTGAACCAGATTCTGGAGGCGACGCCTGCCTTGCAGGCTGCGGCAGACCTGCAGGGACTGACGTTCACCGATACGACTGTTCCTCGGACCTTTTATCAGGGTGACAACACGTTCGACCAGTTGGCGGGCGATCTGCGCCTGCGCGCGGAATTCTCCACCGGAAATTTTGACCACCACGTCCTTGCCGGCGTTCAATACCAGGATGTCGAGACAGACAGTGATTCTGCCTATTATTTCGGGGGAGGCGTTCTGGCGGGCGATTTCCGCTACGTTCTGGATCTCGTCAATCCGGTCTATGGCAACTATCCCGATCAGGCGACGTTCGATGCGATCTACAGCGACACGCCTGCCTCCACCGTGCAGGATCTCGGCATCTATGTCTCCGACCAGATTTCCTACGAGAACTGGCGCTTCACGCTGGGCGTCCGCAGCGACAATGTCGAAAATGACAGTGGGACCGCCGTTCAGGATGATGACGCGATCTCAACCAGCGTTGGCGTGCTCTACCGGTTTGACAATGGCTTCGCGCCCTATGCCAGCTATTCGGAATCCTTCGAGACGGTCGTCGGGACGGATACGACCACAGGCAACCCGCTCAAACCGCAGGAAGCCACACAGTATGAAGTGGGCGTGAAGTATGAGCCGCGCGCCTTCCCGGGACTGATCACGATCAACTATTTCGATATCGAGATTTCCAATCTGGACAATCCGAATTCCCTGCCAGGTGCGGCGTCCCAACAGGAAGGCGTGGGCAAGCTGAAGGGCTTTGAATTCGAGAGCCACGTCCAGCTGGAGGAAGTCTATCTGCAGGCAGCGATCTCAACGCTGGATGCTGAAGACCCGAACGGATTCCAACTGGCCGCTGCTCCGGAAACGCAGGCCTCTCTGTGGGCCAGCTGGCGGCCGGAGGGTCGCTGGTCAGGCTTCAAGACGGGCGCAGGTATCCGCTATGTCGGCGAGACGGTTTCCGAGAACGGGACCCTTCGCTATGTGACGCCGGACTACACGCTGGGCGATTTGATGGTCGGCTATGAGTGGGACACCTGGGACTTCCAGGTGAATGCCCGCAATTTGACCGATGAGGAATACCTCACGGGCTGCCTGACGCGGGGCGATTGTTTCCCCGGCCAGCGCCGGACGGTCGTGGCCAGCCTTCGCTATAAATTCTAAGGCAGGCCTGGATGACCGCAATGGACTATCTGCTGGCAATCCTTGCCGCCCTCGGAGGGGTTTCCGGTCTTGCGCTGCTCTTCACCGTGTGGCGCAAGCCCGGGCGGCCGGTCTTGCTGGTGCTCGGATGGGCGCTGGTGGTGGCGAGCCTTGTTGTCTGGTTCATGGTCAATCTGGATCGGGGCGTGGCGCAAATCGCCTCGCTCCTGATGCTGGTCGTAGCGGGCGCGATTACCGTGCCCGGGCTTTTGGGAACCAATGGCCTTCAGGCCCCCCTTCGCGAACGGGACGCGCCCGCCGGGGCGCCCCGGTCCGCCTTGCAGCGGACGGGTGGTATCGCCTCCGGCATCTGGACTTTCCTCCTGGCCGGACCCATCGCAGGCGCGATTTCGATTTATGCAGGCGGAGCCATTTTGCGCGCCACCGCCCCGGATACGGGCAGTCCGACCAATGCTGCCGTGACAGCTTTCATCATCAGCCTGCTTCTCTGGGCATTGCTGAGTACGCTGCTACTCATGGAAAAACGTAAACTGCGCCGTTCCCTGTATGCGGCGGCCGCCTTGGCGGTCGTGCTCTGCACTGCATTCATCTAGCCAATCGAGGCACCCCCAATGGCAAAATCCCTCTGGCCAAAATCTTCCAGCGAACGGGTGGATTCCGCGCTTTCCGCACATTCCGTCATGGGGCTGGTTATCAGTGCCTTGCTGTTCGTGATCTGTGTCAGCGGCACGATTGCCGTTTTCGAGGATGAACTGGAATGGTGGGAACAGGCGGGTACACCGACGGTTCAGGAGGTCTCGCCAGAGGTGATGCAGGCCACGGCCGCAGACATCCTGAAACGGGATCCTGAGACGACCCATATCTACATGTATCCACCGCGGGATAACTGGCCTCGTTTCGTGGCCGGCGGCGACAATGGCATGTTCGTGATGGACGAGACCGGGGAGATTGCCAGCCCGCTTGAAGCCCCGTGGAATGATTTCCTGATCGAACTCCATTATTATCTGACGCTCCCGCACAGTCTCGGGATCATCATCGTCGCCATTTTCGGTGTCATGCTGGTGTCGATGGCGATTTCGGGCTTGCTCGCCCATCCGCGCATCTTCCGGGATGCGTTCCGGTTCCGCCGCACGGGGCAGGCCCGGTTGGCGCAGGCGGACCTTCACAATCGCCTCAGCGTCTGGACTGCGCCCTTCCTGATTGCCGTGGCCGGGACAGGCGCGATGATCGGCCTGTTCGGGGTTGTGGCCTTCGTCTTCGCGCAGACCAATTATGGGGGCGACACCAAACAGCTCAGCGAAGCGATCTTTGGCGGAGAAGTCATTGAAGCGGATGCCACACCGGCGCCGCTGACCGGGGTGGATACGGCGCTCATCCATCTAGACCGTGACGTCCCGGATGCAAACGCGTTCATCGTGATTGTCCATGAGCCCGGCACGAAGAGCCAGCATATCGAGATCTATGGCGATGAAACCGATCGCCTGATCTATGGCGAGACCTATACCTATTCGACCGACGGCGAATTGCTGGCCACGGGGCACAATTCGGACGGGCCGGTCGGCCAGCAGATCGCCATGTCGATGTACCGGCTTCACTTCGGGGATTTCGGCGGCGCGCTGATGAAGTCGATCTACTTTATCCTCGGCATCATGCTCTGCATCATCATTGCGAGCGGGTTGAACATCTATTTCCTCAAGCGCCGCGAAAAGGGACGTGCCGCCCCGCGTCTTGAAGCCATGTGGAGCGGATGGGTCTGGGGCAGTGTGGCCATGTTCCCGATCACGCTGAGTGTCAGCCTGTTCGGCGTCAGCGGGCCTTGGCTGATCGCGCTCTACTGGCTGGGATCTGTTGCGTTTGCAGGTGCAGCGACCGTGTGGATGAGCGCGGCTTCGGCGGGCCGGGCCTTCCGGATGGTGTTCGGGGTGGCCTTGCTCCTGGCGCCGCTGATGCAGCTGATTGAAGGGGATATGAGCTGGAGCAATGCCTATGCGGTGGTCATTTCCATTGGCTTGCTGGTGACAGGTGCGGCGTTCGTGGCAAAAGCGATCTCGACCTTTCGTTCGACGGATATCCAGCCGGTTCCGTCGCCTGAAGTCAGGCTCTAGTTCAGGGAATAGTCGATCGGGACCGTGAAGGTCAGGTCCGTGGCGTGCAACTCCGCAGGCGGCGGTGGCAGGGGCGAGGCCGCGCGGAGCAGGTTCAGTGTCGCCTTGTCCAGCAGGGCATGGCCGGAACTGGTCTCAATCCGCTGCTCAAGGATGTGACCGGCCGGATCGATCTGGAACCAGACCTTCACGACGCCCTGCTGGTGCGTGTCCGCCACCGGCTCTTTGTGTTTCAGTCCGTTTCATAACGTTTCGCGGCGTTTCATCTGCGTTCGCATCTGTCGCAGGCGGGCTCACAGGCTCCGGCGCTTCCGCAATCACGACGCGCACCGGATCGGGCTGGACGATGCGCGGCGATGGCGGGGCTGGTGAGCAGAGCCATGCCGGCAAGCGTGATGGTGGCGCGCATAGAAATACCTCAGGCGTGGGTGAAAAGGAGGAGAAGCAGGATGGGCAGGGCGAAGCCCGCAATTGTCAGCGGCCACGTGCTGGGGCGCCGCGCGGAATGCATCTGCAAGAGCCACAGGCCCGATCCGCAGAACAGGATGGCGGCAAGCGCAAACAGGTCGAGGAACAGCGACCAGACGAACCCGGTATTCCGGCCCTTGTGAAGATCGTTCAGATAGGCGACGGCGCCGCGGCTGGTCTTTTCGAACAGGACTTCGCCCGTCTCGCGGTCAATGCTGATCCAGGCGTCTCCGCCGGGGCGTGGCAGGCTGACATAGACGTCGAAATCGGTCCATTCGGCGGGCTGGCCGGCGGCGTCAAAGCCCGTTTCGGATTTGAGGTGTTTCGCGATGGCTGGGGGCAGGCTGGGATCGGCGCCAGTGTCTACAGGATCGGTGAGAAGCGCGGTCATGTCTGCAGGCAGGATGATCTCGCCTTCGGCGATCTTCGGAGTCGCGGTCAGGTCGCGCGCATGGTTGAGCGTGATCCCCGTCGCCGCAAACAGCATCATCCCCACAAGGCTCAACGCGCCGGACATCCAGTGCACCGTCCGGACCTGCCGCTTGACGAACATCTTGAAGGACGCGCGTTTGGCGCTGGCGGTCTGGGAGAGGCTCATACGGTCGGGGCCCGCTTGCTGGGTCGCGCGCGAATCTGTCCGGCGCGGTCTGGTGGAGGTTTCGTCTCCTAGCATGGGCCTTATCGCTCTTGCAAGTCATTCTCAATACGTGGCTGACATTGCATCTCTGCCTGCTCAGACAGGCGGCGCGGGCAGGGGCCGTGACTGCGATCCGGGCGTGTCTTTTGCGCGCCCGGCTCTATTGATCTAGCCAAGACCTATTCGTTTCCAGATCAGGCCCTGAATGCGCTACGCTCTTTTAGATACATGTGATCCCGTCGGCGCCGCGACCGTGTTCCATGCTGCGCCGGGCACGCTGTGGCTGGACAGCGCCGATCCGGACCATCCTTCGTCGCGCTGGTCGTATCTCTGCATCGCGCCGGTTGCGACCTTGCGTGTATCGGCGGACGTTTTGGCGCCGGGTGAAGACGGGTTCGCCCGCAAATCAGACGAGGTGCGGCGCTGGATTCGGGGTCAGGCGCGCCAGCGCATTCCCGATGGTCCGCCCTTTCAGGGCGGCGCAGCGGGCTATGTCTCCTATGATGCAGCGCCGCTTTTCCTTGAGCGGTTCCACTCCCGCCACGCGCCCCGGTCTGACCTTGCCGAGTTTCACCTCTATGACACCGTGCTGGCCTTTGACGTGACAGGGCAGCGCACATGGGTCATGTCGGCGGGGCTCGCCTCGGCCGATGCCGAGGAAGATGATGTTCTGGCAGATGCCCGGATCGCGGAGGTGCTGGCCCGTTTGGACAGCGAGGGCGGCAAGCCAGCGAGCGGCGCCGCCTTGGTCTGGGCGCGGCCGGATCACGCCATCGATTATGTGGCCGCCGTGGAACGCACACAGGATTATATTCTCGACGGCGACATCTATCAGGCCAATATCGCGCAGAACTGGGTCGCGGCCCCTGTTGATGTGGCCGGCGCCTTTTCCAATTATCTGGAGATGCGAGAGCGCACGCCTGCGCCATTTGCCGCGTTTGGTCATTTCGCAGGGCGCATACTTGCCAGCGCATCGCCTGAGCGGCTGATCTCGGCGTCGGCGGAGGGCCGGGTCGTGGCCGAACCGATCAAGGGCACCGTAAGGCGCAAACCCGATGCGAAAGAGGATGAGGTGGCTCAGGCAGGCCTGCTGGCATCGGAAAAAGACCGCGCCGAAAACATCATGATCACAGACCTTCTGCGTAATGACCTTTCGGTGGTTTGCTGGCCACACTCGGTCACGGTGACCTCGCTGTGCCGGTTGGAGACTTTCTCCAATCTACACCATCTCGTCTCGACCATTGAAGGCGATCTGGCGGAGGGCAAGGATGGCTTCGACCTGTTCGCGGCGGTTTTTCCGGGTGGATCGATCACGGGCGCGCCTAAGCTGCGGGCGATGGAGATCATCGACGCCTTGGAGCAACGCCCGCGCGGCGCATATTGCGGCGCCATCGGCTATGTCGGCTTCGATGGCGCAATGGATTTCAACATCCTTATCCGCACGATCGACCATCTCCCGGAAGAGAGCACGCTGCTTGCCGGCGGCGGCATCACGCTGATGTCCGACCCTGTGGGCGAGCTGGCAGAGTCCGAATTGAAGGCCGAGCGGATCGCCCCCTCCTTGTTCAAGGCGGGGGAGCAGACATGATCCTCGTGCTCAACAATCGCGACAGCTTTGTCTTCAATCTTGCGCGCTACCTGACTTGCGAAGGCGCGGACGTGTCGGTCGTTGACAGTGACCGCATCAGCCTCGACGAGATTTCTGGCCTGGCGCCGCAAGCGCTGGTCCTGTCACCGGGTCCGTGTACGCCAAATGAGGCCGGCATTTGCCTGGAGGCCATCCGTCATTTTGCGGGCAAGCTGCCAATCCTTGGCGTCTGCCTCGGGCATCAGGTGATCGCGCAGGTCTATGGCGGAGAGATTGTCCGGTCGGCCTTCCCGAAGCATGGACGCACGACGAAACTGGATGTAGAGGGCGGCGCGCTGTTCGAAGGATTGCCATCGGAGTTCGATGTCGGCCTGTACAATTCCCTCGTCGCGACGTTTGATGCCTTGCCGGAGCAATTGCGTGTTGATGCGCGTTCGGCGGAAGGGGAGATCATGGCGCTGTCACACATATCCCTGCCGCTGTTCAGCGTGCAGTTCCATCCCGAATCCATCCTGACCGAACATGGCTTTGACCTGATCGGAAATTTCGTTCGCCTCGCCCAGAACTGGACCGCCCCATGATCCTGTCGCAACCGTCTGCTTCGCCGCAGCATTCCGCAGCGTTCGACCTGCGGGACCGGGGGATTTTGCTCGCGGATGGCGTGTTCGACACGTCGCTGGTGAGGGGCGGGCAGGTCGTGCTGCGTGCGGCACATCTGGACAGGCTGGTCGAGGGTGCAACGGCGCTGGGCATTGCGCTGGAACGAGACGCCGTGGCTGATGTCATGGACGCTGCTATTGAAGGGGTCGCGTTGGGCGCGCTGCGGATCACAGTGACACGGGGCGCAGGCGCGCGGGGGCTTGCGGGCGAGGCAGTTGCTGCGCCGACCCTGATTGCGAATGTCTCTGACTATGATGCCAGTTCGCCTCCTTCACCCGTGCGGGCCCAGGAAAGTGCGATCCTGCGCAACCCGACATCCTTCACAGCGCGCTACAAGACCCTATCCTATACGGACAATATTGCCGCCTTGCGCGCAGCAATGGCGGCCGGGTTTGAGGAGGCGTTCTTCTTTACGGCGGCGGGAAATCTTGCCTGCGCAAGTGTCGCGAATGTGTTCGTGCAGAGCGGCGAGGCGATCTTCACGCCGCCTGTCAGCGATGGGGCCTTGCCGGGCGTGATGCGGAACTGGCTGTTGGAGCAAGGGCGAATTGGTGAGCGGACCGTCTCTGAGCGGTCGATTTCGCGCGAGGAACTGAATGCGGCGGACAGGGTGTTCCTGACCAACAGTTTGCGCCTGTTCCAGCCGGTCTCCGCGCTCGGGGACAAGAGCTTTGAGGCTGGCTTGCCTGAAGGGTGCGCCGGGTTGCGGAGCCAGCTGATCGGCAGCTGACCCCGCTTGCATCAGTTTCTAGGCCAGTGCGTTGGCCAGGGGTGTCAGGTCCAAATTCAGGCTTTCGGCGACGGCTTCGCACGTCACTTTGCCATTCCAGACATTGAGCCCGGCTGCGAGATGCGGGTCAGATCTGAGGGCGTCTTTCCAGCCCTTGTCCGCGATGCGGAGGGCATGTGGCAGCGTGGCATTGTTCAGGGCGTAGGTGGATGTGCGCGCGACGGCGCCCGGCATGTTGGCGACGCAGTAATGAACAATGTCGTCAACCACATAGGTCGGGTCATCATGTGTGGTCGCGTGCGAGGTCTCGAAACAGCCGCCCTGATCGATGGCGACATCCACCATCACGGCGCCGGGCTGCATGATGGAGAGCATTTCACGCGTGATGAGTTTCGGCGCTGCTGAGCCGGGGACGAGGACCGCGCCGATGACGAGGTCGGCCTGGGCGATTTCCTGCATCAGCGTGGCGCGGGTCGAATAGACCGTGTTGGCACCGGCCTCGAAATGTGTGGCAAGCCGTTCCAGAACGTCCGGGTTCCGGTCAAGGATGGTGACGTCCGCATGCATGCCGACCGCCATCTGCGCCGCGTTAAAGCCGACCACGCCGCCGCCGATGATCACGACCCGGCTGGCATGGACGCCCGGCACGCCGCCAATCAGCACACCGCGGCCGCCCTTGGCCTTTTCGAGAGCCGAGGCCCCGGCCTGAACGGCGAGGCGTCCGGCAACCTGGCTCATTGGCTTGAGCAGGGGCAAGCCGCCGGTGCGGTCAGTCACGGTTTCGTAGGCGATGCAAGTTGCGCCGGATTTCATCAAATCCTGCGTCTGTTCCGGATCCGGAGCCAGGTGGAGATAGGTGAAGAGGATCTGACCGGGGCGCAATTGTGCGCGTTCGGGTGCCAGCGGTTCCTTCACCTTGATGATCATTTCGCAAGTGGCGAACACATCTGCGGCCGTCTCCGCGATCTCCGCGCCGACGGCGCGATACGCGTCATCCGTGGCGCCAATGCCCATGCCGGCTTGCGTTTCCACCAGAACCTTGTGCCCGCGCGCGGTGAACTCGCTGACGCTCTCAGGCGTAAGGCCGACCCGGAACTCATTGTTCTTGATCTCTTTTGGAACGCCGATCTGCATGCTCATGACTCCCGGAGGGTAAGGTTACCTGAATTTCGCGGATATCGTATATAGTATGCCTTCATGTCCAGAGTTTTTGTATGTTTTGTTTCAACATACAAAACCTCTGTCGAATTATCTTTCTCGTCCCTGTGGGTGGTAAGCGAATTTATTGCCCGGGAGCCTCTTCCAGAGAAGCATCCCAGACCGCCAGCGAGCGGTAAAGGGCAAGACTATTCAGGCCGCGATCCAGATTGGCGAGGATGAGCTCCTGCTGGGCGTTATAGTTCTCACGTTGGGCGTCGAGCACGGTGAGATAGTCATCGAGGCCGGACTTGAACCGTTCCTGAGAGAGATACAGCGTTACGCCCGTATCATCGGCCAATTGTTCCAATGCCTCCAGGCGGCTGGAGATCGTTTCCGATACGGCCAGCGCATTGGCGACTTCGCGGAACGCCTGCTGGATTGTGCCTTCATAGGAGGCGAGCGCCGCGTCGGCATTCGCGCGGGCGGCATCGAGATTCCCGCGCCGCGTGCCGAAATCGAAGATCGGGACGGAGATGCTCGGCGTGAAGGTCCATCCGGAGGCATAGTCGCCCTCGAACAGATCCGTCAGGTCTCCGCCCGCCACGCCGGCGCCGCCGATGAGGGACACGGACGGGAAGTAGGCGGCGCGGGCGGCGCCGATATTGGCGTTCGCGGCCAACAGATTGCGTTCCGCCTGAATGACGTCGGGGCGGCGCAGCAGCACGTCGGAGCTCTGGCCGACCGGCAGGTCGAGCTTCACGGCTGATGGAGAGAGTTGAACCCGAGCCTCAATGGCAGGGGGCAAGTCTGTGCCGACAAGATAGCGCAACGTGTTCAGGTCCCGGCGGACGATGGCCCGGAATTCTGCCGCCTGCGCGCGCGCCGAGGCGACGGAGGCGGAAGCACGGCGCAAGTCGATTTCACTGGCTGTGCCCGCATCGAACAGGGCCTGCGTCAGATCAAGGCTCTCCTTCTGGCTTCCGGCCGTCTGTTCGGCGAGGCGCAGCAATTCCTGGTCCGCAGCGAGTTGCAGCCAGGCTTCGGCGACCGACGCGACAAGGGAGATCTTGGTGGCGCGTTCGCCTTCGACGCTGGCAAGATAGGTCTGCATGGCCGCGTCATTGGAGTTCCGGACGCGCCCGAAGAAGTCGAGTTCCCATGCCGAGACGCCGATTTGGGCAGAGGAGCTGTCCCGGAAGGCGGAAGAATAGGTGGCGTCATCCTGGAAGCTATCGCCCATTTGCGCGCTGCCGCTGGCGGTGAAGCTTGGCCAGAAGCCTGACCGGGCCGTGAGCAGATTGGCCCGTGCCACTTCGACCGTGGCAGCGACCGTTCTCAGGTCACGGTTCTGTTCAAGGGAGAGCGCGATCAGCGTGCGCAGGTCTTCCGACTGCACAATGTCCTGCCATGCCAGCGTGGAAACCCCCGCGCTCGCAGGTTCGGAGACCGGCAATTCCATCGGCACCGGCGCGGCCGGACGCTCATAGTCCGGAGCGAGATTGACACAACCGGTCAGGATGAGCGCGCTGAGGGGGGCGGCGAGGTATTTTTCACGGCTCATGCTGAATCTCCGGAAGTGGCAGGACGCTCGCCGCGAATGCGCATCGCAACCTGGCGAACGAGAACATAGAAGAGGGGGGCGAACAGCAGGCTGAACGTCATGGCGGCGATCACACCGCCCACCATGATCAAGCCCATGGCGTTGCGGCTGGCCGAGCCTGCGCCCGTGCTGAGGGCGAGCGGCAGGACGCCGAAGCCGAAGGCAAAGGAGGTCATCAGGACGGGCCGGATACGCTGGCGGACCGCCTCAATGGTGGCCGTGACCACGTCCCTGCCGCTGTCTTCCAGCGTGCGAGCAAACTCGACGATCAGGATGGCGTTCTTCGAGGCGAGACCGACTGTCATCAGCAAGCCCACCTGGAAGAAGACGTCATTGGCGAGGCCGAACAGGTTTGCCGCCGCAACCGCGCCGGTGACGCCGAGCGGAGCAACCAGCAGGACCGAAATCGGGATCGTCCAGCTTTCATAGAGCGCTGCGAGGCAGAGGAAGACGAAGAGCAGGGACAGGATGTAGAGCATGGTCGCCTGGTTTCCGGTCTGGCGTTCCTGACGGCTGAGGCCGCTCCATTCATAGGAGAGGTTGCCAGGAAGCTGATCTACCAGATCTTCCATGACCTGCATCGCGACACCAGAGCTTTGGCCGGGCGCGGCGGAGCCCTGGATGTTGATGGCAGGCATGCCGCCGAAGCGCTGGAGCTGCGGCGAGCCATAGGTCCATTCGCCGGACACGATCTCGTCAAGCGGGGTCATTTCGCCGGATGATGTGCGTACGAACCATTTGGAAATGTCTTCCGGCTGCATCCTGTCTTCCGCGTCGCCCTGGACATAGACGCGCTTGATACGCCCCCGGTCGAGGAAGTCGTTCACATAGGTGCCGCCGAAGGCGACCGACAGCAGGTTCGTGGCATCGGCCACGGATACGCCGAGGGCTTGCGCCTTCTGATAGTCGAGGTTCATCTTGAATTGCGGGCCGTCCTCACTGCCGTTCGGACGTACGCCCACCAGTCTCGTATCTTGGGAGGCCATGCCGAGGAGCTGGTTGCGAGCCTCTACGAAGTCGGCATGGGAGAGGTTACCCGTGTTCTGGAGGTAGAGGTCAAAGCCGTTCGAGTTGCCCATCTCCCGAATGGGAGGCGGTACGATCGGGAAGATCCGGGCTTCATCGATCTGGGAGAGACCGCCAAACGCACGGCCTGCAATGGCCTGGACCGTATTCTCAGATCCCGGCCGCTCGGCCCAGTCCTTCATGGCGGCAAAGGCGATGCCATTGTTCTGGCCCTGCGCAACGACGCTGAAGCCGGCGATGGTGAACAGGCCCTTGATGTTGTGCGACTCGTTGGCGCCATAATAATCGGCGACGTCATCCATCACGGCGGCGGTGCGTTCCAGCGTGGCGCTCTCGGGGAGCTGGACGATGGTGAGCAGGGTGCCCTGGTCTTCGTCTGGAAGGAAGGCCGACGGCAGGCGGACGAAAAGCAGGCCGGTAACCGCGACAATCGCGGCAAACGTGACCAGCATGATCCACCGGCGACGGACGATGCGGGTGACAGCGCCCTCATAGGCATCGGTCAACTTGTCAAAGCCGGTATTGAACGCGCGGGCCGGGGCCATCAGGAAGGATTTGTTATTGCCGGTCGAGGGCTTCAGGAGCGTTGCGCACAGGGCTGGAGACAGGACCACGGCAATCAGGACCGACAGGGCCATGGCCGATACGATGGTGACTGAGAACTGACGATAGATGACGCCAGCCGATCCCGGGAAGAAGGCCATCGGGATGAACACGGCCGACAGGACCACGGCAATGCCGACCAGCGCGCCGGTGATCTGTTTCATGGATTTCACGGTGGCGTCATAGGGCGACAGTCCGTCCTCATGCATCACGCGTTCGACATTCTCCACGACCACGATGGCGTCATCCACCAGCAGGCCGATTGCGAGCACCATAGCGAACATGGTGAGCGTGTTGATCGACATGCCGAAGAGCAGCAGGACCGCGAACGTACCGAGCAGAACGACCGGAACGGCAATGATCGGGATCAGGGATGCGCGGAAGCTCTGAAGGAAGACCAGGATGACCACGAAGACGAGCGCGATGGCCTCATAAAGAGTCTTCTGCACTTCGTGAATGGAGGTTTCGATAAAGGGCGTCGCATCGACCGGGAACTGGTATTCCATGTCATCGGGGAAGGCCTCGGACAATTTGGCAATCGATTCCTTGACGCGTTCGGCCGTATCCAGCGCATTTGCACCGGTGGCGAGCGAGACGGCGAAACCTGTGGCCGGATTGCCATTGAAGCGCGCGATGAAGGAATAATCCTGCGCGCCGAGTTCGACGCGGGCCACGTCTTCGAGACGTACCGAGCCCCCCGCGGACGTGGTCCGTATCAACAGGCTCTTGAATTGTTCGGGAGTGGTCAGCAGGGATTGCAGCGTGACGGTGACGTTGATTTCCTGGCCCGGCACGGATGGCGCGCCACCGAGAGCCCCGGTTGCGATTTGCGCATTCTGGGACTGAATGACCTGGATGACGTCAGCCGGGGTCAGCCCGTACTGGGCGAGCTTTTCCGGCTCCAGCCAGACGCGCATGGCGTATTGCGAGCCGAAGACCTGAACATGGCCGACGCCTTCGACGCGGCTGACCGTGTCATAGATGTTCGAGCGGACATAATCGCCGAGGTCGGTCTGGTTGAACGTGCCGTTCGGAGAATAGAGCGCGGTTACGAGCAGGAAGCCGCCGGTGGATTTGCTGACGGTGACGCCCTGACGCTGGACTTCTTCTGGGAGGAGCGGGGTGGCCAGCGAGATCTTGTTCTGGGTCTGCACCTGCGCGATGTCTGCGTCGGTGCCGGGCTCGAAGGACAGCGTGATCGCGGCCGTTCCATCAGAATTTGACGAGGAGGTGATATAATCCAGTCCGTCGAGGCCGGTGAGCTGTTGCTCGATGACCTGTGTCACGGCGTTTTCCACGGCCTCGGCCGAGGCGCCCGGATATACGGCCGACACACTGACAGTCGTCGGGGCAATATCCGGATACTGAGCGATGGGAAGGGCGCGCAGGGCCATACCGCCCGCGAGCATGATGACGATCGCGATCACCCAGGCGAAAACCGGGCGGTCAATAAAGAATTTAGCCATGAGTGTGTCCAGATCTCGCTAGTTCAGGTCGCTGCTTTGGGCGCGGGAGGCGGAGATGGTTCCGGCCCTTGAGACCGGGTCCACCATCATGCCGGTGCGCACGGTCTGCAGGTTGGAGACAACGATCTCGTCGCCCTCATTCAGGCCTTCGAGGACGATCCAGGAATTGCCCTCATGCTGCTCGACCTTGATCGCGCGTTGTTCGACGGTGTTGTCGTCCTTGAGGACCATGACCGAAGCATCGCCGGTCGGTGTGCGGGAGACGACCGATTGCGGCAGCGTGATCACATTCTCGTACATGCCGGCGACGAAATTCGCCCGCACGAACATGCCCGGCAGGATGATGCCGTCAGGGTTTGGCACAAGGGCGCGAACCGCGACTGTGCCGGCGCTTTCGTCGACATTGATCTCACTGAATTCCAGCTCGCCCTGCAAAGGGTAGGTCGTGCCATCGCTCAGGATAATGTTGACCGGAACCGTCCCCAGCTCTTTCGAGGCCATGCGGCCGGACGCCATTTCCTGACGCATGGTGAGCACGCGGTTGCTGGACACGGTGAGGTCGACATAGATGGGGTCGATTTGCAGCACGCGGGCCAGCGCATCGGTCTGGTTCTCTGTGACCAGAGCGCCTTGCGTCACTGTAGACCGGCCAATCCGGCCGGCAATCGGGGAGGAAATCCTGGTACGGGCCAAGTCGATGCGGGCGCGATCCAGCGCGGCTTTCTGCAGGGCAATGTCGGCTTCGGCTTCCTGCGCGCTTGCGGCGGCCTGATCGTATTCCTGCTGGCTGACCGCGTTGATCTTCGCAAGGTTCGCAAAGCGCTTGGCGGTCTCCTTGGCGACATTGGCTGTGGCTTCGGCGCGGGTCAGGGCAGCTTCGGCGCTCCGGACATCCGCCGCATATTCAGCAGCATCAATCTGATAGAGCGCCTGGCCACGGGCGACGAGGTCACCTTCCTTGAACAGGCGTTCCTTGATGATGCCGGTGACTTGTGGCCGGATTTCGGCTTCGGCATGGGCCCGGGCACGCCCGGTTAGCTCGATTGCGTTGGGGACATTTGTCAATTCTGCCGTAAGGGTCTCGACGCGCGGCGCAGATTGTTGTGGAACTTCCACCGGAGCGACATTGTTTCCACAGGCAGCCAGAAGGAGGACGGCTGACAGGGCCGCAGCCGACATACTTTTTCTTATCACTTGCATGTGGATTCCTTGACGAGCCGGACGGCATCGATGTAACAAAATAGAATGAACGCTCTATCTAGTGCTGCGGTGCAGCATGTCAAGGATAGGGAATGGCAAGATTTAGGTGCTTTTCTGCATGACTGTTATGACTGGATCGAAGGCAGCCGCAAAACGTGAAACCCGCATGTCGGAAATCCTCGACTGTGCGGAAAATAATTTCGTGGAAAAAGGCTTCCACGGCGCCGGTATTTCGGGAATTGCCAAGGAATGCGGCATCAGTGTCGGCCATTTGTACCACTATTTCGCCTCCAAGGATCTCTTGATCGAGGCGGTGGTTGAACGTGAGCTCATGCGGCAAAAGGAGCGGCTCGGAGACTTCTGCAATCTGAATGCGGCTGAAATCCGGGATCAGATCGCCCCGCTCGTCATCGACATTATCATGAAGCATCAGGATCCGTTCCGAACCGTTCTGAACTTTGAAATTCTCGCCGAAGCGCAGCGGAATCCCTCCGTAGCGGCGATCCTGCATCGCTATGATGGGGAAATCCGCGATCAGTTCTGCGCCGTGCTGGAGAAGGCCGGCATTACAACGCCCTTCCTGCGGACGGAAATGCTGTTCACGTTGTTTGCCGGAATTCCCGCGCGCACACTTCGCCATCCCGAACAGGAGCGTCCGCAATTCATCGAGATGATGAAGCCCATCATTACGAAGATCCTGGTCGGCGAAAATCTTCCCGTAAAATGATCTCTGGCGGAGATGTTCGCACTTACTCTGTCGGCTCCACGAAAAGAGTGAGGCCAGCTCTGAGAGCCGAAGGCCCCGTAGCGCTGACGGTGGCGAGCTGGATGGAACGCATATCTTGAGCCGGGTCCCGGACGGGCGGCTCGAGCCTCAACTCGTTGTATTTCTCCATACTGCCGGCATAGACCGGATGGCGCGTATAGACGGCCCTGGAAATAATATCCGGGAACAGGATGCGTGACCGGATCAGGCTAGGAGCGCCAAGCCTGAATGCATCGAGACTGCGATAGACTTCAAAGTGAATGTGCGGGGCACGGCCCCGATAAGTGCCGGGATAGAGGGTCTGGAAACGCACGCGGCCGCGCGAATCCGTGATCCCGATGCCGCGCAGGTAATTCGTGTCAGGGCGGTTGAATACGGAATATTCGCCAGCCGCATCGGCGTGCCAGACATAGACGGCATGGCGGGTCAGCGGGCTCCGCCAATCAGATGCTGATTGAAAGGTCAAATTCAGGTCCACCGGGACGCCGTTTGCGGTTCCCGGCATGCCGTTGAATCCGGTTGTGATGTCTGTCCGGATGAGGCCGGCGCCCGTCCATAGGTGTGCAAGGCTCTGGCCCGGCTGGAGCACGCGGTCATGCGGGTAGGCCTGTGGGGCGTTTGCCGCAGGTGGAAGGGCCTGTGTCCGGACGAGGGCGGGTCTCTGGATCGACATCGGCCTTATTGCCGCCGTCCCGGAGGCGGCCCGCGGCGTTGACTATCTTGTGGCATGGCGCCTTCGCCCCGCTCTGTTACGCGCGGCGCAGCCAATAGCTCGGCCCTGGACAAGGTGCCATCATGGTCCTTGTCCATCTGGTCGAACATATCGGTCAGCCTGATCCGGAACTCCTGATCGGTGATCGTGCCGTCCAGATTACTGTCAAAGGCGATGGGGCTGGGCAGGGCGTTGAGATCCCCCAGCGTTTCAGCAGACCAATTTGACATCCTGACGGCAGATTGGTGCACTTCATTGGGGCCGGCGAGAAGCAGCCATTCATAGTCTATGCCAGCGTCCAGTTCCTGGCGGGACACATAATGATCGCGGTCTGTGTCCATACTGACGAGCAGAAGAGCGGCGGGTGGCGCGGAGAGCCCTTGCGAGCGGGTTTGCCGGGCGCGGCTGCCTGAATCCTGGTCGCCTCCGGGAGGCCCCGAACGCGGGGAAGATGTGCAAGCGGCCAGCAGGGTCAGGCCAGCCACAACAAGGAAGGCTGTCCTTGCTGGCCCTGCCAGTTTGCGATGCAGGGAAGAAAAGGGAGCGAGGGAGGCGTCACAGGGTGAGACGTGGGGGGCAAGTGACGCCTCCCTCTCATCGTATCGATCTTGGCACCCTAAGGGAGGCTTGGTGAGCAAGGGGCGGACGGGGACTGTCCTGGTCGATACGATGTTCTTGGTAGTGGAGCCGGAAACTTCACAGGCGGTCGTGCCGGAATAGGGGGTGGAAGCGGTCATAGGGGGGCACTCTTGCTACAGTCTCTGGGTTCGAATTGCCCGGAAACTTCCGTGCGTCGATGAGATCAAGATGCCCTCTCCATGTTGAGAGGATATGCCGGTTCTGGCAAAAGTGATGGCAATGTATGTCAGTCCGCAACATGACATTACAGGCTTGAAAGGTATGGGTTTTTGCAGGAGGCTTCGGCCGTTCCAGATGCCCTGGTGAAAGGGGGCATCCGGGCACAGTTGGGGTGCAGTTGCGACACAACTTGGCAACAAGTTTATCCTATTTGTAATCATCAGATTGAAGACACACACTCAGGAGACAGTGGCGATGCCAGATCCGGCGACCACGCGCCCCGAACACATCCTCGTCATCGATGACGACCGAGATATCCGGGAAGACTTGAAATCCTACCTCACCGAAAACGGCTTTCGGGTTTCCACGGCCGAGAATGCACCTGCGGCGCGTCGCGCCATTCATTCGGAAGCCCCTGACCTGATCCTTCTGGACGTGATGATGCCCGGTGAGGACGGAATCAGCCTGTGCCGGTCGATTGTCCGGCTCACCGCTATCCCGATTGTGTTCATCAGTGCAAGGACGGACGAGATTGACCGGATCGTGGGCCTGGAAGTCGGCGCGGACGATTATATCTGCAAGCCGTTCAACCCGCGCGAGCTGCTCGCCCGGGTGCGGTCTGTCCTGCGTCGGTCGAATGGCCGCGACCGGGACATGACGCCCGAGAAGACGCGATACTTCGAATTTGACCGCTGGACGCTGGACACGGCGAAGCGCACCGTCACGCGCGATGACGGGGTGATCGTGTCGCTGAGCACGGGGGAATACCAACTCCTTATGATCTTCATCGCCCGCCCGCAAATTGTCCTGTCTCGCGAGCGGATCGTGGAATTGTCCCATGCCGAAGGGGCCGACGTGTTCGACCGGAGCGTCGACAGCCAGGTCAGCCGGTTCCGGAGGAAGATCGAACGGGATCCCCGTAATCCGGATATCATCCAGACTGTATGGGGCGGCGGATATGTCTTCGCGGCCGATGTGAAGAAACTCTGATGTTATCCCGCTTCGATACTCTCCTGACACGGATCGTGATCCTCGTGTCAGCGGCTTTGCTGTCAACGTTCCTGCTGGTCTACCTGATCGTGCAGTTCAGCATGTCCTCCCAGAGACTGCAGCCGCGGACTGCGTTGCATGTCGCGTCAATCGCCCTGGAGAAATTGCAAGCAGAAGGATGGCCGGAGACGCTGTCCGAGCGGGATCTGAGGAGATTGCAGGTCAGCGATTACTCCCTCTCGGAATATCCTGATGTCGAGCCCTTCTCCTGGGGGTTGTCGGATCGGATCCTCGAACGTCTTGGCCTGGACATGGACACACCGATCGGAATTTCCCTGGGTGGGTTTCCCGGGGGCGATGGGCAAGAATTCGGTCGGCCACCCGGCCCGCGTGACAGCTTCATGGAGAATATGGCCGACAGGCCCGGCCCCCCGGATGCTGGATTTGCGCCATCGCAACGCAGAAGACCCGCTGCTAAGCAACGGGCAAGAGTATCCGTCATGATTTCGGATGGAACATGGGCAAACCTGCGGACGGAAAATATTACCGTGAAAGAGCCGACGCCCGGCCTCTTGCCCGTGATTGTTCTCGTTGCCCTGATGGTCGGGATTGGCATCTGGGCAGCGCTGAGTGCGATCAACCCTCTGAGGCAGATGGCTAAGGCGGCGAATATGCTGGCGGCAGACTACAAGCATGAGCCCCTGGTCGAGCAGGGTCCGAGCGATGTTCGGGAATCGCTGCGCGCCTTCAACCGCATGGGGCGACGGCTGGAAACCACTGTCGCTGGCCAGCGTCAGCTGCTCGCAGCGATCGGGCATGATTTGCGTACGCCGATCACGTCCCTGAAGCTGAAAGTCGAGATGTTGTCAGATCCGAGTGAGCGCAAGCGGATGAGCCGGGCTCTGGAAGAACTGGAACGCATTACCGAGGCTGCGCTTGCCGCCGCGACCGCTGGCCAGTCAGACGAGCCCTTCCAGCCCCTTGATATGCACTCGCTCGTCGACAGCCTTGTGGAAGACCTGTGCGATCTCGGTCTGGCCGTCACCTTCGAGGACACGGAGGCACGACCGATTGTCATGGGACGGTCAGACGAATTGACCCGCGCCTTGCGCAACCTTGTCGAAAATGCCGTGCGATATGGCGACACGGCGCGTGTACATCTCGTCGAGCGGCAGGGCAGGGCCATCGTGACAATCCAGGATGATGGTCCCGGCATTCCCGGCGATTCCGTTGAGCGGGTGTTCGAGCCGCTTGTCCGGCTGGAACACTCGCGCAACCGCGAGACAGGCGGCCACGGGCTTGGTCTTCATATTGCGAAGAATCTGGTCGAAGCGCACGATGGACGCATTGAGCTGGAAAACGCACCGGACGGGGGCCTGAAGGCGACGGTCATCCTGCCCCTGAAGACCGCCGCCTGATCCCCGGTCAGAACCGGGTCGATGTGCTGAACCGGAAGGATTCCGTTCGGTCGTATTCTTCGCTCTTGAGAATGTGGCTGAAGTCGAACCGGATGGGGCCGAAGGGCGAGGTCCAGTAGACGCTGAGCCCGGTCGAGGCGCGCAGGGACAGATCGTCCTGCACCAGCTGAACTGCGTCGCGGCCATAGGTATCCGTGAACTCGACCGGGTCGCTCTTGTCGATATCGCTGAGCAGCCCGACGGCGCCCGCTTCCAGGAAAAGCCCGGTCCTGATGCCATATTCTTCCGGCAGGTAATTGGGCACGGACAGGTCGAGGCTGGCCTGGTAGAACGCATTGCCGCCAAGAGCGTTCAGGCGTTTCACTGTTTCAGTCCCATCATCATTCTGGATGATCTGGACAATGCGGGGGCCGAGGCCGGCCGTGTCAAAGCCGCGGAAGCTGTTGCCTCCCTTGAAGAAGCGATTGTTGATCCTGACCCCTTGCGGCGTAGTTTGTCCGTATTCGGAGTTGGCATCGCTTGTGCCATAAGGTTCGATATAGCCGCCGGACAGGCGCAGGCTGCCGACGACGCCCTTGGTGATCCCCTGATAAATATTCATTGAGGCATTGGTGCGAATGAAATTCACGTCACCGCCAAGACCGGACACGTCCTGTCCGAACAGGAGGTCAAAGCCGCCGGTCGGTTCGAGCGGGTCATTCTTCATGTCCAGCAGGAGGTTGTATCCGATGATGGACGAGATTTCCGATCGTTCGCTCGAACAGAGCGTATAGCGATTGAGGTAACGCGCATCGCACACATCTACGATCAGCGATCCATCGGGCAGGGGCACATCATCGGCAGTCAGATAGGCCACGCCGACAATATCGTCGCTCGTGTCGCCGGGTGTGTCATTATCATCCACCGTGTACTCCGTGGTCAGGCGCTCGCCGCTGTCGGAATCGATCACGATGCTCTGGTCGACGACGTCGATCTTGTCATTCTGGAGCGTGTATTTGAGGCCGAGCTGGAGCCGTTCCGACAGGGGAAAGCCTAGCTGAGCGCTGAGCCCCATCGACTCGGTCGTATATCCGCCTAGGTCGGTGTCGGAATAGTCCAGCCGGGTCGCGAAGGCGCCCAACCCGGCTGACATATTGCGGTCGAGGAAGCGCGGCTCGGTATATTGCAGGTCGAGCACCTGTTGCAGGGCAGAGGTCGAGACACGCGCGGACGCCGACTGTCCCCGGCCAAGCACATTGCGCTGTGCCACGCTGACATCCACAAGGAAGGATTCCGACGAGGAGAAGCCGGCCGAGAAGCTCATTTCACCGGTCGGCTGTTCGGTGACTTTCAGTTCCACATCAATCTGGTCGGCATCCGCCGTCGGGACTTCTGTCACCTCGACATCCTTGAAGTAGCCGAGCGCGCGGACACGGTTGCGGGAACGGTCCAGCAGGATCCGGTTGAAGGCGTCGCCTTCATTGATGCGCAATTCCCGCCGGATCACCCGGTCCAGAGTCTGGGTATTCCCGACGATGTTGATTCGGTCGATGTAGACGCGCGGGCCTTCATTTACGTGGAAGGTCACATTTACCGTGTGCGTTTCCAGATCGGCGGAGATCTCCGGACGGACATCGATGAAGGCATAGCCGCCAATGCCAGCGACATAGGTGAGCGCATCGATGGAATTCTCAATCGTATCGCCCCGGAACAAATCACCCGACTTGGCGGCCACAGACGCTTTGAGCGCGGTCGTGTTGAGCTTTTCCAGCTCGGTTACGACATTGATCTCGCCGAAGCGGTAAATCTCGCCCTCGTCAATCGTGTAGGTGATGTAGAAATCCTTCTGGTCGGGCGTAAGCTCTGCCACGGCGGATTCCACACGGAAATCATAATACCCCTTGTTCTGGTAGAACTGGCGGAGCAATTCGCGGTCATATTCCAGACGGCCCGGATCATAATTGTCATTCGACGAAAAGAACTGCCACCAGCGCGACTGCCGCGTGACAATTTCGGAGCGGAGCCGGTCGTCCGAATACGTCTCATTGCCGAGAAAGTTGATGGCGCGGACGCCGGAAACCGGACCTTCGGTGATCGAGAAAATCACGTCCACACGGTTCTGGTCGAGCGGCACATATTCCGGGATGACCTTGGCAGAAAACCGGCCGGACTGGCGGTAGAGTTCCATCACGCGCTGGACATCGGCCTGCATACGGGCAGCGGTGAACACGCCGCGCGGGGCTATCTGTACCTCTTCGCGAATTTTGTCTTCCTTCAGCGCCTTGCTGCCTTCGATCATGACGCGGTTGACGATGGGGTTTTCCACAAGGGTGATGATGAGCTGGTTCCCGACGCGATCAAAACTGGCATCGGCGAACAGGCCTGTGGCGAACAGGGATTTTAGCGACAGATCGATCCGGTTGGCATCAAAGGGCGAGCCCGGCTCGATGAGGAGGTAGGACAGGACCGTCCGGTCTTCGATCCGCTGGTTTCCATTGATGATAATGGCCTCGATATTCCCCGTAGTGTCCGCCACGCCTGCCTGTGCGACTGCGGGGGGCTGGAGGGAACTCGCCACGGCGGCGAGCAGCAGGGAGAGCGCGAGAGTTCTGTTTTTATGGCTCATGAAATGGGCGTCCTGAAACAGTGAAAGGAAAGTGTCTGGAAAATCAGAAACGGAGTTTGACGGCGGCGTTGGCTGTGATTGCGGTCGCATCCGTCGAGAATTCGCCGTCCAAGCCGAACCGGATTTTCAGGAGTTCGGAGCCTGCCAGCAGCGAGAGCCCCACCGTGGCCGCATCTTCGAAGGCTTCCGTCGCGCTAAGCGTGAAGCTGTCCTCATAGCCGACGAACCCGGCATCCACCTCATAAGGCGTCGAGGACAAGGTAGAGCGATAGCCGATGTCCAGACCGGCGCGGACCATGGGCCGATCCCGGTTGGCGCTTGTATAGCTGGAATAGGCTGGCCCGGTGCGAGATGGATCCCCCCCGCCGCGCCAGACATAGGCAAAGCCGAGACCTGCATCAGCCGTCACCCGGTCGGTACTCGCATCGCTGACCCACAAATTGAGACCGTTCGAGGCGGTTTCCGAGTAACCATCCTGATCGAGCTTGAAGTAGTCGACACCCACAGAAGGCGTCATCCTGAAGGCGCCAGATCCGAACTCGGTCGAGGCGACAAGCGAGGCGGCGGTGGTTAGTCCATCCCAGGTGCCGCTGACTTCGGAGACATAGTCTTCAAACTCGATTTCGCGATAGCTCGAATGATCGACCTTTGCGATCTGGCCGACCGCCTGGAGGTTTATCCGGCCCATTTGTTCCGACGCATAGACGCCAAGACCCAGGCTTTTCATGGTCACCGGGTTTTCGCCGCCGGTTTTCTCCTCGAACTTGCCATCGGTCATTGTGCCCATGAGGCCGACGGCGTCGAGGCCGAACAGGGACCAGTCATACCCAAGCGCGAGCCCGAGGCCGCGACCATCATAGCCCGGCCCCTCAGCGGACCCGTCATAGCTGACATGGGAATAGGTTTCCTGCACCCAGGCGCCATTGCCCGACTCGCTGGAGGTGCGGGCGAATTCCAGATGGCTTCTCAGCGCGCCGAAGGCGGCATTCGACTGGGATTCCAGATAGCGTGTGGCCGCGTCAGTGCGCTGCGGCAGGAGCAGATTGTACGCCTCCAGGAAGTCATGCTCGGTCGAGAGCTGGGTAATGGCCGAGCCGATATCGTCATGGCTGGTAGCAACATTCAGGATGGCGGAAAGCGCATTGGACTGGTTGCCGTCGAGTTTGAGCTCGTCTGCGGTTTTCAGCCGGAAGCCGAGACTGAGGTCATCCGTAGTCGAACTCTTGGTCTGCAAGATGACATTGTAGATCCATGGAACATTTTCCGTCGAAAGTTCGGTCGCCTCTTCATCATAGGTCAAGGATCCGGCCTCGATCAGGGTGACGGCGAAGTCACCATCAATGAAAGAGGTCAATGTCGGCCGTATCAGCGTGTCGCTGCCAAGGGCTGCGTTTCCGGAGACCGATATAAAGGGCGTGGTCCGCAGGTTTTGCGGATCAATTTCAAACTCCAGTGTCGAGCCCCCTGTAACCGAGAGGGAGGCCAATTGTAGCGCCGTGTCTTCCAGCAGGATGATTTCAGACTCTGAGATCGTCGCGTCGAGTCCGTAGGAATCGCTGGTCAAATTGCCGGTGAGCAGGGTGGAGGAGAGCAGGTCGAGCGTTCCGGTGGCGGAGCCGAAATCGAAATCCCCTTCGATTTCGCTGTTTTCCACCAGCAAGCTCAGCGTGTTGCCCGCAAAATATGTGTCCCCCAGAAACTCGGCGTCCGAGAGTTGGAATGTTGCGTCGCCGTCTCCAAAGAAGATATCCCCCACCAAGCCGCCATCGAGGATTTGCAAAGTGTCGTCGCCGCTGCCGAAAAGGATGTCGCCATAGATTATTGGCTCGGTCACATCGTCTTCGTCGATCTCGTCATCCTCGTTGACGTCTTCGGTGGGCGTCTCCTGATACTGGAGAATGGTGGCCCCGCCGGTTTGCGCCGAGAGGTCAATCGCCACAGATGACCCTGTTTCCGCATCCTCCCGCCCGTCTGAAATGAGCAGGGCCGAGATCGCCCCCGTGTTCGTTATGGAGCGCAGTGTGTCACTCTCGTCAGTGATTGCGGTCGCTGCGCCGCCATAGCCATTCGAGGAGGCTGTGATTGACCCGCTGTTCAGGATCGATTCCAGAGTGCTTCGGCTGGAGATGACCAGTGCTTTGGCCATATCATCCGTCAACGTATAGGTTGTGGAGCCAATGGTTCCGGAATTTTCAAACGTGCCAATGGACGTGCCGTCGCCAAGCAGGACGGCCACGGACGACGCCTCATACGCGGTCGCCTGGATAGAGCCAGAGTTCAGGATGCCGCCATCCATCGTGACGGTGCCAGTCCCGTCATTTGATCCGGCAATCGACAGAGCTGTTGCATCGAACCCGATGTTCAGGCCGCTCGAGTAGATTGTCCCGCGATTGATCAGGCCATGATCATAGGAGAATGTGGCGAGCACTTCGTCCACATCCTCGTCATCATCAGCGTCGGTCGTATCCCGAACGGTCTCGACAACACCCGAGAAGACGAGATTCTCTCCCGCATCTGCCTGAATGTCCAAGGCGGGGGCGGAGCCGTAGCTGTAGATCCGCCCCGTCGAACGATTATCGTCGAAATCGTCGATTGTGTCCTTGGTTTCATCGTCCTCGTCTTCTTCCGAGATGAAATCATCGACCGCGCCATTGATCAGGAGTCCCTGACCAAGGCTGCCAGTGATCCGGACACTGTTTGTGTTGTCATCCAGGTCATCTGCATCGCGGCGGTCTTCCACCGCTTCGGTGTCATCATCGATATAGATGGGTGCGATGTAATTGGTGGCCGTTGTACTGGTGAAGCCGGTCGAACTGATCGAGCTTTCAATGGTCAGATTTCCGGAAATATCGCCCTCAATTTCAAGGGCGGAGGCGTTCGCGCCCTGAACTGTGATGGCGCCGCTGATCAGCACGTCGCCATCGACATCGTCAGCGAAGGCGAGACCGCGGGCATTGTCGCCAACCACTGTCATCGACCCTTGCTGTGTGTAGTCGCCGGCAAGCGCCGATCCGATGAGGACACCCGCCGAGTCATTGCCTTCGATGACTAGGGTGGAGCCGTGGTCCAGGATTATGTCGCCGGTCACGGTGCCGCCGCCATCAACAAGAATGCCGATACGGTTACTGCCTATGGCCAGCGGCCCGTCGAGATCGTCATCATCATCCTCGTCTTCCCGGTCATAGTCCTCCACGAATTCGATGGAGCCAGCATGGGTGAGGCGGGTGACCGTATCCGTGCGTATGGCGATCCCGACGACATCGTCGGTATCCTCCGCGAGTATTTCCCCTTCCTGGGTGACGGTATTGTCAGAATTGATCGTGATCGCGGTTGTCCCGGACAGGCCGGTCAGGTCGATGTCCCCATCCTCGGTGACTGTGACATCATCAGCTTGTCCGGCATTGGCGGTCGAGGTCTGGACGGGGGCTGTGGTGGAGTCATCTATCTCGACTGCCCAGACAGGGAGCGCAGTCGACATGCCCAGCGCGATGATCAGCCCACGTTTCATCCTGTTGGAAAGACTTATCGGGCGGTTGGAGGCATGTATCCTTAAAGTATTGTTATTTAATGAAAAATTGTTCATGTTCGCGCGCTCCGCATCGGCCTGTCCTAGTGCGTTACGGGAGCGTCTTGTCTGAACTTTGCCAGAATGTGCCGCTTGTCAGCGAGAATTTGTCAGCCTGACATATTTGGCGTGAGAGGGGGTGGCGCGCTTGCCGGGATGAGCAGCGGGCGATCCCGTTGCAACATTCTCGCAACAATACTGTGGTGAACGAACGAACCTGAGCCGGTTTGAACAAAAAGTGCAACAAAATGCAGGGCATTGCGACGGAAACTGCTGCGCGGCGCGTTTAACCGGGGAACATGTTCACAGCCAGAATGCTGGAAAGAGACAAGAATGAGAATTTTCGGGAAACGATCTCGCTGGGTGATCGCTATCGTCTTGCTATTGGCCATCGGCGGGACCGTCTGGTTCGCCAGATCCAATCTGGCCGCCTCTACAACGCCGACCTATGAAACCTCCACCGCGCGGACAGGCGATCTCGAAGTCACGATTTCGTCTGCGGGCACACTTACCCCCAAGGAGATGGTTGAGGTTGGTGCCCAAGTGTCCGGGCAGCTGGAAGAGCTGTTTGTCGATGTCGGCGACGAGGTCGAGAAAGGACAATTGCTTGCGCAGATCGATGCCACAATTGCTCAGAACACGGTCGAGGCCCAGCAGGCCCAGCTCAATGCGCTATATGCGTCCCGGCGCCAGCAGACGGCATCCCTCAAACTCGCCAAGGCCGATGCCGAACGGGCCAGCATGCTGTTCGAAGCCGATGCCATTGCGCGGGCAGACTATGAAGCCTCAGTATCCGAACTGGAAATTTCCGAAGGGAAGCTGGACGCAATCAATGCCCAGATTGCACAGCAGACCTCCAGCCTCCGGGCGGACGAGGCCAATCTCGAATTCACGAAAATCTATGCGCCCATAACGGGCACAGTCGTATCGCTCAGCGCCTCGGAAGGCCAGACACTGAACGCGAACCAGACCGCTCCGATCATCATGACCATCGCAGACCTCGGCATCATGACCGTTGAAGCGGATGTGTCCGAAGCGGATGTGCTGCGCGTGGCGAAAGGCCAGCAGGCCTGGTTCACCACGCTGGGTGATTCAGACCATAAATGGGAAACCGAAGTGCGTCAGGTCCTGCCCACGCCGGAAATCGTCAATGATGTCGTGCTCTACAAGGCGCTGCTTGACGTTGAGAACCCGAACGGAATCCTGCGCAGCGACATGACGGCCCAAGTCTTCTTCATTCAGGGCCAGGCCGAGGATGCGATCATCATTCCGGTCACGGCGCTTCAGGCGCGTCCAGAGCGACCGGAAGGCACACAAGGTCAGCGTGCCGCGCGTCCCGAAGGTGAGAGCACCCAAAGTGACCGCGCAACGAATGGCCCCAGGCAGGCCCTTCGCGCCGCGCGGGAACAATATCCTGATGCGGAAATGGGCATGGTGCTGAAACTCAATGCCAATGGTGAAGCCATACCGCAACCCGTTCTGGTTGGTTTGCAGACCCGGACGAGCGCCGAGATCCTGTTTGGTCTGTCGGAAGGTGATGAAGTGGTCACAGGTCAGGTCACGATACAGCCGAAACAGTCGACAGAGCGGCGTGACAATAATCAGCGGCGTCCCATGGGCCCGCCGCCGGTATAGGACGCAGCATCATGTCAGACCCCTTGCTGCACCTGCAGGCCATTACGCGCGTCTATGGAAAGGGCGACGCGGAAGTCCGCGCCCTTGACGGCGTTGATCTTACCATCCGCGAAGGCGAGTTCGTGGCAATCATCGGACAATCGGGCTCCGGCAAATCGACCCTGATGAATTTGCTCGGCTGTCTCGACCGCCCGACCGCCGGCACCTATCGCATTCATGGGCAGGATGTGTCCGATATGGATGCCGATGCGCTGGCCGCGTTGCGGCGCCGGACCTTCGGATTCGTGTTCCAGCGATACAATCTGCTCGCCAATGTGAGCGCGTCGGAGAATGTCGAAATCCCTGCGATCTATGCCGGGATACGCCAATCCGAGCGGAAAGCGCGCGCGCACGACCTGCTCGGCCGGCTAGGCCTTGGCGGGCGAGAGAAAAGCCGACCGGGCCAATTGTCGGGTGGCCAGCAGCAGCGTGTCGCCGTTGCGCGGGCGCTGATGAATGACGCCGAAGTCATTCTGGCTGATGAGCCGACAGGCGCGCTAGATACGGGCACCAGCGAGGAGTTGCTCGAGCTGCTCGAAGAGTTGCACCGCTCCGGCCGCACCGTCATCCTGATCACCCATGACCAGCATGTCGCCCAGCGGGCCGACCGGACCATCGAGCTAAGGGATGGCAAGATCGTCTCGGATTCCGGATTTGTGGATCGGCCACAGGTGGCGCTTGACCAGGGAGAGGTCAAATCCTCTCCCTCCTTTTTTCTTCAGCTCACGGAGTCCATCAAGACCGCGTTCCGGTCATTGCGCGCGAACCTCTTCCGCACGGCGTTGACCCTGCTGGGTGTCGTGATCGGTGTGGCGGCAGTGGTCGCGATGCTGGCAGTCGGGCAGGGCAGTCAGCGGGACGTCATGGCGCGGTTTGAGGACATGGGCGCAAATCTGCTCTTTGTCTCGCCCGGTGGTGACCGGGGGGCGCGTATGCGAGGGGACGCGATTGCGACCCTGACGCTGGAAGATGCTGAAGCGCTGGGAGAACTCGACAATGTCCTCGCCGCCGTGCCCTCACGATCCGGGTCAGCCACCTTGCGCCGCGGCAGTAATGACCATCGCGGCACGGTCGAGGGCGTCTCGGAGGACTGGTTGCTCGCCAATACACGCAAGCTGGCCTATGGCTCTTTCTTCACCGCCGAGGATGTGGACCGCCGGGTTGGCGTGGTCGTGCTGGGAACGACAACGGCAGGCGAGTTGTTCGACAATGTGTCGGACGCCGTCGGCGAATATGTCTTCCTGGCCGGTGCCCCGTTTGAAATCGCGGGTATCCTCGAAGAAGAAGGGGCGAGTTCGTTCGGGCGGGACCAGGATGACCTGGCGCTTATCCCCATTACCACAGGCATGATGCGCGTGTTCGGCAGCTCCTATCTGTCGAGCGTGACGATTGCGGTGGAGGATACGGATGTCATTTCTGACACCGAAACCCAGGCGAATGACCTCCTGCTTCAGCGCCACGGAACACAGGACTTCCGGATACGGAATACGGCCTCCCTTTTGGAATCTGTTCAGGAGACACAAAACTCCTTCTCCATGCTCCTCGGGGCTGTCGCCTCCATCTCACTGCTCGTGGGCGGGATTGGCGTGATGAACATCATGCTGGTCAGCGTCTCTGAGCGCACGCGCGAAATCGGTGTCCGCATGGCCACTGGGGCGCGGCGGTCCGACATTCTCGTGCAATTCATCGTGGAGGCCGTCGTGGTATGCGCGCTGGGCGGCGTGATCGGTATCCTCACCGGGTTTGCCATCTGTGCCATTCTTGCCAATCTGGGCACGAGCATTGCGATCACCCCGACGCCGGCCATTCTCGCCTTTTCAACAGCCTTCCTGACCGGGTTCGTGTTCGGCTTCCTGCCGGCGCGCAATGCCTCGCGGCTTGACCCGGTCCGGGCCCTTGCGGCGGAGTAATCATGACCAGGATTTCCCTTCTTCCCCTTAGCCTGCTTGTTGTGGCTGCCGGATGCGTGAGTACACAGTCTTCCGACATGCCTGAATCCTCGGTCACTCTGCCGGGCGCTTATGAAACGTCCGTCGAGGCTGATCCGGCCTTGCCTGACACAGCGCTCTGGTGGTCCAGCTTCGGAGATAACTCCCTGGACGGGCTGGTCGATAGAGCTCTCCAGCAGAACAAATCGCTTGAGGCGGGGCTGGCAAACGTCATTTCCGCGCGGGCCGCGCTGCGTGTGGCGGAGTCGAATACACTGCCATCTGTGTCGGCAGGCGCGAATGTCTCAACAGACAGCGAGTCCGATTTCAGCGATTTTTCCCGAAGCGCCCGCTTGTCCGCGAGCTACCAACTTGATCTGTTTGGCAGTATTGCCGCCTCCCGGGAGGCAGCCGGTGCCAGCCTGGACTCAGCGGAGTTTGCGCAACGCGCGCTTGAGCTAAGCGTCGCCTCCGATCTGGCTACGAACTATTTCAATCTTCAGGTCGCGCGCGAACAGCTGGCGGTCGCGCGTGATAATCTGGAAATCGCCGAGCGCATTTTCGAGATCGTTGAAGTGCGCTACGAGGCGGGCGAAATCTCGGGTTTTGATCTTGCCAGCCAGGAAGCGGCGCTCGCCAATTCCCGGGCGCAGATTCCGCAGATTGAGCAGCAGATCCTGGCGCTGCGCACAGCGATTGCGATCCTTGTCGGGCAGGCGCCCCAGCAATTCGACATCGCAGAGACCGATCTCTACGAAACCAACTTGCCGGTCCCCGCCGCGGGCTTGCCATCAGAACTTCTTGTCCGTCGTCCTGACCTTCTCCAGGCCGAAGCAGATTTGCGGGCGGGACAGGCGAATGTTCATGTCGCCCGGGCCGCCATGCTGCCAAGTGTCGATCTCGGCGCGGGCGTGACGAGCTTGCTCACCTCCATGTCGGATCCGACCGCAAGCCTGTCGGCTGCCCTGTCGCAGACGGTCTTCTCGGGCGGGGCACTGGAAGCCCAACTGGACAGTGCGAAGGCACGCCGGACAGCCTTACTCGCCAATTATGAGCAGGCCATTCTCACCGCCTTGCGCGAAGTGGACGTGGCCCTCTCGGCGATCAATACGAGCGCCCAGCGCGAAGCGCAGTACGACATTGCGCTGGCTGCCAGCCGCAAGGCGCTGGACTCGGCAGAGCTTCGCTATCGTGTGGGAACGGATGACCTGACAAGTCTTCTGTCAGCGCAGCAGACCTATTATTCGGCAACCCAGAGCGCACTCGAAGCCCGCCGCGACAGGCTGACGGCCGCGATTGATCTCTATGTCGCGATGGGAGGCGGGTTCTAGCGGTTCAGCGCCAGGTGAATTTGGCCGGACGTTTCTCCAGGAAAGCGCTGTAGCCTTCCTGGAAATCGACATTCTCGAAACTCTCCAGAAACAGCGCTTTGGCTTCGGGGCTGTCATCCCGCCAGCCCGCCTTTACCGCCTCGAATGTGCGCTTCATGGCGCCGTGCGACCAAAGCGAGTTGGCAGCAATCTGGCGGGCGGTGTCGCGCGCCATTTGCAAGGCCGTTCCGCGCTCGGCAATATGCGTGACCAGCCCGATCCGGTGGGCTTCGTCGCAGTCGAAGAGCCGGCCGGTCAATAGCATGTCCTTCGCGGCCGGCACGCCGACGGTTTCGATCAGCCGCCTTGTATCATCGACGGGATAGACGAGGCCCAACTTGGCGGGCGGTACGCCGAATTTCGATCCCTTGCCAGCAATGCGAATGTCGGTCGTCAGGGCCAGGCTGACCCCACCGCCGACGCAGGCGCCTTCAATCGCCGCAATGACCGGCTTGGCGCATTTGGCGAGGCTTGTGACGGCGTCTGAAATCAGATTGGCCGAATGTTCGGCGCTTTCCGGTGTCGCATAGATGGTTTCGAACTCGGATATGTCCGCGCCCGCCGCAAAGGCACCTGCCGTCCCGCCATGAAGGACGACCACCATGACGCCGGGATCCGTTTCCAGCTGCTTCACAAGGCCGGGGATTGCTTCCCACATGTCGCTCGACAGGGCGTTGCGCCGTTCCGGCTTGTTGAGGATCAGTTCGCCGATCCCGTCTGAGACGTCGATGCGAATGCGTTGGGAAGTCATGCTGCGTCCTCGGAAAGTGTCGTGATGGGCGCTTGCTGCGCCCTGCAATGCTTTCCATCGCTGTAGGGGAGCAATGCTCATTCCGCTAGTCCGGCCTGGCTTTTTGCAACAGCCAAGGAGGCGGGCAAACCGCTCCTGCCACTTCAAGTCCCTGATTTCTCGGCAGTTGTTGCAATTGACGCAAGCTTGGCTGTCTCTTTAGGTAAGGTTATGGCCAAACATACACAGCTGCTGACCGCGATCCGCCAAATTACGCGCGCCATCGATCTGAATTCGAAGCGGCTGGCAAAAACGACCGGCCTGACGGCACCACAATTGATGGTGCTCCAGACCCTGTCGAGTGCGGGATCGGTCAAGCCGTCCGAAATTGCCCGGCAGGTTCACCTGTCGCAAGCCACGATCACGTCGATCGTCGATCGTCTGGAAGCAGCGGGCCTGGTCGAGCGGCAGAAGAACGAAACCGACCGCCGCGCAGTCGACGTCGTGATTACAGCGGCCGGACGCATGAGCCTCGAAGAAGCGCCCGAAGCGCTTCAGGAAGGGTTCCTGAAGCGCTTCGATTCGCTTGAATTATGGGAGCAGAGCCTGCTCATCTCATCGGTTCAGCGGCTCGCCGCCATGATGAATGCCGGCAGCCTCGATGCCGCGCCGATTCTGGAAGTCGGAGATCTCCAGAAGGAAGACTGATCAGGTCTCGGAGACCTCGACCATGGTTTCCTGATCCGGTTTATCCCAGAGCAGGTGACGATCTTCGAGCACAATCAGGTTTTCGCGACTGATGACAGTGCCGCCCGTCTGGTAGCCCAGCAGTTCCTTGGGCGAGATTTCCGGATGGCGCGCCAGCACCATGGTTTCCTCTGACGAGAAATTGGTCATGCCGCGCGCGATTTCCGCGCCGCTTTCGTCATAGACGTGAATGACGTCGCCTTTGACGTACTGGCCCTGAATGGACTTGATGTCCTCATGCAGCACATGTTCCGGGCTATCGGACAGGCTGTTGGCCAGTTCATCACGGATAACGATGCTGCCGGCAATCTGCAGACGATCCGTCAGCCATGCGGCCCATGCCGAGGCAGGCTTTGTATGGGCCAGGCATTTGGTATGCGGGCGCTCATTATAGAGTACGGATGAGACCGGCGCTTCATGCTCGCCATTGGCGATCAGCGTCGTGCACCCGGCATTCTGGGCCATATTGGCGGCCTGCATCTTGGTCAGCATGCCGCCGCTGCCGAGGCTGCTCGTGCCCTCGGTGACGGCGATATACTCACTTACATCGTGGACTTCCTCGACCAGTTTCGCGCCGGGCTCTTCCGGGTTCTTGTCGTAGAGGCCGTCGATGCAGGTGAGGATCACGAGATGATCCGCCTGGATCATCTGGGCGACTTTCGCAGCAAGACGGTCATTGTCGCCCACGCGGATTTCCTCGGTCGTGATCGAATCGTTCTCGTTCACGATTGGCAGGATGTCGCCCTGCAACAGGCGGTGGACAGTGTTCTTGGTGTTCAGGAAGCGCTTGCGCTCCTCCATATCCTGGAGGGTCACGAGGACCTGGGCGATGTCAAATCCGAACTCGTGCGCAACTTGCTTGTAGGCATTCAGCAGCAGCGGCATGCCACATGCGGCGGCGGCCTGCTTGTCGCGCAGTCCGGCGGTTTCCGGCTTTTCGTTGAGCATGTTCAAGCCAAGCGCGACAGCGCCAGACGAACACAGCACGACTTCATATCCATCACTCCGCAATTTGGTGATGTCTTCAAGCAGCCGTTGTATGAATGCCCAGCGCGGTGTGAGAAGGTCTGGATTGGCAAGCAGGCTTGATCCGATTTTCACGACGATGCGTTTCTTGGAAGGCAAATTAGGCTCCGGTGGTTGCTTAGGGGCGGACATAAGAAGGTTTGGGTTACGATGCAAATAATTAGCTTACAAAATACCTTGAGACTTTCTTTAGCGTCCCGATACCCTGTTTGAAGGGACCTCAAACAAGGAAATTGGGACACATTGTGGCATCGGCTGGAACCTTGAGTATCTGTAATGGATTGTTTGAATTCTAAACAAATATCATTATCTCGCGGATCAGGCGGACAAAGGAACATTAAGGTATGAAGGTACTTCTCGTTGGATGTGGAAAGATGGGCGGCGCCCTGCTGACGCAGTGGATGCGCGCGACTGAGGGTGAATTCACCATTGTCGACCCTTTCCTGGACCAGCCGATGGAAGGCGCCCGCCTGTTCAAGGATATCAACGCACTTGGAGACGAAAAGTTCGATCTGCTGATTGTCGCGATCAAGCCGCAGATGGTGGACGAGATCTTGCCCGCCTATAAGGACGCGATCAATCAGGATGGAGCTGTTGCCTCCATCGCCGCCGGATGTTCGGTGAAACGCCTCCAGGCGACCTTGCCGGGCTACCCGATCATCCGGATCATGCCGAATCTGCCATCCGCCATCGGGGCCGGGGTCGCCGGCCTATATGCCAGTGATGACGCAAGCACCGACCATAAGAGCGCCGTCGAGACGCTGATGCAGGCTGCAGGCACGGCTGTGTGGGTTGATGATGAAGACCAGATCGACCGGGTAACGGCCGTCGCGGGGAGCGGGCCCGGTTATGTTTTCGAGATGGCTCGCGCCTATATCGAGGCGGCCAAGGAACTCGGCTTCAGTGACGAACAGGCCAGCGATCTTGTGCTCGGCACGCTGGATGGCTCCATCCGCATGATCCTCGAAACCGGCGACACTCCGGAAAATCTCCGCAATTCCGTGACCAGCAAGAATGGCACGACCGAAGCGGGCCTGAAGGCCCTGAACGGAGACGGCAAGCTGTCGGACCTCCTGAAAGCCACCACCGAGGCGGCCTACAAGCGCGCAATCGAGCTGCGCTAGGCCCCCGAACACGAACCATGAAGGACGAAACGTGACCACATTGGATTCCCGTTTGAACGCATACATTTCCGGCCTCGGCCAGAACGCCCGCGACGCTGCCAAGGCCTTGCTGACGGCAACGACCGAGCAGAAGAATGAGGCCCTCCGCGCATCCGCCAAGGCTTTGCGCGAGGCAAAAGCGGGCCTGCTTGCCGCCAACAAGGAAGATGTCGACAGCGTCGGCGACAGTCGGCCAGAGTCTTTCATCGACCGGCTGCGTCTCACAGATGACCGAGTCGAGGCGATGGCGAGCGCTCTGGAACAGATTGCCGAACTGCCGGACCCGGTCGGGCGGTTGCTCTCGACCACTGAGCGCCCGAATGGCCTGACCATTGAGCGCGTCGCCGTGCCGATTGGCGTAATCGGGATGATCTATGAATCCCGTCCGAATGTCGGCGCCGATGCCAGTGCGCTATGCCTGAAATCCGGCAATGCCGTGATCCTGCGCGGCGGCTCGGAAAGCAAGAATTCAACGCGCGAGATTGTGGCCTGTATGCAGACCGGGCTCGAAGCCGCTGGTTTGCCAAAGGGTGCTGTTCAGACAGTTGAAACCACCGACCGCAACGCCGTGACCGCGCTGCTGCATGCCGTCGACTATGTTGATCTCGTCATTCCACGCGGCGGGCGCGGCTTGGTCGAACTGGTGCGCGACGAAGCCAAGGTGCCGACGCTGCTCCATCTTGACGGCAACTGCCACAGCTACATCCACGCCGATGCCGATATCGACAAGGCGCTGGATGTTGTCCGCAACGCCAAGCTGCGCCGCACCGGTGTTTGCGGCGCGACCGAGAGTATCGTGGTGGACCGCGCCATTGCTGGTGCCGTCATTCCCCGACTGGTGAAGATCATGGAAGGGTGCGAGCTGCGCGGCGATGCCGAAGCGCGCGCCATCGAGCCAAGCCTGGACGAAGCGACCGAGGAAGATTGGTCAACGGAATATCTCGACACGATTGCGTCAGTCAAAGTCGTGGACGGGTTGGATGAGGCCATCAGCTTTGTCAGCGAGCACTCTTCGGGCCACACGGACGCCATCCTGACAGAAGACCAGGACGCGGCCCGCCGCTTCATGACGTCCATCGACAGCGCGGTCGTCATGCACAATGCCTCGACCCAATTCTCCGATGGGGGAGAGTTTGGCATGGGCGCAGAGATCGGCATCGCGACCGGCAAGATGCATGCGCGTGGACCGGTGGGTCTGGAGCAACTGACCAGTTTCAAATATCTGGTACATGGCAACGGCCAGACCCGGCCGTAGATACGAACATCTGATGCGCGGCCACGGGGGGCGCGCTTTTCCGTAATATACGAGGACAGCGAGACACATATGACAATCAGCGTTCCCGAAATGATTTCTCTCGGGGCGTATTTCGTCCTGATGATGGCCATCGGACTATATGCCTACAAGGAGTCCACGAGCGACGTATCCGAATACATGCTGGGCGGACGTAACCTCCACCCGGCCGTCGGTGCTCTCTCTGCTGGCGCGTCTGACATGAGTGGCTGGATGCTGATGGGCTTGCCTGGCGCCATCTATGTGAGCGGCTTTTCAGCGGCCTGGATCGCAGTCGGCCTGACGGTCGGCGCTTATCTCAACTACCGCTTCGTCGCGCCGCGCCTGCGTATTTATACCGAAATGGCCGATGACTCGATCACCATTCCGGATTTCTTCGAGAATCGTTTTCACGATACAAGCCACGCTCTGCGCACGATTTCTGCGCTCGTGATTATTGTCTTCTTCACCGTCTATACCTCGTCCGGCATCGTTGCAGGCGGCAAGCTGTTTGAGTCGGCCTTTGGTCTGAACTACCAGCTTGGCCTGTTCGTCACAGCCGGTGTCGTCCTTGCCTATACGGTGATCGGCGGCTTCCTTGCCGTCAGCCTGACGGACTTCGTGCAGGGCTGCATCATGTTCATCGCGCTCATTCTGGTGCCCGTGATCGCGTTTTTCGTGGTCGGGGGCTGGAGCGGCATGGAAAGCGCCATCATGGATGCGCCGGCCTATGTGAATGCCGACAGCGGGGCGACCGGGCCGTCGCGCAGTCAGTTCTTCGACATGTGGCCAGAGGGTATGACCGTGCTCGGTCTCATCTCCCTGCTGGCCTGGGGCCTCGGTTATTTCGGTCAGCCGCACATCATCGTACGCTTCATGGCCATCCGGTCGCTCAAGGATATCAAGACGGCCCGCCTCATAGGCATGAGCTGGATGCTCGTGACCGTCATCGGCGCCGTGTTCGTCGGCGCGGTCGGCGTAGCCTATGTCCAGCAACATGAGCTCAGCGCCCAGCTGACGGATTCTGAAGCCATCTTTATCCTGCTGTCGCAGATCATCTTCCATCCGCTGATTGCCGGTTTCCTGCTGGCGGCCATTCTCGCCGCGATCATGAGCACGATCTCCTCGCAGCTGCTCGTGTCTTCCAGCTCAATCACCGAAGACGTCTACAAGACCTTCTTCCGGCGCGAAGCCTCCCAGTCGGAATTGGTCATGATCGGCCGGATCGCGACGGTTGTGGTCAGCCTGGTTGCGATTGCGCTCGCCTTCGATCCGAACAGCAATATCCTTGATCTTGTGTCGAATGCCTGGGCCGGCTTTGGCTCTGCTTTCGGCCCGATCATCCTGCTCAGCCTGTTCTGGCGCGGACTGACGCGTGACGGCGCGCTCGCCGGCATGATCGTCGGCGCGGTGACGGTACTGGTCTGGCTCTATGCGCCGCTCCTGCCTGTGGAAGGCGGCGGCGCGGTGCCACTCGAATCCCTCGTCTATGCCATGATCCCCGGCTTCCTGCTGTCAGGCCTCGCAGCCTATCTTGTCAGCGTGATCGGCCGCTCGGTGAAGCCGAAAGTGGCCGCAGGGTTTGATGATATGAGCGAGGTGATGAACGACGCCTCCTGATCTGGTGCCGCCCCTCTGAAAAGAGGGGCGGTGACACATGCTGCCTGTCGCGTTAGGTAATGATAACGCAAACATTCGGGGGCGGTGACCGTACGGCAGTCGCCTCCCGATATATAAACGGGTCAAGGGTTGTGAAGAATCTGCTGAAGCGCGTCGCTAGTCTGTTCATTTCGGTTTCAATTGGTTTCGGCGTGTTGCCGGCTGTGGCAGAGGATGGCTACGAACTCTGGCTTCGGTATGAACAGCTTGAGGCCAGGCCCGACGCCGCGCCGCGCCATGTGATGACCGCCTGCGCTGAGCCGTCGGAGACGCTTCAGGCCGCGCTTGCGGAAATCGACCGGGCCACGGAGTCCCTGCTGGGAAATTCCCTCCAATCCACGGACAGGCTGCGCAGCCGGACGCTCGTACTGGCCAGTGCGGACTGCGCCGATGCGGTCGATGAGGCGGACCTGCCACCCACTGAAACCGTTGGCGCCGAGGGCTTCGCCCTGCGGGCAACGAAACTGAACGGTAAGCGCGTAACACTGATCGCTGCACAATCCGACCTTGGCGTCCTCTATGGCACGTTCGACTATCTCCAGCGCATGTCGCGCGGGGAGGCGCTCACGGATCTCGACGTCATTTCACGTCCCAAGACCAAGCTGCGCCTGCTCAATCATTGGGACAATCTGGATCGCCATGTCGAGCGCGGCTATGCGGGTCAGTCGATCTGGGACTGGCACCGGCTGCCAGACTATCTCGATCCGAAATATACCGACTATGCCCGCGCCAATGCGTCCATCGGCATCAATGGGGTGTCGCTGACCAATGTGAACGCTGACGCGACCGTGCTGACCGCGCCATACCTTGAGAAGGTCGCAGCCCTCGCAGACATTTTCCGGCCCTATGGGATCAAGGTCTATCTGACCGCGCGCTTCTCTGCGCCGATGGAACTGGGCGGCCTCGACACTGCCGATCCGCGCGACGCCGAGGTACAGGCCTGGTGGCAGGCCAAGGTGGACGAGATCTACACCCATGTGCCGGATTTCGGCGGCTTCCTCGTGAAAGCGAACTCCGAAGGCCAGCCCGGCCCACAGGATTATGAGCGTAGCCATGCCGAAGGCGCGAATATGCTGGCCACCGCGCTTGCCCC